>NZ_LOHP01000052.1 GCF_001482305.1 Leucobacter sp. G161
GACCCAGGTGATGACCGACGCGGCGGCGAAGCACGCTGCCGAACTCGCGAACGACTTCAAAGCGGCGTTCCGCTTCCACCCGGCCGGGGTCGCGCTCATCACCGCAGCGACGCCGGAGGGCCCGGTCGGGCTGACCGCGTCGAGCGTCGCCTCGGTCGCGGTGGATCCGGCCGCCCTCGTATTCTCGGTCACCCGCACGACGGGCAGCGCCGGGCTCATCCTCGCGGCTGACTCCTTCCTTGTACACCTGCTCGATGCACGACACGCTGCCATCGCGCAGGAGTTCGCCGTTTCCGGCGGCGAACGCTTCACCCCGGAGCAGGGGTGGACGACGCTCCCCACCGGTGAGCCGCACCTCGTCGGCGTGAACTCCGCGCTTCGGGCACGGTCGATGCAGCAGATTTCGGTCGGCGGATCGATGCTCGTCGTCGCTGAGGTGCTCGAGATCCACGCGGCTCCAGGCGAACCGGATGCGGCAGCGGCAATGGCGTACCGCGACCGGGCCTTCACGAGACTCGGCGAACGCCTGTAGCGCAGCGACCACCACCCACAGTCCCAACGAAAGGAACACTCACATGTCCGTCTACACTCTTCCCGATCTGCCATACGACTACTCGGCGCTCGCGCCGCACATCTCGGGCCGCATCATGGAGCTGCACCACTCGAAGCACCACCAGGCCTACGTGACCGGCGCGAACACCGCGCTCGAGCAGCTCGCCGAGGCCCGCGACTCGGGGAACCTCGCGAACGTCAACAAGCTCGAGAAGGATCTTGCCTTCAACCTCGGCGGCCACATCAACCACTCGATCTTCTGGGAGAACCTCTCGCCGAACGGTGGCGGCGACCCCACGGGCGAACTGCTCGAATCGCTCGGGTCGAACTTTGGCTCGCTCGAGCAGTTCCGTGCACACTTCACCGCGACCGCGATGGGCGTGCAGGGCTCGGGCTGGTCGGTGCTCGCGTGGGACGAGCTGGGCAAGCGCCCCGTCATCTTCCAGCTGTTCGACCAGCAGGGCAACGCCCCGCTCGGCGTCACGCCGCTGCTGCAGCTCGACGTCTGGGAGCACGCCTACTACCTCGACTACGAGAACGTGCGCGCCGACTACGTGAAGGCGTTCTGGAACCTCGTGAACTGGGACGACGTCGCTCGCCGCTTCGCAGCGGTCCAGAAGTAAGCAGCGGGGTCCAGCGACCCCGCCTCGACCGAGCGCGGCTGCCCCAGCGGTGGCCGCGTTTGGCTGTTTCCCGGGCGGCGCCCTGAGAGGACTCCCATGACGATCTTGATTATCGGTGCGAGCCGAGGCCTCGGGCGTGCACTTGCTGACGGCCTGGCGACCGCGGGGCACGACGTCGTTGGGGTCGCGCGCACGATTCCGGACGGTAGGCCAGGCTGGATCGCTGCTGACCTGTCGCGGCCGGCCGAGGCGGCGCGCGGGATCGCGGCGGCGATCCCGGCAGGCCTCGACACCGTCATCTGGAACGTGGGCATCTGGGAGCAGGCGGCGTTCTCAGAAGCGTACGCATTCGCGGGCGGCGCAGCGCGTGCGGGTGCTGATGCTGACGCCGAGATCGAGGCGCTGATCCAGACCAACGTCACCGCGGCGATCCTCGTGTTGCGGCGGCTCCTCCCCGGGCTGCTCACACACACGCAGCCGCGAGTCATCATCACCGGATCCACCTCGGGGCTGCGGGGGAGCGGCCGGCCCGAGGTGGCATTCGGAGCATCGAAGTTCGCGATCCACGGCATCGCTGACGCGCTGCGCGAGGGCTACCGAGAAGACCGGCTCGCGGTCACGACGCTGCAGCTCGGCTACCTGAACACCGACGACGGCCTCGACGTGCCTGTCGCGGACGCTGCCGAGCGCGGCGCAGGTCAGCTCGTTCCCGTGCACGACGTCGTGCGGATCGTGCAGACCCTGCTCGAGCTGTCGCCCGCCGCGTTCGTGCGCGATCTCACGCTCCCAGCGATCCTCGACGACCGCTTTTAGCCGGAGGCAAGACGCGCCTGTTCGACTGCCAGCAAACTCTCAGGCGACCGTAGCCGAACCGAACCGACCCGTGTCGGACGGCTGGACCGGGCCGGGAAGAGTGTGTGTATCGCGGCCCAGAGCGGGCCCACCGCCAGCTTGGCTGAGCGAGAGGAGCACACACCGTGTCGAGACTTCCCCGGGAAACGTACGTTTCCCCGCAGCGCAATGGCTACCCGAACCACCCGACCGCAGTCATGCGGCGGCGTCGCATGGTCGCAATCGTCATCGCGACGTTCGTCGCCGCGGCCATTGCTGCTGGTGTCACGCTGTCGCTGATGGCGGGCGCGTCGAAGATCCCAGGGGTCGCGGGGATCGCAGGCGTGCCGGGAGCCAGTGCCGCGCACGATGACGGCGAAACCGGCGCCATCGACATGAACGACCCAATCTCGCCATTCGACACCGAGCACCCGGCCGTGAGTCGGCTCGACCCTGCGGTGCGCGAGGCAATTCAGGCCGCAGCCACGGATGCGGAGGCGGATGGCATCGAGATCCTGCTCACCTCCGGCTGGCGCAGCGCGGACTATCAGGCCGGCCTGCTGCAGGACGCGATCGCCGACTACGGCAGCGAGAGCGCGGCGCGCGAGTTCGTGAGCACACCGGAGGGCTCGAAGCACGTCACCGGCGAGGCCGTTGACATTGCGCGCGTCGACCCAGCGCTGTGGCTCGAACAGTACGGGGCGAGCTACGGGCTCTGCCGGGCCTTCGTCAACGAAAGCTGGCACTTCGAACTACTCACCGAGCCCGGCGGCGAATGCCCGGTCATGCTCGCCGATGCGAGCGAAGCCGCATGAGCGTCAGCGAGGCGCGGCTCGCCGAACTCTACGTTGACCGGCAGGCGGTCGCGCGCAACGTGCAGCACTTCCGACGCATCACCGGCACGTCGGTGATGGCGGTCGTGAAAGCCGACGCGTTCGGGCACGGCGACGTCGCACAGATCGCGCTCGAGAACGGGGCGACGTGGATCGGCGTCGCGAGCATCCCCGAGGCGCTCGCGCTTCGCGCCGACGGCATTGCCGCGCCGATCCTCAGCTGGCTCAACCCGGTGAACGCCGCGTGGGCCGACGCGATCGCCGCCAGCATCGACGTGGCGGTCACGAGCATCGAACAGCTGTACGCGATCGCCGCCGCGGCGGAGCGCTACGGCACGGCCGCCCGCGTCCACCTGCACCTCGATGTCGGGATGAGCCGGGACGGTGCCCCGAGCGAGATCTGGTCGGTGCTCTGTATCGCCGCGCGCGAGCTCGAAAAAGCCGACCGGATCGACGTCGTCGGCATCATGGGGCATCTCTCGAACGCGGACGACCCCGGCCACGCGCAGAATGACACCGAGCGGCTGCGGTTTACGAACGGTGTGCGCGCGGCGAGGCGGCGCGGGCTCACGCCGCGCGAGCTGCACCTTGCCGCGTCAGCGGCAGCACTGCACCGCCCTGACCTGCGGTTCTCGATGAGCCGCGTCGGCGCGGGCCTGTACGGCATCGATCCGGCGGCGCGGGCGGACCTCGCGCCGGCGTTGACGCTCACCGTGCCCGTCGCGCAACTGCGGGCAGTGCACGCGCAGCAGGGGGTCGGTTATGGCCACGACCACGTGACCGGCGAGGCGACAACGCTGGCCGTACTGCCCATCGGGTACGGCGACGGGCTGCCCAGGGCCGCCCAGGGCCGCGCTGAGGTGAGCATCCGCGGGCAGCGGCTGCCCATCGTCGGGCGGATCTCGATGGACCAGATCGTCGTCGACGTCGGGCAGCATCCTGTCGAACTCGGCGACGTCGCGCTCGTGTTGGGCCCCGGCGACCGGGGCGAGCCGACGGCGCGCGACTGGGCCGCATGGGCGGGCACGATCGAACACGAGATTGTCACGCGAATTGGAGTACGGCGCAGTAGGGTGCTGCGAACCGCAGATGAAAGGTGGGCACGATGAGTGCACCAACACAGGTCTTGGTCATTGGCGGGGGCGCGAACGCGGAACACTTCGTCTCCCTCGGATCGGCAGCGGCGGTGCGCGAGGCGCTCAGCGAGAGCGGGCACCGGGTGACCGGTCTCACGATCCGCCGCGACGGCGAGTGGGAAACGCTCGCGGGGGAGCAGATCGGGATCGCGGAGGCGATCGGGCGCCTGCGCGACAGCGATGTCGTGTTCCCGGCGCTGCACGGCGAAAGCACCGAGGACGGCACGTTTGCCGGATTTCTCGAGTGTGTCGGCGTCCCGTACGTCGGCTCGGGGGTGCGGGCCGGCGCGCTCGCGATGGACAAGTGGGCCTCGAAGCTCATCGCCGAACATCTCGGCGTCGCGACCGCACGCGGTGTGCTCCTCGACCGCGACAGCATCTACGGCGATCCGGCGCAGATGCCGCTACCGCTCGTCGTGAAGCCCGTCGCCTCCGGCTCGAGCTACGGTGCCGCACGCGTCGAAGACAATGACGCGTTGGCGGTCGCGATCGCCGAGGCGCGCACGATTGATAGCCGCGTGCTCATCGAAGAGTTCGTTGTCGGCCGCGAGATCGATGTCGCCGTGCTGCGCCTGGCGAGCGGCGAGATCCACATTCCGCCGCCGCTCGAGATCGGCAAGGGGACGGAAGAGATGTTCGACACCGCGCTCAAATACGATGCCGAACCCAATTTCTTGCTCCCGGCGCAGGTCACCCCCGCGGTGGGCGAGGCGCTCAGGCGCGCGGCCCGCGCAATCTACGAGGCGCTCGGGTGCGAGGGCGTCGCGCGCGTCGATTTCTTCGTGCGCGGCACCGAACTCGTGTTCAATGAGATCAACACGATGCCCGGAATGACGGCGCACTCGCAAGTGCCGCGTATGTTTGCAGAAGACGGCGTAACGTTTGCTCAGCTCACCGCGATGCTCGTCGAGTCCGCGTATGCGCGAGGCGCCCGCACAACCTAGGGAGTGGCATGCTGAAGATTCTCGTCGTCGAGGACAACCCCGAGCTCGCACAGGCATACCGGCTTGCGCTGAGCCAGCGCGGCCACGACGTGCAGATTGAGGGCACCGGCGCCGGCGGCGCACGGGCGGCGATCGCCGACGAGCCGGACGTCGTGCTGCTCGATCTCATGCTGCCCGACATCGATGGGTTCAGTGTGTGCCGGCACATTCGCCAGGACTCGGACGTGCCGATCATCATGCTCACCGCGCGCGACGACGACGGTGACGTGATCGGCGGACTCGACTCGGGTGCCGATGACTACGTGGTGAAACCCGTGTCTCCCGGGGTGCTTGAGGCACGCATCCGTGCGGTGATGCGGAGCCGCCGGCCAGCGACCGCCGACCCGGAAGCCGCGACCGCGCTCGAGTATGGCGGGCTGCGGGTCGACCTCGCATCGCCCGTGGTCACCCGCGACGGCGTCGAGCTCGAACTCTCGCCGAACGAACTCCGACTGCTCATGGCCCTGCTCGAGCATCAGGGGCAGGTGCTCAGTCGTGAGCAGCTACTCGAGCAGGCGTGGGGGTCAGCTGACGTCCCGGATCTCCGGCTCGTGAACGCGGCGGTGCAGCGCCTGCGGTTAAAGATTGAAGAAGACCCGGCGGATCCGCAGTTGCTCCACACGGTTCGCGGCTTCGGATACCGACTCGGATGATGCGCAGCACGTGGCGCCCGAACCTGCGCACCCGCATCACCATCGCGGTCGTCGCTGTCGCCGTCGGAGTTGCGGCGACGACCGCGGGAGCGCTCGTCTGGAACGCACGATCCATCATCCTGGAGTCGAAGCAGGAAGCAATCTATGATGTGCTGCGGTTCGAGACGAAGGTGGCCGTTGAATCGCTGCCTGACTCCCCGGACCCTACGGATCTCATGCTCGCTGCTGAACAATTCTCAGTGCCGGCCGTGCTCATCAACCTGCGCACGGGGGAAAGCGGCGGGCCGCTTCCCATCGGAGAGGTCCCGCAGTATCTCAGGGACGCCTTGGGCGACGGCTTGGGGGTTTCCGCATACGAACGTTCCAGCCGCTACGGCTATCTCGAGTTCACTGCGGGCCTCGCCGTGTACGACCGCGAAGGCAATGACCCGATTGCGGCATTTGGCGTGTTCAACATGCAGGGCCAGCAGGATGAGATCGATCGGCTCGTCAACCTGGGGGCCCTGATCGGCGCGGCGTTTGTCGTGGCCGCTGCGCTCATCGGGTTGCTCGTCGGTCGGCAGCTCGGACGGCCGCTGCAGCAGCTCGTCGAGGTCGCAGATGGCTTAGGGGATCGGGAACGACCCCCGGTGAAAGACACCGACTATCCAGACGTGAACGCGGTGCTCGACGCCATGCGGCACTCGGCTGAGCGGCTCGACACGACCATCGAACAACTCGAGCAGAGCGAGGCAACCGCGCGGCAGCTCGTTGCTGACGTTGCGCACGAGCTGCGCACCCCGCTTGCGAGCCTCGTTGCGGTCTCCGAGATTCCCGCCGACACTGAGGCGGCGACGGTGCAAGACCGACAGGCGGCTGGGGGGATTGCCGCGCGCAGCGCCACGCATCTCGCTGCCCTCACCAACGACATCCTCGAGATGTCGCGGTTCGATTCGGGCAAGAGCGAGGTCTCGGCGCGTTGGATTGACCTCGAAGAGCTCTGGCGGGAGATCATCGAGTTGCGGCAGTGGGAAGGCGTGACGTTTACCCTCAGTGGCGAGCCGATCGTCAAGACTGACATCGTTCGCGTGAAACTCATCCTCACGAACCTCGTCACGAACGCGCTTCGGCACGGCGCAGCTCCCGTCGATGTGACGGTTGACGTCACCGACGCAGGGATGGCCATCGCGGTCGCCGACGCTGGCCCCGGTGTAGCGCCCGAACACGTCGAGCAGGTGTTCAACCGCTTCTACAAGGCGAGCGCCGCACGCGCGAACAGCGAGAGCAGCGGGCTGGGGCTGGCAATCGTCCGCGAGAACGCGCGCGTGCTCGGCGGCGACGCCTGGTTGTCGCAGGAGAGCGGCACTGTCTTCCAGGTGACGCTGCCGGCGCAACGCTAGCGATTACGCGGCCCGGTGGGCCATCGGTGTGTGTCCAATGGTGCGTCGGAACGCGTTGGTAAACCCGTTATGGGTCATCCCAACTCGTGCCGCGACGGTACTCACCTGTGTGCCGCGTTCGAGGAGCGGGATCGACAGCTCGATACGAAATCTCGTGCGCCACTCGGTGAAGCTGAGCCCAGTTTCGGCGAGGAATGCCCTGCGGAGTGAAGTCACGCTGCAATGCAGGGTTGCCGCCCAGTCATCGAGCGTGCTGTCGTGCGAGGGGTCCGCTTCGAACGCCGCGACGACGGGACCTGTCAGGGTTCCTCGGGGGAGGGGCACGGTGCGAGTGAGTGCGCTGGTTCTGGGTGCTTCGCGCAGGCGTGCCCCGAGCTGCCCAAGTGCGGCGAACTCGTCGGTGCGGGCGTAGCGCAGCAGCAGGGTGCGCAGCGCTGGACTGACGAGGAGGGCGTGAGTGTTGCCGGGACCCGGTCGGGGCGGAGCGGGAAGGATGCTGACCGGGACGAATTCGTCGTCGAAGCGTGCGCTGTGCTCGGCACCGGCGGCGATCCACACCGCCGTGCGCTGGTCGACAGTGAACGGGGTGCCGGCGACATCCAGAGCGCACGTCCCGCTGGCGGCGTACAAGAGCTGCGCTTCGTCGTGTCGATGTGGGGCATGGCCCCACCAGTCCAACTCATCGTCGGAAGCTGGAGGGAGGGCGTCGGCGGAGGCCGGGGAGAGGGTTGGGCGCTGCATGTGAGACCTTGAACGTTGAGTGGGAAACATCAGACTTAGGTAAACCTAAGCTTATCTCGAAGGTAGATTTCCGCGCAGTTCAACAGAAAGGGGCGCCGAGTGACGACGTCCCTCACCCGGGAAAAGCAGCGAGCCCACGTTCCCCGGGCACCGGCATCACGGCGCACGGTGGGCTTCATCGTTCTTGCGGCGCTGCTCGGAGCATCGGTCCTTGCTGGCCTCGCGCTCGGTGCACGCGAGATATCGACCCTCACCGTCGTCGAAGCGTTGCTCGGGAGGCTACCCGCAGAGGACTACAACGGACTTGTCGTGCTCACGGAACGCCTGCCGCGTGTGATGCTCGGGATCTTGGTCGGCGCATGTCTCGGTGCAGCCGGCGCGATCATGCAAGCAGTGACTCGCAATCCGCTCGCGGACCCCGGGATCCTCGGAGTGGAGGCCGGCGCGGCTGCCGCCGTCGTGGTTGGTATTGTGATGTTTGGGGTCCACGAGCCGCGGGGCTATTTCTGGTTTGCGCTCGTTGGTGCGGCGGTCGCAGCCGTCGCGGTTGGGTTTATCAGCCGCGCGACTACCACTGCGTCACGCGAAATCGCTCTCGTGATTGCGGGAGCTGCGGTGGCGGCGCTCCTCATGAGCATCGTCACGTTACTGACCGTCCGAGACGAGGCAGTGTATTCGAGCCTGCGTTCCTGGTCTGTCGGATCGCTCGTCGGGCGCGGTCAGATGATTGGTGAACTCCTGCCCTTTGCCGTGATCGCGCTGCTCCTTGTCCTCACACTCGGGAAGTCGCTCGATGCGCTCGCGCTCGGGGACGAAGTCGCGGCCGGACTCGGAGTCCGTGTTGGACCGGTTCGTCTCTGGGCAGCGGGGGTTGGCGTGCTGCTGGCGGCTGTCGCGACCGCCGCTGTGGGGCCGGTGGCATTCGTCGGTCTCGTTGCCGCGCACGTTGCTCGGCTCCTCGTCGGAACCGAGCACCGCTGGCTGCTGCCCTATTCGATCCTCACCGGTGCAGTGCTTCTGACGGCCGCCGACGTCGCGGCTCGGCTGGTTCCTGGCCGAGGCGAGCTGGAGGTCGGCATCATGACCGCCGTTGTCGGTACGCCCTTCTTTGTGTACCTTGCCCGCCGACGAGTGAGGACTGGATCGTGAGCCAAGATGTTCGGAGCCGGGCCGAGCGGTCGCGCGAACTGCAGGTGCAGGCGACCGCTGCGCACATTCGTGCGAAGCAGCGCGCAGTGGGACTGCGGCACGCCATCGTCATCTGCGGCTTTGTGTTCGCCGCCAGTGCCCTGCTTGTCGTGCAGCTCTTCCTGACCGGGGACGCGCACATTCCAGCCAACAATGTGATTCCGGCGGCACTCGGGCAGAGCGATGGGCTTGCGGATTATGTGGTTCGCCGGACAAATCTGCCGCGCGCGCTGGGGGCACTCCTCGGCGGTGCACTATTTGGGCTCTCGGGCGCGCTCGCCCAGCGACTCTTCGGAAACCCGCTCGCCACGCCCGACATCATTGGAATCTCCTCCGGTGCCGGTGCCGGCGCGATGATCGTCATCGCAGGATTCGGGGCTACTGGCATCGGTGTGCAGGCGGGCGCGCTCGCAGGTGCCCTGGTCGTCGCGCTCGTCGTGTACGCACTGAGCTGGAGCGGCGGGGTACAGAGCTACCGGCTGATTCTTATCGGAATCGGAGTGGGGGCGTGTGCGAGCGCGATCGTTACGTTCATCGTCACCCGTCTCGACGAAGTGAGCACGCAGCGAGCGATGCGATGGCTGATCGGATCGCTCAATGGGGCCGACGCACGCGCGGCAGCGTTGCTCACGGTAGCACTCGGCGTCGGCCTCGTGCTGGTGCTGCTGATTCGGCGCGCCCTGAGCGACCTTGCCCTTGGTGACGAGTTGGCGGCGGGACTGGGAATACGAGTGTCGGCGGTGCGATTCGCTGCACTATTGCTTGCGACGTTACTGGCAGCACTTGTCACCTCGGTGACCGGACCGATCGCGTTCGTTGCGCTCGTTGCGGGGCCCATAGCCACGAGGGCGCTGCGCGTCCCCGACGCTCCAATCGTTGCCGCGCTGGTTGGTGCCGTGCTGCTGTGCGCGACCGATATCGCAGCGCAAACATTGCCACTCATTAGCCCGGTGCCGACCGGGGCAATCACCGCGTTGTTCGGCGCACCGGTGCTCATCGCACTGCTCGTCCGGAGAAAGGCATCCGTATGACCGAATATCCGCCGGCGCTCCGTGCCGAGAATGTCAGCGTTGGCTACTCGAAGCATGAGGTGATCTCGGGGCTCGAGGTTTCCGTGTCCCGCGGACACATCACTACTCTCATCGGGCCAAACGGCAGCGGGAAGTCGACGCTGCTCAAGGCGCTGGCCAGAATTCAACCACTCGCCCGGGGCTCGGTCTACCTCGATGGCACAGATATTCACCACATGCCGACGAAAGTGGTCGCTCGCAAGCTCGGGCTCCTGCCGCAGTCACCGCTCGCTCCCGAGGGGATCACGGTCGCGGGTCTTGTGCGGCGCGGCAGACACCCGCATGGTAGGTCGCTCGGACGTGGAACGATTGGTGACACTGAAGCGGTAGCCGAGGCACTCGAACTCACCGGCACCGCGAGCTTCGCAATGCGGACCGTTGACTCGCTCTCAGGTGGTCAACGCCAGCGAGCCTGGATTGCCATGGTGCTTGCACAGTCGACTCCGATTCTCTTGCTCGACGAGCCGACGACCTTTTTAGATATTGCGCACCAGATCGAGGTGCTGGAGCTCCTCTCGCGCCTGCGGCACGAACACGGGAAGACCGTATTGCTCGTGCTCCACGATCTCGAACAGGCGGCCGCATATTCGGACCAGATCATTGCGCTCAAAGCAGGGAAGATCGCGGCAGTCGGCCCTCCGAAGAAAGTGGCGACTGAAGCGTTCGTCGCCGATGTTTTTGGCCTCGCCTCCCGGGTCATCCAAGACCCCGATACCGGGTCGCCGCTGATTCTTCCTCGGGGGCGAATCACTCGCGACGACTCGACGGAATCGAACACCCTTGACTGAAAGAAGGAACACGATGAATACGATCATGCGACGCGCGACGGTAGTGACGGCGGCGATCATGGCGGCGGGACTCCTCGCAGGGTGCGGGGCGGCTGGGCCGTCGGAGGGGGACGCAGCAGACACTGCAGGATCCGCTGGGTATCCCCTCACACTGGATACTCCGTGGGGCGACACCACAATCGAATCGCAGCCGAAGAAAGTCGCGGTCGTCTCGTCGGTAGACCTGGACATCGCGCTCGCGCTGGGCGTTGAACCTATTCTCGCCCCACAGTACGCCGGGAACGACTTCGAAGCGTGGACAGAGACCGCACTTGAGGATCGCGGCTTTGAGCTAGAGACCTACGATTCAACTGATGGCACTGACTACATTGCGATTGCGGCAGCCGAACCCGACGTGATTCTCGCGACGAGCGGCTGGACCCTTGACGACGACTACGAGAAGCTTGCCGACATCGCCCCAGTCGTCACGTGGGGTGAAGGACAGGAACTCACCGACCTGACATGGGCGGACCGAACCATGCTCGCCGGGAAGGCACTCGGACTCGAACACGCAGCACAGCAGATTGTCGGCGATGTTGATGCAGCATTCGCCGAAGCTGCTGCAACCCATCCAGAGTGGCAGGGGCAGACGCTCACCTACGCGGTGATGCACCCGTCACAGATCAGCTATGTCACCTATGACGGCAGCGACGTGAGCTTCTTCACTGATCTCGGGTTCGTGCTTCCGGCGGCCGCGAGTGACTTCAGCGACGCGAGCAACTCGGTGAGCATCGAGAACATTGATGTGCTCGACTCTGACGTATTGCTCGTTGGGTACCCCTTCGGAGACGAAGGCATCCTCACGCAGACCGCCCTAGAAAGCAACGCGCTGTTCCAGCAGCTGAGCGCAGTTCAAGAAGGCCGCTACGGGATCCTTGGCGACGACGTAGCCTCGCCTCTGGCCTACCCGACACCGCTGAGCCAGCCGTGGGTGCTCGACCGAATGGTCACGCAGCTTGAAGACACCATCAAGTAACGAGACGAGAACCTGACGATGGCGAAGAGTATCCGACCCCAACTCACCTACCCGATCAGCCTCCGTAGGCTCACGGTCCGCCGCGCGTACGATGTGAGCGAAGGCATGCGCCGCGTCGAACTCGAGGGCCATGAACTGTGCGGCGGCGAACGAAACGGGTTCACGCTGCCCGAGTTTGCCTCTGACGGCTTCGACGACGAGTTGAAGATTTTCTACCCCGACCCAGAGACCGGCAAGCTGAGCTTGCCCGAGCAGCGCGACCGCTTCATCGACTGGCCCCGCGACCCGCGTCCAGAATCACGCACCTACACGGTCCGTGACTTCGACGCCGACGCCGGTGTGCTCGTATTGGATTTTGCGCGGCACGCGCGTGGAGTCGCAACGGACTGGGCCGAGACTGCGGTCGTAGGGTCCGAGATCCACATCGCCGGCCCGAAAATGGCCTGGTTGCACCCCGTGGGTGCGGACTGGTTGTTCATCGGCGGTGACGACACCGCGCTGCCGGCAATCGCCCGTTGGCGCGAAACAATGCCTCGTGACAGCACTGGCGTCGCACTCCTCGAGGTCGATAATGCAGCCAGTGAATTCGCGATAGATCATCCCGTCGGGGTCGAAGTGCGCTGGCTGCACCGGGACGGCGTGCCCGCCGCACGCTCCACTGCACTCATTGACGCAACGCTCGCCGAGCCCTGGCGTGACGGCAAACCATTCTGCTGGTTTGCGGGGGAGACGGGCGTGCTCCGGCCGATCCGCACCTACCTCCGCACCACACGCGAGCTGCCACGAGAGCGGGTCGAAGTCACCGGCTACTGGCGTGCCCCGGTCGGAGATGACCTCGACGTGGATCTCGATGAGGACGGCGCGGATTTGCATCATCTCGGTGACCTGGTGCCGCCGTTCGCTCTGCGAGCAGCCGTGAGCCTGGGTATCGGGCCTGCACTGCGGAATGGCGCGCGCACAACCGCGCAACTGGCGAACGAAGTGGGTGCACACGCTCCTTCACTCGCGCGCCTCCTGCGGTACCTTGGCACGCTCGAACTTCTCGAAGAACGAGACGGCGGATGGGCGCTGACGCGCGCCGGGAGTGCCCTCGATGACGATTCCGAAACCGAGGGGCTTGACCTCACCGACCCGTTGGCACAGGAACAGCTCGCGCTCACGGGGATGCTCGACGTGATCCGAACGGGTGTTCCTGTTGGAACGGGCCGCGAGGCCGCCCGGGAGCTCGACCCCGCGCTCGACGCCGCACTGATCGCGGCGGAGGCAGACGACCTCAGTTATGTCGCGACCTCATTCGGCAGCGCGGAAGTGCCGTTCGCGCGGGGTGAGCATCTCGTCGTAGCCGGCGACGGGGTGCTGAGCGTACTAGCTACCGCGCTGACCGGCGACGAAGAACTGCGCGTAACGCTCCTCGAACGCCCCTCGCGCGTCGCCGCGCAGCTGGCGGTGCTCCCTGCCCGGCATCGTGACCGAGTCACAGTCGTGCACGGCACAGGCCTCGACAGTTGGCCAGTGACCGACGGAACCGTGCTGCTTGTCGGAGCCTTGCGCGACCTGCCAGACGCGGACGCCGCGCACCTGCTGCGACTCGCAGCGGGTGCCGGCGGCCGAGTGCTCGTGTTCGAGACGCTCCTCGGTATCGATGAAATCGACGATCACGACGCGGGCGATGACCTGCGCGCGCTCTGCACCACAGGGGTCGGGACGCGCACCCTCACGGAACTCGAAGCGGTTGTCGCCGCCGCAGGACTCAGCGCGACAGCCAGGTCAATCGGGTGGGGTGAACTGCTGCTCACGCTGGCACGGGTATGACCGCACACAGGTTGAGTCTCGCCGGCATCCGAAGCCCGCGTGCGCTCGTGTTCCGCACCGTCGGAGCCGCCCCCGGCTTGGCCGGGGGCGCTGCCGCCCTGATGGTAGTCCAACAGGTCGCCGAGTTTACGGTGCCAGTGCTCATCGGCGTTGCCATCGACGAAAGCATCGCTGCGGGCAACCTCGGGAATGTTGTCTGGTGGGCGGCCATGCTGGTGCTGAACTTTCTGGTGCTTGTGTTCGCCTACCAGTATGGCTCCCGCCTCGGGCTGCGCGCGGTAGAGAGCGTGCAGCACAGCCTCAGGGCTGCGCTGACTGAGCGCTTGATTGCACCGACCGGCATCGCCGGTCACCGGCCGGTTGGGGAGATGCTCGCAATTGCTGGCTCCGACGTCACTCGGCTCTCGCAAGCGGTACTGATCGTGATCTTCCCCGCTGCAGAGTTCGCTGCGCTCACGTACGCCGGCGTTGCGCTCACGCTCATCTGGTGGCCGCTCGGCCTCGCGGTCTTTGGCGGCGGAATCGTGTTCGTGCTCACCATGGAAGTCATTGGCCGGCCATTCCGCGAACGTACGGAGCGCGAGCAGGAACATATAGGGGACGTCGGCGCGGTCACAGCAGACATGCTGATGGGCACCCGCACACTGCGGGGCTTCGGCGCGGCGGCATGGGCCATCGATCAGCACGCGGCAGCAAACATCTCGGCGCTCGCGGCGACGAAACGCGCGCGGGCAGCGGAGCAGCGCTTCATCGCGCTCTCCAGGAGCATGTCTGCTGTCCTCGTCGTCGCGATCGCTGTGACGGCAGGATTTCTTGCGCTCAACGGCGCGATTACCGTGGGCCAGCTTGTGATCGTCGTCGGGCTCGTTCAACTGGTGATCGGTCCGCTCGAGGCACTCGCGATTAACCTGGCGACAGTGTGGCTTGCGGCGCTAGCGTCAGCCAAGCGCGTGCTGGCGCTGTTCGCTGAAGACGAGGACCGACCCGAGCCTCTCGGCATGCAGCACCCGCCACGCTCTCACGAGGATCCACCCGTTCTCGAGGTGCACGCTTTCGGGCAGCGGATTCGCGTCTCCGGGGGACAGATTGTCGGCGTGGCAGCCCCCTCAGCTCCCGCGAATGCGCTCGGGGCCCAGCTGCGGCGCTGCGGGCAGCAAGAAGCAGGCCTGATGTGGCTGAACGGGGACGACAGCTCAGTGCTCGTTGCGCGGGAACTCGCTGCCCGGCTGCTCGTCGCGACCCAGCGGGTTGCGGGTGCGGCACTGCCAGCGGTGCCGACGCAGTTGCGCGAGGCGGCGCAGGCGGTGGACCCTGCACTGTCAGGCGGGGAGCTGCAGCGAGAGGCCCTCGCGCACGCCTACGCTTCTGCCTCACCGGCGCTTGTGCTTCACGATCCTACGTCTGCCGTCGACCCAGCGACCGAACAGCTCATTGCAGAGCGTCTGAGGTCTGCGGTCCGTGGCCGAGCAGTGCTCCTCATCACGACGTCGCCAGCGCTCCTCGCAGTCACCGACACCGTGGTGGCCTGCGGAACCGCAGGGTACACGCGGGGGCGACATCACGATCTCCTAGCAGACCCCGGCTACCGGGAGCTCCTCGGATGAGCGCGACGATACCACTTGCCTCCTTCGCACGCGCTCGCCGCTGGCTGTTCGCGGAATTGCGGCCGTGGCGTGCACGCATCCTCGCGTCGATGCTGCTGTTCGCGCTCGCCGCCGCTGCCGGGCTCGTGCTGCCGTTTGCGCTCGGCAGGCTCGTCGACGCTGTTCAAGCAGGCGACCGCAGCGCGGTATTTCCGATCGGCGCTGTCGCGCTCGGTGGTCTTATCGGGGCGGCGGTCGTCTCCGCGGGGGCTGCCGTACTGCTCACCTTCAGTCTCGAAGTCGTCCTCGCTGGTGTCCGGAGCCGTGTGACCGCCGCCGCGCTCGGACTGCCAGGGGACATTGCGGATGCCGTTCCGGCCGGAGAGTTGACCTCTCGTGGGAGCGACGATGTGGACGCGCTGCGAGAAGCGATTTCCGGGCCTATCCCAACGCTGGCAAGTTCAGCGGCGGCGGTTGGGATGACGCTCATGGGCCTACTCGCGCTCCACCCCGGCTTTCTCGCGGCAATAGTCGTTGTGATTCCAGTGCACGTGCTCGCAGTGCGGGCCTACCTGCGGCGGGCGCCAAGATTGTACGAGCAAGAACGCACAATCGTTGCCCGCCGATCCAGGGGCCTGTATGAGGCGCTCCAGGGGAGAGAAGCGATCCGGGCATACGGTTCCATGGGCGGCGTACGGGAGCTGGCGGTCAGGAGGTCCTGGGCTGTGGTGCGCGCAGCCATGAGTATCCGAGTGGTGCAAAGCCGGTTCTTCCTGCGGCTCGGTTTCGCAGAGATGCTGGGCACGGTCACGCTCTTGCTCGTTGGCTTTGCGCTCGTCGCTGCACAGCTCGTGACGGTCGGGCAAGCCACCACCGCACTGCTGGTGCTGCTTGCGCTCTTCGCCCCCATGAATGGTCTGCTGCTCGTGATCGATGACTTGCTGGCGGCGAGTGCCGCGCTGCGCAGAGTCGTCGGTGTCGTTGACGCGGCGGAGCCTGAGTATCGTGTTGAACGGTCTGGGGGTATCGCCGCCTGTCCAGGCCCCCGCAATGTTGCAGGCCCAAGCGCAGCGATTGCGTTGGAACGGGTGTCCGTAGAACTTGGCGGCAGGCGGGTGCTGCGCGATGTCAGCATACGTGTCCCTGCCGGGCAGGTCGTCGCACTCGTCGGGGCCTCCGGCGCGGGGAAGACAACGCTTGCTCGCGTGCTCGCCGGCGATCTTGCCGTGAGCGCTGGTATCGTGCGCGTGCACGATACCGACCCCGTGTTGACGAATGCTAGCGGCATCGCGCGTCTCGTCACGGTGGTTGACCAGTACCCGCACGTTTTCGGAGTGACGCTTGCAGAGAATTTGCTACTCGCTGACCCGCGCGCCACGGATGAAACGATACGTGCGGCTGCCGGGCGTGATGGGTGGGGAACAGGCCTCGACACAGACCTCGGGGCGACGGACATCGACAGTGAGCTGCGGCAGCGTCTGGCAGTCGGACGAGCGTTGCTCGGGAAGTCGCCCGTCGTGATATTTGACGAAGCGACCGCCGGGTCGGATGGAGTGGGGGCTCAGGAACTCGACGGTCTCATCCGGGCGGCCTGCGTTGGGCGGACGGTCATTATGATTGCGCATCGACTGTCGCAGGCTGAGAAGTGTGATCGGGTGATTGTGATGGAGCGCGGGGGCATCGTCGAAGACGGTGCCCCCGCTGAGCTCCGACCAGCTGGTGGGACATATGCCAGACTCTGGGAAGCCTGGGCGGCTGGGGGGAACCGTGGCGCTACCGCTTAGAGCCGCTCGAGAATGGTCGCGTTCGCCATCCCGCCGCCCTCGCACATCGTCTGCAGGGCGTAGCGGCCGCCACTGTCCTGCAGCGCGTGCACGAGCGTCGTCATGAGGCGGGCGCCGCTCGCTCCGAGTGGGTGGCCGAGTGCGATCGCGCCACCGCGCACGTTCACCTTCGACAGGTCGGCCCCGGTCTCCTTCGCCCAGGCGAGAACGACGGGCGCGAACGCCTCGCTCACCTCGAACAGGTCGATGTCGTCGATTGTGAGGCCCGCTCGCTCGAGCACCTTCTGCGTCGCGGGGATGACCGCGGTGAGCATGTAGACCGGATCCGCGCCGGCAACCGCGAAGCTGTGCACGCGCGCGAGTGGCTTCAACCCGAGCTCTGCGGCCTTCTCGCTGGTCATCACCATGATCGCGGCGCTGCCGTCGCTGATCTGGCTTGCCGATGCCGCGGTGACGCTCCAGTTGATCTGCGGGAACCGCGCAGCCATCTTCTCGTTCACGAACGCGGGCTGGAGCGTGGCGAGTTTTTCGAGGGTGCCCCCTGCGCGAATGCCCTCGTCGTGGGTGAGCCCTGCGATCGGGGCGAGCTCCGCATCGAACGCGCCCGAGCGAGTCGCCGCGTCGGCCTTCTCGTGCGAGCTGAGCGCGAAGCTGTCCATGTCTTCGCGGGAGATGCCCCACTTGGCGGCGATGAGCTCCGCGGAGTATCCCTGGTCGATGAGGCCGTCGGGGTAGCGCTCGGCGAGACCTTCGCCATCGATGTCGGCTGTGCCCGCGACGGACATGCCCATGGGGACGCGGCTCATCGACTCGACGCCTGCGGCGATCGCGATGTCGTATGCGCCGGAGATGACGCCCTGCGCGGCGAAATGGAGCGCCTGCTGGCTGCTGCCGCACTGCCTGTCGATCGAGGTCGCCGGCACCGAGTCAGGGAAGCCAGCCGCGAGCACCGCGCGGCGCGTGATATTGCCACCCTGTTCGCCGACCTGGCTGACCACACCGCCGATGACGTCGTCGACGAGCGCCGGATCGATGCCGGTTCGCTCGATGAGCGCGCTCAGTGAGTGGGCGAGGAGATCGACCGGGTGAACGTCCGCGAGGGCGCCGCCCTGGCGGCCCTTCCCGACCGGTGTGCGTACTGCCTCTACGATGACTGCGTCTCTCAACATGCTGTCCTTTCAGCTTCTTTGCTTGGTTTGAGCTTACGAGGTTCGTGCGGGGCGCACGAGCCTGAGTTGTCTGGCTTCCACGAGGTGTGCGGAGTCTTCGCCCCACACGTTGATGGTTTCCGTCACCCAGCCGCCCGCGGTAACCGCGGTGGTGTGAGCTTCCACGAGTACCCAGGGTGACACTGCTGCGCCCCCGCTGAAGTGCGCTGAGAGTTCGACAGTCGGAACACCGGCTGGCCGGGAGAGAGTTGCCGCGTACGACGGGGCGAGGGCGTCGACGAGGAAGAGGAGCCGGAGTTCGTCGGGCGGAAGATCATCTTCGACCATCCGGATCCACGCGGTGAGCGTCGGATCTGCTCCGCCTGCGAACGGCCGGTTGGGGCCGAGCGCTCGGATCTCGGTGTGCCCGCCGACGGGAACAAACGCGGGCGGGGGCCGGAACAGTTCACCCTCGCGCCACTCGGGAACGAGCGGGGCACGAGGGGAGAACGCCGCGACGGGAGTGTCGGCGTCGCTGCCGAAGAGCGCGGTGGCGCTCGCGAGTGCTGCGTCGGAGGCGGCGGGCGATGCTGCCGGGAGGATCCGGGAGCTGTAGGACGCCGTACTGCGGGTCGTGACGTCCGGGGTGACCGAGACGGCAAACGGATCGCGCACGGAACGGTGCAGGCGCCCGGAGATGCTGCGCAATGGGAGTGTGGGCTCGGCGACGCGCAGCCCAGCCGCCATCGCCGCGACAACGAGGCCGCCGTGCAGGCCGCCGAAACCCCAGAGTTGGCGCGGTACCTCGCGGATGCCGTCATGCGGGACGCGGAGGAACTGGTCGATGGGCGCGAACTCGACGGCTGTGTCAGGCTGCGCAGCCCCGAGCTGCTGCGTGAAAAGGTCCATGGCTCGACAGTACGGTCTGGCTATGGTTAACGCAAGTCAGCTGCTACGATTACCGTATGTCCGTCACGCTCGCAGGCCCCCTCGCCGACCGATCCGCCTGGAACACCGAGGCATGCTCGATCGGCAAAGCGATGGAGGTCGTGGGCTCGCGCACTGCGATGCTCCTGCTCCGCGAGGCTTTCTACGGCACAACACGGTTTGATGATTTCGCCGAGCGCGTCGGTGTCACCGACGCTGTCGCCGCGGCCCGGCTGAAGAAACTCGTGGCGCTCGGGATCTTCGCGAAACGCCCCTACCGTGAGCCTGGGCAGCGCACCCGCCACGAATACCTGCTCACGCAGATGGGGCGCGACCTGTTCCCAGCGGTTGCCGCGCTCATGCAGTGGGGAAACACGTATCTGCAGCACAGCGGCGGCCCACTCGCACTCGTCGACCGGGGGACCGGCACCCCGGTCACCATCGACGCACGCAGCGAGTCCGGAGAGGCGCTCGCCGTCGAGGACATCGCCGTGCGCATCAACCTTGACTGGCTGCAGCGCGAGCCTGGCGGATCCTAGAGTAAAGCGTTGACGGCATCACGGTCAGATGGAACGGACCCTCGCCTGATCTGCGCACCGAGCATCGCGACGCCCACAAGCGAGGAGAGTGCCGCCGCGAGCGGCCAACCCCAATCGCCGGTGAAGACGGCGGCGGACAGCGCCGCGACGTACAGACACGCCATCCCGGCGTGACCGACAGCCTCCCAACGGGTGAATCCGCGCACGCCCTCGGACTGGGCCGCAGTGGAGTCGCGGGCTGCCGCGGGCCTCATGCGCATCGCACGGCGGGGCCCCGCCCAGAACGCCACGAGTGCGACGCCGACGAGGGTGCCGGCGCAGATTGCTGTGTTGATCCAGTCCGCCCTGGCGGCGAAGATGACGCCGAAGACGAGGAACAACAGGCCGAAGCCCGTGACAACCACAGTGGGCGTGGCCGCGGAAGCTTTCCGTCGATTCAGATCGGCTGTCGGCATACGGGAAGGATAGCGCGCGGACAGCCGTCGCGCACCCCGCCGATGCTCAGCGCCGCGAGGCACCGCCTCATGCGGTACTGGTGATTTCAGTGAGCGGAAGTGGCGCTCGCCCGCGCGAGCGGGTGAGGATCGAAGCTGCATCCTCCCCTCTCGAGAGAAAGACCTCCCATGCGCACACATCACACACTTATCGGCTCGCTGCTCGTGCTCGGCGCCGCATCGCTGAGCCTCACGGCGTGCAGCTCAGACCCCGTCGCGAATGAAGCTGCTGCGTGCGACGCCTACGCCGGATTCGCCGACTCGGTCGCCGCCGCAAAGGCGACCCTCGCGAACGAGCCGACGGTGGGCGAGATCGCCGACGCGCGCGATAGCGTCCAGAGCGCATACGCGGATCTCGGCGCATCGCTCGAGTCAGTTGCTGCCGACCGCAAGACCGCGTTGGAAGACGCAGTTGCTGCGTTCAACTCTGCCGTCGAGAACGTCGACTCCGACATGACGGTGCCAGAGGCCGTGCAGTCGCTGTCGGGCGAGTTCCAAGCCCTCGAGCAGGCAGACACGCACATCACTGAGGCGCTGAACTGCGGCTAACGTGAAGCCCCGAACACACACGTGTGCCCTCGTGATCCGCCCGCTGAGCAGGGAGATCACGAGGGCACACGTGCGCGAGCCGCAGGTCACACAGGCTGCACGCTTCCGAGGGCATGCTGCTTCAGCGCGGTGAACTCCTCGACGGAGATGGCCCCCGAATCGAGCAGGGCCTGGGCCTTCGCGATTTCATCGGCCGGGCTGCTTCCCGCCACCGAGCGGATGTACTCCTCGGCCGCCTGCTGGCCCTCAGCGACGCTCTTCGCCCCACGCTCGGACATACCCTCGCCGCGAGCGATGATGTACACGAGCGACGTCAGCAGGGGAACGAACACGAGGAAGACGAGCCAGAGCGCCTTCCACCAGCCGTTGAGGTGCTTGTCACGGAACAGGTCGGTGATGATCGCAATGAGCGCGTAGAGCGCTGCGATAAAGACGAATGCCCAAAAGAACACGGTGATGATGTTCCAGAGCGAATCCCAAAAACTCATGGGTGATCTCCTAATCGTTGAATGAAATGCAGGGTTGGTGGATCGGGGTGCGGCCGGTCATGCGCAGGCTCGGTTATCCGCGTGCCGCCCAGCGCTCGGCAGCGGTGACAGCTCGGGTCAGTGAGTCGCCGACCGCGGGTGTCGCGAGGAAGACACGTTCGGCGCCAATCCGGGTGAGAACTCCGGTGACGGCGAGCTGCTCTCGCACCTTGTCTGAGACGCCGACGAGCATGAGTGCACCGCCGGCGGTCGCGAGCTGACCCGCGTACTGGTCGATGATCTTGATGAAGGTGCTGCCGAGCTCTTCTTTGCCACGGAGCCGGATGATGACGACCGACCGCTCGGAGTGGGCCGGCACGTGAGGCAGCTGTGCCTCGAACACGGGAGCGGCCGCAAAGAACAGGCTGCCGTATGGCGCGAGGATGAGGAGTTCCCCCGGAGTGAGGGTCGCGGGGGGCGCGGTCTCGCGCGGCAGGGGGCTGTCGCCATCGAACACCCAGCGGCGGATCGTGATTCGATTCGACTGCCGAGCGATGTGCAGAATCACGGCGAGCCCGACCCCGGTGAGCACGGCGTACTGCAGCGGGATGATGAGCGTGAGCACGAACGTGACGGTGAAGACGGCCGCCTGGATCGGGCCCGTCCGCCACACCATGACGATGTCGTGCGGTTTGAACGTGCGGAACCCGACGAGGATGAGCAGGCCTGCGAGGGCCGGCATGGCGATGAAGCCGATCACCGGCCCGAGGGCGAGGATCGTCACGGCCATGACGGCGCCTGCGATGAGGTTCGCGAGCGCGCTTTTCGCCCCGGCCGCCTTCACGAGCGCCGTCGCCGACATAGACCCGCCAACGGGCATGCCCTGGAAAAACCCAGCGGCGGGGTTCGCGATGCCCTGGCCGCGGAAGTCGGCGGAGGGATCGGGGTAGCGCCCGTCGGGGTTCGGGATCGAGCCGGTCACGGCCGCGCCCTGCACGAGGCCGACGAGTGCGAGTGACAGCGCCGGAACAATGAGCGGCAGCACGAGGCTGAAATCGGGGAGCGCGAGCCCGGGGAGAGCATTCGGCACCTCGGCGATGCTCGCGACGAGCTGCACGGGATTCCCGGGGGCAATCACGCCGAGGAATGCGGCGAGCCCTGAGGCGCATACGATCGCAACGACCATTGCGAGCGCCCCGAGCCGGGTGCGTTCGAGCAGCAGGATCAGGGCGACGGTGGTCACCCCGACGAGTAGGGAGGGCCACGAGAACTCGAAGACGTGCAGCACGGTGTCGAAGGCTTTGAGGATGCGGTTGGATCCGCTGCTCTCGTACCCGGTGAAGTTGTCGAGCTGGCCGAGCACGATGCTGATTGCGACCGCGTTGATGAAGCCCACGAGTACGGCCGTCGGAATGAACCTGACGAGCGATCCGAGCTTCGCGATCCCGAGCGCGAGCATGATGACGCCGGTGAGCAGCGCGAGCGTGGCGAGCGCGCGCCCGGCGTCCGCGCCCGACTGGGTCTGTGGGACGTCGGAGATGACGACCGCCATCGCGCCGGTGGCCTGCACTGTCATGAACGCTGATCCGGTGGCGAGTGCTCCGCCGACGGTTCCCGCGAGGTAGCCGTATAGGCCGTGTAGCGGATTCACGCCGGCGAGCAGCCCCGCCGCGAGGCCGTCTGGGACGCTCTCGACGCCGAGCACGAGGCCCGCCTTGAGATCGCTGCCGAGGGTTTGCTTGCTGCCGAAGCGGCGCAGATACGATCTGCCCGAACGCTGCAACGACTCGAACCTCGGACTCATGGGGTGGCACCAAGCTTTCTTGACTCAACATTTCCGCGCCCCCGCGATACGGGGTCAGGGTTTAGCGTGCCGGATCGATTCGCGAACCCGATAGTGAAGTGGGTGCTTTTCATCAACTGCGGATGATCCGCACACGCGCCGCGCGGGGGAGGATGGGAAGGGTCGTGATCGCGGATCTGGGAGGAGGGAACAGTGTTGGGGACTTCCCGTGCCACACGTGTCCACACACCGAGCTGGGTGCGTATTCCCGGTGGGCGCTTTCACATGGGCTCCCACGATTTTTATGCGGAGGAGGCCCCCCCAGCACGAACGGGTCGTGCGCGCGTTCGACATGGCCGCAGCGCCGACGACCAACGATGAGTTCGCCGCGTTTGTTGCCGCGACCGGGTATGTGACCGTCGCCGAACGTCCATTGAGTGCGATCGACTTTCCTCACCTGAGCGCGGCGCGGCGCGCCCCGGGCTCCTTGGTGTTCACACCGACGGGTGGCCCGGTTGACCTGCGAGACTGGCAACAGTGGTGGACATGGACGCCGGGTGCGCAGTGGCGCCACCCGCTCGGCCCGAGCAGTAACCTGACCGGGAGAGGCAGTCATCCGGTAGTGCAAGTGGCGTTCGCCGATGCACAGGCCTACGCCGCTTGGGCCGGTGTCCGCCTACCGAGTGAGGCCGAGCACGAGTTCGCAGCCTCGGGCGGAGCCACGCTGGGGCCGTACGCGTGGGGGCGGGACCGAGACCCTGACGGCCAGATCATGGCGAACACCTGGCACGGCAGGTTCCCGTATTTGAATACCGGCGCAAACGGATGGGTGGGGACGTCGCCGGTGGGCGCGTTCGCCGCGAATGGCTACGGACTGTTCGACATCATCGGCAATGTGTGGGAGTGGACCAGTGACTACTTCATCGGGTCGCACGCCAATCAGCTCAACGGTACGGCCGCGCAGCGCGCGGCAGACAGCGCCGAGCCCGGGTCGCAGGTGCCCCGTCGAGTGCTCAAGGGCGGCTCGCACCTGTGCGCGCCGGAGTACTGCCTGAAGTACCGGCCAGCTGCTCGCTCGCCCCAGCCGGAGGACTCCGCCACGAGCCATATTGGCTTTCGCTGCGTGCGCTCCACTGAATGACCAGATGCCCGGGGCTCGGAGCATCAGTATGCTGGTCTCCGAAGGGGGCAACTATGGCTACGCAATGGACTCCCTCTGCATGGTTTCTCGTCACCCCTCCGCAGCCCAAGCCCGGCACAATCCACCGCCACCGGGTCGACTCCGCGATTGCAGAGGTCCGCGCCCGCGGGCAAATCGCCGTGCTCATGGCGCCCTCCGGGTTCGGTAAGACGACGGCGTTGGCCGCGTGGGCAGCGAGCGTCGCAGGCCCGGTTGCGTGGCTCACCCTCACCAGGCACGACAACACTGCGCAACAGGTGCTTGCGGGCGTGTTCAACGCACTGCAGCGGATGGCACGCGAGACGTCTGGGCTCGAAGCGATCCTGGATATTGTCCCTGATCCGCCAGACGCGAACCTCATGCTCGAACGGCTGAGTCGCGCGCTCGCCGGCCTCTCGCAGCAGGTCACCATCATCATTGACGACGCGCACCTCGCGGCCGCTGCGCTCGTTGACGACATCATTACTGTGCTGAACGAGCACTCCGGCGGCAACGTGTTCTTCGTTGTTGCGGGCACACACCAGCTCGACTCCTGGTTCAACGAACACCTTGCAACGGGCGCCGCCAGCTTGATTGGGCACGATGCCTTCGCGATGACCGGCACCGAGATCGCAGATCTGGCAGCGTTGGCCCCCATCCCGACCACCCCCGAGCGCACGCAAGCGATCATCGAAGCGTCTCACGGTTGGCCGGTGGCCATCAGGCTCATGCTCAGCGCGGCCGGCCCCGACACGGAACACGACGGGTTCTCGCTGGTCGACGGTGATCTCCTCGCCGAGTACATCACTCGGACCGTACTGCAGGATATGCGGCCCGAGCTCGTCGATTTCATCCTCACCGTCACCACCTGTTCCCGCGTCACGGCCGACCTCGCGGAGGCACTATCGGGCCGCAGCGACGCCGCCGCGCTGCTTGACGAATGCGTTCGTCAGGGCCTGTTCATCGACCGCTTCGTCGACGGTGAGCGGGATCCCGTGTACCGCTGGCACGAGGTGTTCGCGCGTCACTGCCGCATTGCGGCGATCGGGGCCGGTCAGCAGCGGGTGCGAGAGCTGAACCGCACCGCGGCGCGCTGGCTCACCCCGTCCTTCCCGATCGAGGCCACTGTGCACGCGATGCTGGCAGGGGCGCCCGAACTCGCCGCGTCGATCCTGCGTGACAATTGGGTGCCGCTCCTCATCGAGTCCGGTGCTGAGACGGTGAACGCACGGTGCCTCGCGCTGCCGGAGGCGTGGGCGCGTGATCCCGAAATTCTCCTGATCCGCGCGTGCTGCCTCGACATGCAGGGAGACGCGACCGCCGCGGGAATACTGCTGTCCCGCGCGCATGCCACGATCGATGCGGCAGAGACCGCGCCCGGGGAACAGCTACTGCACACCCGGTCGTTTGCCGAACTGTTCCTCGCCCACGACCATCCATCGCTCGTTGCTGCGGCAGACCAGGTACGCGCGGTGCTCCACAGCGCAAGCCTCGACCAGAAGACTCAGGCGCACGCCCTCTTCCTGCTCGGTTGGGTTGAGCTGCGACTGCGGCGCGATCCAGTTGGCGCGGTGCAACTGCTCGCTTCAGCGCATCGCGCTGCGACCACGGCCGGCTACCGAAAACTTGCGCGCCGAGCGGTGCAGAACCTGCTGTTCGCCTATGCGAACGCCGGTGCATTTACCACAGCGCGAGAGCTCATCGCCGAGGCCGAGGCGGCCCGCGAGGAGAGCCTGGAGTGGCAGCACTACGATGCTGGAATCGAATACGTCGCGCGTGGTCTCATCGCCTACTGGCAAGACGACCTGACCGCCGCCGAATCACAGTTCCGTGCGCTCATTACGCAGGGCGGGCACGACACCTCGTACACCGCGCTCGCGCGCGTGTTCTTTGCGCTCACCGCGGCCGCGACCGGAGACGCACGGCTCATCGCCGAGGCGGCCCCCCACCTCTCCGGCGTTGGATCGGCGGAAGTGCACGGCGTGCCCTGGCCCGTGTACCGGGCGATCGGGGGAGCGATGCTGGCTGCCGCGACCGGTGACTATGCGCGTGCGCTCACCATCATCGAGCCGCTGAGTGAGGCATCTACGGTGCCTGTCACGAGCGTGCTCATGGCGGAGCTGTATCGGCGCGCGGGCCAGCCGAGCGCGGCGATGCAGGTGCTCAGCAAGATCCCCCGCCGCGTGCAGGTCTCGTTTGTACGGACGAGCGTGCTCGTCACCAGCGCGGTCATCAGCCGGCAATCCGGTGACCGCGCCCGCGCGCACCGCTATCTCGAGCAGGCGCTCGACCTCGCAAGCCCTGAGGGGATCGCCCGGCCGTTCAACGCGAGCTGTGACGACGATGCGCTGCGCGAGCTGCTCACCGAGCACGCCGCCTGGGGCACCGCACACGAGGGCTTCTTAGCGGGGCAGCTCGCCGGAACCGTCGAAGGAGTGTCGCGGAATCAGGTGCTGGGGGCAGCACTGTCACGCCGCGAGCGCGAGATTTTTGGCTACCTCACCACGACGATGACCGCCGAGGAAATCGCCGGCGCGCTCCACGTCTCCGTGAACACCGTCCGCACCCACCAGCGCGCGATCTACCGCAAGCTTGGCGTGAACAACCGGCGCGAGGCCATCAAGAGTCGGATCTGACCCGCTCGCCTTTCAGCGGCACCCGCACGTCGGACCCGCCCTCGGCGGTGAGCCGCGCACCCATCTGGGTGATTGTTGGCTGCCCGACGAAGCCGCCGGCGACGAGCGCCTGGCCCTGCGCGAACTCGGGGGAGCGCGCGAGGAGCTCCTCAGGAACGAACCCGAAGACCTCGGCGAGCTCCGAGAGATCGCGCGGCGAGTTCATGCGCATGAGGCACAGGTTGTCGCACTGCGAGATGACGTTCGGGTGCACCTTCGTCGGACGCTGGGTCGAGAGCAGCAGCCACAGGCCAAACTTGCGCCCCTCCGCCGCGATCTGCACGAGCTTGTCGGTGAGCGCCCGCTCGACGGCGGTCACCGGGTTCGGCTGGCACAGGTTGTGAGCCTCGTCGATGACGATGAGCACCGGGCGGCGCTCCTCCCGCTTCGCCCAGAGGTGCTCGAGCACGGCGAGCGCCGCGACCTTCGGCTCAGCGGGGTGCGAGAAACCACCGAGGTCCATGACGGTCGCGCGTGGCCGCTCATCGATCACGTCGGTGATTGATGCTTGGCCGAGCGCCCAGAGATCCCAGTCAAGGGTCTGAAGATTCTCGATGCGGGTTCCGAGCGCTCGCTCGCCCGGGTGCTCCGATGCGCGAAGCCGCGCAAGATAGTCATCGCCCCTGAACGTGCGGCCGTCGCCCTCCGAGCGGATGAGCACGTTGTATTCGTCGGCGTCGCGAATCGGGTCGAGTTGCAGCACCGCGGCCTTGGACGCTGCCGAGAGATCTGCGAAGCGCGCGTGGAGGCGTCCGTCGGCGCGCGCGGGCGTGCTGCCTGCCGCGCTCTCGGGGCCGTGCCCATTCCCTGACCGCAGCACCCGAATGTCAAGCTCGGCGATTGCATCCGACTCCGGGCCCGCTGAATCAGGGTGTGGCGTGGTGATGCGCGTGAAGTCGGCGTTGGGATCGAGGATCAACAGCGGCAGCTCGGTCTCGAGCAGCAGTTGTTCGAGCACGACGCCGAGCGCGTAGGTCTTGCCCGAGCCGCTCTGCCCGCACCAGAACGTGTGCCGGTTGAACTTGGCGGCGTTGAGCGAGACGTCGGCGGCAGGGGAGCCAGCGGCTGCGTCGGGTGCCGTGTCGACGCTCGTGCCGATGCGCAGCTCAGTCATTGCTCGGCTCCTGGCCGGCCTGGGCGGCTACCCGGGTGATCGCGGGGATCACGTAGCTGCCGTCGATGATCTCGGTGCTCGGCTCGTACATGCGCAGCAGCGGCCGGAAGGGGCCAGCGGGTGCGGGCAGCCAGTTCGCGAGCTTGGCGGGATCGGCCGGCCGGGTCGCGCTCATGCAGATGGTGAGCGAGCCGTCGTCGTTGTAACTGAGCCCGGGTGTGCGATCCCCGATGGAGTAGCGCTTGATCTCGTTCTCCACGAGGAAGAAATCGGGCAGCGAGTACATCGTGAGCGACCAGAAGGCGCGCGCCGGCGGCGTCGGATCGAGCCGTAGCTCGTAGCTGTTCGCGCCGTCGAGCTGCTCGCCGTCCGCGTCTGTGTAGATCGGTGCGTAGGCGGCCTCGTAGGCGTGGTTCCCCCAGAGCCCACCGAGGGCGGCCGCGGCGCGCAGTTGATACTTCTGCTCGGGCGGAACCGAGGTGAACAGCGGGGTGTCCAGCGTGCCGACCTCGAAGAAATCGGAGTTGTAGTCGAAGGAGTGGTAGGTGAGCTGCCAGCCGTTGACCATCGGCACGTCGCCGGTGCGGAGGTAGTCGATGAGGGCGGCCTGGGAAGCGGCGAGCGCCCCGCCAAGCTCGGCGATGGTCTCGGCACTCGCTGCGAGGTACGGGCTCGCGCCGGTCTCGGTGATGCCGGTGGGCGCGAGCGCGTCGAGCACCGCGCGGTCGCTTACGGCGGGTGGGAACGCCTGCGACCAGACGCGCAGCTTCTCGAGCAGCTGCACCTCTGCCGGCACCGCTGCGTCGATCGCGGGGATCCCCGCAGGGGTGGCGGCGGGGTCGAGCGGGGTGAGGGAGGCCGCATCCTGCAGCCGGTGGACGGCGGGGAGATCGGCTTCGCCATCGCACGCCCAGCGGCCGACGATCGAGGCGACCGTTGTGGGGCTCACGATCACCGTGGCGTCCGCGGGGGCAACACCCTCCCAGCCCGGGGGAACGATGAGGAAGCTGCCAGCCTCCGTGCCCGTGGCGCGGTGCCCGACGTAGGCGAAATTGTTCGTCCACGCATCAACGAACTGAAGCACGTAGTAGCGCCCCGCGGTGTCCGGTACTTCCAGCATGACGGGGCCGACGCTGAGGTCGAGCTGCGCCATCGAGTAGACCGTGTCGTTGTTGATCGAGACGAAGTTGTCGGCGGGCCCGGCGAGCGCCCGCGCATGGCTGAAGGAGTTGAAGGGGGCAGCTGGGTTCGCGCCAACACCCGTTTCGACGTAGCGCCCGACCTGGTCGAGGTTGAAGACGAGGGGGAAGCCGAAGATGCACGCCTGCCCCACCTGTGACTTGTCTGCCGTGATCATCACTAGCCCTGCTTTCCTGAATGCTGTTGCGAAACGGTGTGCGGGGTGCCACACAGTGTGCGCGGGATCCTCACGCACGTACCCCAGCTGTCCCCTCAGCGTTGCACAGCAGCCACCTGTGGTCGAGGGCTTCGCGCGAGAACGGCAGCAACGTCACCGGAATTCACCAATTGGTGGTGATGCGGCCCGAGCCGATCCGCTCGAAGATTGGAGCACAACAGAAAGAGGAGTTCACAATGGTGAGTCGCAAAGTGTCAGTCGACAACTTCGTGCGCGCGGAGAGCGACCGCATGTTTGCCGCGATCGTGGCGCAGGTGGGCGGAACCGGCATCTGGAGCCACGGCTTCGTGCCGACCGCGATCGACGAGCAGCCGAGCATCCGGAGGAACCGCGACACCCTCTACAGCGCGAGCGTCGTCGACATCACCCAGGGCGCGACGCTCACCATTCCCGACGCGGGGGAGCGCTACGTCTCGGTGATGATCGTGAACCAGGATCACTTCATCAACCGCATCTTCCACACGGCCGGCGAGTACACGCTCACGCGCGAGGAGTTCGACACGGACTTCGTGATGGTCGCCGCGCGCATCCTCGTGAACCCGGAAGACTCAGACGACGTCGCCGCGGTGAACGCGCTGCAGCGCCAGCTCAGCATCGCCTCGACCTCGGGCAACGCCTTCGAGCTGCCCGACTACGACGAGGCATCGCACACCGCCACCCGTACCGCGCTTCTCGAACTCGCGAAGGGCCTGTCGGGCCTTGAGCGCTGCTTCGGCACGAAGGAGGAGGTCGACCCGGTGCGCCACCTCATCGGCGCAGCGGTCGGCTGGGGCGGACTGCCCGAGCACGAGGCCTCCTACATCAACGTCGCGCCCGGCCTCCCCGCCGCGGAGTACTCGCTCACCATCGGCGAGGTGCCGGTCGACGGCTTCTGGTCGATCTCGCTGTACAACGCCGAGGGGTACTTCGAGGAGAACCCGCTCGGGGCGTACAGCCTGAACAGCATCACGAGCGTGCCGAACGCCGACGGCTCGATCACGGTGCACTTCGGCGGATCTGCCGACGTCCCGAACCTGCTCCCGATCATGGAGGGCTGGAACTACCTCGTGCGCATGTATCGGCCGCGCCAGGAGATCCTCGACGGCCGCTGGAGCTTCCCGGAGATCGACGTCACAGGGGCCGGGCGATGAGCTCAGCGACCTCGTTCGACTACGGCCCGGTCGAGGTCTTCGTCATCGAGTTCGAGGGCGACAGGCCTGACCCGGGAGTACTCGACGCGCTCCGGGCACTGTCGAACGACGGCACGATTCGCCTGCTGGATCTCGTCATCGCGAGCCGCGGAGCCGACGGCTCCGTCGTCCTCTCCGAGATCGCGGAGCTTGCCGGCGGCGGCATCGAGCACGTGGAACTCGGTCTCCAGGGGCTCGTGAGCGAATCCGATGTCGCCGAGAGCCTCGAGGCGGCTCGGCCCGGCCTGAGCGTTGCCATTGCCGCATTTGAACACTGCTGGGCGACGACGCTCGCCGAGCGCGTGGCGGCCGCCCGCGGCACCGTCGTGCACGCTGAGCGGATCCCAGCTCCCGCCGTCAACCAGTTGCTGCACGACGTCGTCTTCGTTGACGCCGGTACCGCAGACCCCGCAGCCGAAGCCTAGGAGACCCCCATGCCATTCATGAGACGAGTTGGACGCCCCGGACTGCTCGGCACCGCTGTGCGCACGGCAGTTGTCGCCGGCACCGCGACCGCAGTGAGCGGCGCGGTCGGGGGCGCGGTCGCGCAGCGGCAACGCGAGCGTGCTGCCGAGGAGCAGCAGGCTGCCATGCTGCAGCAGCAGGACATGGAGGCTGCCGCGAGCGCCGCCACTGCCGCGAGCGCCGCCACTGCCGCGAGCGCCGCCCCTGCCGCGGCCCCCGACCTCGTGCAGCAGTTGCAGCAGCTCGGCGCGCTCCGGCAGCAGGGCATCCTCACCGACGCCGAGTTCGAGCAGGCCAAACGGCAGCTGCTCGGCGGCTGAGCGCCTCCACGAGACACCCACACGAGAGAAGCACCATGAACACCGCTATCGGCGACATCCTCCCCTTTGCCGTCGCCATCGCGATCAGCCCGATCCCGATCATCGCGACGATCCTCATGCTGATGTCGCCCCGCCCCCGGCCGCTCAGCCTGGGCTTTCTCACGGGCTGGCTGCTCGGCATCGCGGTCGCGGTGGTCGCGTTCACGCTGCTCGCAGGGGTCATCCCCGACCGCGAGGAGGGTGCCTCGCAGCCGATCCTCGGCGTTGTTCAGCTGCTCATCGGAGCTGCGCTCCTGCTGCTCGCGGTGAAGCAGTGGCGGTCGCGGCCGAAGGCAGGCGAGACCGCCGAGCTGCCGAAATGGATGGCCGCGATCGACACCATGAAGCCCGGCGCAGCCCTCGCGCTCGGCTTCGCGCTCGCCGCAGTGAACCCGAAGAACCTGCTCATGGCGGTCGCCGCGGGCGCAAGCATCGGCCACACCGCCCTCGGCGCTGGCGCGAACGCCGTCGTGATCGTCGTGTTCGTGGTGCTCGCGGCCCTGAGCGTTGCGCTTCCCGTCGTCGCCTACCTTGTCGCTCCTGAGCGGGCGAGCCACGCGCTCGACGCGATCCGCGCCTGGCTCACCGCGAACAACGCCGCGATCATGGCGGTCGTGCTCGTGCTGCTCGGCGCGCAGCTGCTCGGCAAGGGGATCGGCAGCTTCTAGCGGCGCCTGCAATCTCAGCGCTTCCTCACCGTCGTAGTGCTACCTTGAGTGCGAGTTCAGGGCGGTGATCATTCGATGGGAACGTTCAGCGCCGGCGTGCGGCCGGTGTCAGTCCGCGGTCTGCTGTTTCTGCTCGGATTCGTCTCCTTCCTTGCGCTGACGCTCATCGGCCCACACGTCCACGGTGCCGCTGTCGCTCCGAGCCCGGTGTCGGCGACTACTGTCGCAGCCCCGTCACTTGGCGATGCTTCGCAGCCCGCGCAGGCGATGCAGCCGGTGGGGCGAGACGCTGCGGTCGCACCCCAGCCCGGCGACGAAGCGCTCGGCGTTGCTGCTGCCTGCGTGCTTGTGTTGCTCGTGACACTCGTGTGGTTGGCGACGCGGCTGGCCCCAGAGCTTGCGCCAGCGAGGCCGAGCGAAACGCCGCCCCTGCGGCGATGGGAATCGGCAACCCGCGGCCTGTCGCTGCCGCTGTTCCGCCTGCTCTCCATCAGTCGAACCTGAACGGACTGTGCTCGACGACTCCTGGGCGCGGCGCGCACCCAGGGATGCTCCCGAGCACCGCTGGCCTCGGTCGATCCAGTGATCGATGGTGGCTTCGCGCCCATTTCAGCTCGACCGCGGCACGCCGCGATGATTGAGAAAGGCGCTTCGTACTGTGATCTTCACGAGCCGCGCACTCACGAACACTCTCCAACTCTCTGACCTCTTCGCCTTCGATCTCGCGAGCGTCTCACTGCTCGGATGGCTCGCCATCGCGAGCGCCCTCGCCTATCTCGCCGGGGCGATCTCGCTGTGGGTACGCGGCCGCAGCTGGACGGTTCCAGGAACGATCTCATTCGTGCTCGGCTGCGCCGCCTGGTTTATCGCGACGGGCCTCGGCCTGAACGCGCACGCGGACGAACTCATTACCGCCCTCATTTTTCAGCAGCTCACTCTGCTCGTTGCGGCCCCGCCCCTGTTGCTCATGGGCTCGCCTGGCACGTTGCTGCTGCGTACCGTGCCGCATCGCGGGCCGGGTCGCCTGATCCTTCGGGCAGCGATCGGGGCGCAACGCTCACGTGCCGCCCGAGTGTTGCTGCACCCCTCGGTCGCCATTATTGTCGCCATCGCTGCGTTCCCCGGCCTGTACTTCACTGATGCGGTCAGCTCGGTGCTCGCCATACCCGGCGGGCACCAGATGCTGCTCGCCCTGCTGCTCGTGTTCGGCGTGATCGGGGGCGCGCCGCTCTGGGCGCTCGACCCGCTGCCGCGGAAGCCGTCGTTCTCGGTGCGACTGGTCGGGGCGTTTCTGGAGCTCCAAGTCCATGCGCTCTTCGGCCTCGTCCTGCTGCGGAGCGCCAGCGGCATGCTCAGCTGGTACGCACAGGAGCCGGAAGGCTGGGGGATCAGTCGTGCACTTGACCAGTCGCTGAGCGGGAGCCTGGTGTGGACCTACGGACAACTGCCCCTGCTCATCGTGCTCATCGTGACGCTCTCGAAATGGCGAAAGAGCGACATGCGCTTCGCGCGGCATCGCCGGCCGGCGGAGGACGCAGCGCTCGACGAATACAACGCTTACCTGGCTGAGGTTGCTGCTCAGGACAGTCGCCAGCCCCATACGAAAGGATCGGTATGACCGACAATCTCCGAACACCGCCGCGCAAGCGCCTGAGCACCTCTGCGAAGGCTGCGCTCATTACCATTCCGACGGTGCTCCTTGCCGTGCTCATTGCGATCCTCGTGTTCGCTTCCGCGAAGAACAGTGAGAAGCCCGAAGGAGAGGGCCCCGGGGCAACCGCGCCGGCTGTCCCGCTCGTGGAAGAGAACTCGCACCGGCTGGATGACGCGGGCGAGGATGCTCCGACGCTCGTCGAGTTCCTCGACTTCGAATGCGAGGCGTGCGGCGAGGTGTACCCCGTGATGGAGGAGGTTCGTGCGCAGTACGCGGGCGAGGTGAACTTCGTGGTCCGATACTTCCCGATTCCCGGGCACCTCAACTCGATGCATGCTGCGGTTGCGGTTGAGGCTGCCGCGCAGCAGGGCAAGTTCGAGGAGATGTATCAGCGGATGTACGAGACGCTCCCGGAGTGGGGTGAAGGGCGTGAGTCGGAGGCGCCCAGGTTCCGCAGCTATGCGGAGGATCTGGGGCTCGATCTTGCCGCCTTTGACCGTGCGGTGGCAGACCCCGCGACGCAGGAGCGGGTGGAGTTCGATTTCGAAGCGGGCCAGGCGCTCGGTGTGCAGGGTACTCCGACGTTCTTCCTTGAGGGGGAGCAGTTCCAGCCACAGTACGTCGACGACATCACGGAGGCGCTTGACGCCGCCATCGCGGCGCGCAAGTAGGCCGCCGCGGCGGGGCCCGCGGCTGTCACTCGGCTAGCGAGCCATTGTGTCCCGAAATGGTAGCATTATTCAAGACATAGTGTCTCGTTAATGTGAAGCTGGGAGTGATAGTTGTGAATACGCAAGAGTTGACGCCAATGCCCGAGGTGCTAGACCACCTCCGAGCGGGGCGCGTGGTGCTCGTCGCTGATGATGCATCGCGCGAAAACGAAGTCGATGCGATCGTGTCGGCGGAGCTCGCGACCGCGTCATCCATTGGGTGGATGGTGCGCCACACCTCCGGCCTGCTGTGCGCGCCGCTCACCGCGGAGCGCGCGGACGCGCTCGAGCTTCCGCCGCTCGTTGCGGAGAATCAGGATCCGCGCGGGACTGCCTACACCGTGACTGTCGATGCGCGCGATGTCACGACGACGGGTATTTCTGCGACCGACCGTGCGCGCACGGTGAATGTGCTTGCCGATCCCGCCACCGGGCCGGCTGATCTCATCAGGCCCGGCCACATTCTGCCCCTCCGCGCGCACCCACGTGGCACGCTCGGTCGCGGTGGGCACACGGCGGCGACGGTCGATCTCTTGCGGCTGGCTGGCCTGCTGCCGGTCGGTGTGCTTGCGGAGCTTGTGGATGATGCCGGGGAAATGCGGCGGGCCAGCGACGTGCACGCGAACGCGTTGTTTGCGTGCATGGCGTTCACGACGGTCACCGAAGTGGCTGCGGCGGTCGCGGCAGCCACTTCGGGGGCCGGCGGCTACTCGCGGTAGTCGCCGACCCCGCTGCGCCAGTATCCCTGTACGTGGAGTTCTGCGAGCGTGAGGGGGCGGAGCTTTCGCCTGAACCAGTGGGCGGAAGCCGCCTCTCCCGCGAACCACACGCCGGTGTCTGCCGTGAATTCAGTCTGTGTGGCTGCCGCCAGGAGCTGGGAGCCCGGAGCCTCGCCGCGGCGCCTGGTGAGCCAGGTCGTCGTCGCGCTTCCCGGGGCCTCCAGCTCTTGGCGGTCGCGCTCGTCTGCGACCTCGATGAATGCCGCAACGGGGCGGTGGGAGTGTTCACGCTCGAGGATGGCTGCGATGGCTGGAAGTGAGGTCTCGTCGCCAAACAGCACCATCCGTTTCGCAGACCTGCTCGGGGCGCCGCTCGGTCGGGGGCCGCCGATGCGGGCGCGTGTGCCGATGGCGCACTCCGATGCCCAGCGTGGCATCGTGCCGAGGCCGTGGAGGAATATGTCGATGGATATCTCGTCGCGCACGGGGTCGAAGCCGCGCACGGTGTAGGCGCGGCCGTGCTCTCCGAAGCCATCGGGCTCGTCGACGAAGAGTTTGACCCAGGCTCCGGGGCTGTCGTGGACAGCGGCGATGAGGTCGGTGCCCCCGAGGGTGAGTCTGAGCATGTGCTCACTGATGGTGGTGCGTGAGGTGACGACGACATCGCGCGAGACCGCGGGGCGGCGGTCGCCGCGGGGTGGGCGAGTGGCTGGTGTAATCATGAAGTCCTTCTTTATCGAGACAGGGTGCACCGTAATGGTATCCGTGTAGTTTCGGGGCAGCAAGTCTCGAAACTGCTAGGGTGAGTGCATGGACGAGCGCACGAAGCCACTGGGTCGACCGCGGAGCGAGGATGCCCGCCTCGCCGTGCTGCGGGCGGTGGATGACATGCTCGTCGACGAGGGCTACGCGGCCATGACAATGAAGGGGATCGCCGAGCGCGCCAAGGTGGGGCGGCAAACCGTGTACCGCTGGTGGTCCTCGAAGGCGGAGATCCTGCTCGAAGCGAGTGCGACCGACGCGGTGCGCGAGCTCACCGTCGCGTCGGCGGGGAGCGCCGAAGACGACGTCGTTGCGTTCCTGACGGCACTCTCTGGGTTTCTCACCACCTCCGACGCGGGCCTTGCCTATCGGGCACTCCTCGGCGAGGCGCAGCACGACCGCAAGGTCGCCGAGCTGCTGCGAGGCACTGATGTGCTCGGCGACGCCGCGCGCGCAGTGGTCGGGGGCGAGCACGTGCATGAGGCCCTCGGGGCACCTCCGGTGACCGAGTTCGCTGCGCTCGCCGCAGAGCTGGTTGGGCCGACGCTGTTCCGCACCCTGGCGGCTGGCTGGAGCGGGGACCCCGCTGAGATTCGCGAGATGGCCCGGAGGTTCCTCGCGCGCTAACCCTCCGTACAGCCAGCGGCACCCGGGCCCTGCTACGCTAATCATCTGATGAATTGGATGGGGCCGGTGGACTGGGGAGCGAGCGCGCTGCGCGACTCCTCGATGACGGCTCCCTTCCTTATGTCGACGGGCGTGATCACCGGCGAGGACTACGGGGAGCGACCCGTGGCCCCGCCCCACAGTCACCCTGACCCGATGCTCGCCTGGTGCTACCGCGGCACCGTGTGGGTGTATCTCGAAGACTCGATGTGGCGGCTGGCGCCGGGGCAAGGGATTTGGATCCCCGCGCACACGCCGCACACCGCGAGGCACGAGCGAGACTCCGTGGGGTGCTACACCTATATTCCAGACTCCGGGCTCCACGAACCGGTGACCGCCGTGAACCGGGTGCTCGTGCACCGCGCGGTGCAGGAGATGATGTTGCACCTGGGGAGTGACGACATGGACCCTGAACTGCGCGTGCGCATTCAGGGTGTCATTATCGAGATGCTCCAGCAGCCCTCGGCTGACCCGCTCGGGGACGCCGGTGAGATTCCTGTTCCCGGCGATGAGCGCGTGCGCCCGTTGGTTGAGACCGTGCTCGCGCACCCCGGCGACGTGCGCACCGCGCGTGAGCTCTTCGCGCAGCATGGGCTGCACGAGCGCACCGTGCTGCGCGTGTTCAGTAGTGACATCGGTATGAGCTTTGGTCAGTGGCGCACCGGTGTGCGGATGACCGCGGCGGCGCGCCTCATTGTTGGCGGCACCCCGGTTGGCGCCGCGGGAAATAAGTGCGGTTACGACTCGACGAGCGCCTTCTCCGCCGCGTTCAAGGGTCGGTTCGGAATGACGCCCAGGCAGTACGCGGCGCGGGCGCAGTCTGACGACGCACACCGCTCGTATTGGCGGTAAATCCGATGTTTGGCGGTTTTGCGGTAAAAGTCGTCTGCTCCGCAACACACCGCGGGTTGCCTGGCTCCTAGCATCGATGTGTTAGGTAAGGCTTGCCTAACTTTCGCCGCAGTTCGCGGCCCAGACCACCGCTTCCCGCAAGGAGAACAATGTTGCACGCTTCCGCGCGTTCAAAAACCCGGCGCCTCTCAGGGGTCGCCGCGCTCGTCGCCGCCGCCGCAATCGCCCTCACCGGCTGCTCGGCCCCCGCAGACACTGCACCCGAGAAGGGTGCCGAAACCGGTGTGACGATCGAGCATGCGCACGGCTCCACGAACATCCCAGAGAAGCCGAAGCGAATCGTCGCCCTCGGCTGGATGACCCCCGACATCGTCGCCGCCCTCGGCGAGAACCCGGTCGGCGTCGAGGAGGTCTGGGGAGCCGACGAGAGCGGCTACCAGCCCTGGTTCAAGGACTTCGTTATGGAAGAGTACGGCGAGACCCCCGAGATCATCCCGTACGCAAAGGAAGGCCCGAACTACGAGGGCATCAAGGAGCTGGGGCCCGACCTCATCCTCAGCCTGTACTCGGGAATCACCGACGTCGAGTACGAGCGGTTGAGCGAGATCGCCCCGACCGTGCCCTACATCAAGGGCCCGTGGGATCCGAGCACCTGGGAAGAAATGACCCGCACCGTTGGCAAGGCGATGTGGGAAGACGAGAAGGCAGAGGAGCTCGTCGCCGAGACCGATGAGCTCGTCACCTCGCTCGCTGCGAAGCACCCCGAGTTCGAAGACAAGACCTTCGTGTGGGGCCTCACCCTCACCGAGGGCGGCACGGACCTCGGCGTGTACCTTGAGTACGATCCCCGCGTGCGCATCACCGAGTCGCTCGGATTCAAGTCCACGAGCGCGATGGAGAGCTTCCTCGCGACCGCAGAGGGCGACAACTGGTACACGGGCGTGAGTCTTGAGAACCTCTACGACGTCGAGGCCGACCTGTTCGCGGCCTGGGGCGGTAGCAAGGCCGAGGGCACCGCCACCGTCGAGAACAAGATCATCTCCCGCTGGAACCCGATCGAGAAGAACGCGTACGTCATCTACAGCGACCAGGCGGAGGCGTCGGCAATCAGCGCCCCGACCGTGCTCTCACTGCAGTACATCCTCCCGAAGTACGTCGACGATCTCGCAGCAGCGCTGCAGGGCAAGCCGACCAACACCGGCGAATGACCCAGCACCTCTCTGAGCGGGGCCGCGCGGCGGCCCCGCTCTCGGCGGTTCGCCGTCCTGTCATCCGCCGCCGCGCCTGGGTACTCACACTCGGGCTTATTGTCGCGCTCGGTGTGCTCGTGCTCACGGCGATCGCCTCGCTCGCGGTCGGCAGCCGGGCGATCGACCCGGGCACGGTGCTCACCGCACTCACTGCCTACGACGACGAGAACCCCCTGCACCTCATGGTGCGTGAGCTGCGTGTGCCCCGCACGGTCTACGCGATCCTCATCGGCTCCGCGCTCGCGGTCTGCGGCGGGCTCATCCAAGCATTCACCCGAAACCCGCTCGCCGACCCGGGCATCCTCGGCGTGAACGCCGGCGCCTCATTCGCGGTCACCTTTGCCGTCGGCGTGCTCGGGTTCACCGCTCCCGGATCCTACGTGCCCTTCGCCCTCGGCGGCGCGTTCGTGCTCACCGTGCTCGTGTACCTACTCGGCTCCGTCGGGCCAACGGGGGCGACACCCATGAAGCTCACGCTCGCGGGCGTCGCGCTCGGCGCAGCGTTTACCGGCTTCACGACCGCAATCGTGTTGCAGAACAACTCCACCCTGCAGATCATGCGCTTCTGGGGCGTCGGCTCCGTCGCTGGTCGCGAACTCGATCAGCTCGCCTGGGCCGCCCCGCTCATCATCGCCGGGCTCGTGCTCGGCCTGCTCAGCGCCCGCTCACTCAACGCGCTCGCCCTCGGCGACGATCTTGCTCAGGCCCTCGGCGCCAGAATCCGCGTCACCCGGGTGGTCGTCATCGTCGCCGTCACCCTGCTCGCGGGCACCGCCGTCGCGGCGGCAGGCCCCATCGGCTTTGTCGGCATCATGATCCCGCACGCCGTGCGCTGGTTCACCGGTCCCGACCAGCGCTGGGTGCTCAGCTACTCGCTCGTCGTTGGCGCAATCTTCCTGCTCCTCGCAGACATCCTCGGCCGAGTTGTGCTCCCCAACGGGGAACTCCGGGTCGGCATCGTCACGGGACTGCTCGGCGCCCCCGTGCTCATCGCGCTCGTGCGCCGCAGGCAGGTGAGTGGACTATGACCAACCCCCAGCAGACCGTCGACTTCGGTCGGCGCGAGTATCGCGTCGAGAACCGCTCCGTCGCCTGGGCAATCCCCGTACGCTCCGTGATCGTGAGCATCGCCCTCGTCGTCGTCATCATTGTCGCGGGCGTCGCCTCGATGACGATTGGAGCATACGATGTGAGCTTCGGTGACGTGCTGCGCGCCCTCGTTGACCCCAACGTCGACCCCGACACCCGGCAGGTCGTGTTCGAGTGGCGCTTCCCGCGAGTGCTCTTCGCGGTGCTATGCGGGGCGGCGCTCGCGCTCTCCGGCGGCATCTTCCAGTCGCTGACGCGCAACCCGCTCGGTTCGCCCGACATCATCGGCTTTGGCGTCGGGGCGCAGTTCGGCGTGACCCTGATGATGGTTGGCCTCGGGCTGAACACCTACATGTACAAGGCCGCGGGCGCGCTCGTCGGCGGGCTCATCACGGCACTCCTCGTGTACGCGCTCGCCATGAAGCGCACCGTGTCATCGTTCCGACTCATCATCGTCGGCATCGGGGTCTCCGCCGGCCTCGGATCGCTCACCTCCTGGATCCTCATCTCGGTGAGCGTTGAGAAGGCGATGATGGCTGCGACCTGGGGTGCTGGCTCGATTGCCTCCCTCGGCTTCGATCAGCTGCTGCCAGCCACGGCCGTGTTCGTGCTCGTGGCGGTCGCGGCGCTGCCGTTGAACCGCACGCTGCCCGTGCTCGAAATGGGTGACGACGCTGCGACAGCGCTCGGCGTCCACCCCGGCCGCACCCGCTTCGCCGCAATGGTGCTCGGTGTCGCGCTCGTCGCACTCGTGACCGCGGCAGCTGGCCCCATCTCGTTCATCGCGCTCGCCGCCCCGCAGATCTCCCAGCGGCTCACCCGCACGAACACCCCGATGGGGACGGTGCCACTCATGCTCACCGGCGCTGCGCTCGTCGTCGTTTCTGACACCGTCGCACAGCTCCTCCGGGTGCCTGTCGGCGTGATCACTGTCTCGGTCGGTGGCCTCTACCTCGCCTGGCTGCTCGCAGCCCAGTACGCGCGCCGCGCGTGAAAGGACGTCCTATGCCCACCTCGCTCATCGCGCGCGATGTCGCCCTTGGCTACGGTGACGACCCCGTCATCTCAGACCTCACGCTCGAGGTGCCAGACGGCTCGTTTACGATCATCATTGGCCCCAACGCGTGCGGTAAGTCGACGCTGCTGCGCGGACTCGCCAGGCTGCTCAAGCCCTCCGCGGGCAGCGTGCTGCTTGATGGCACCGCGATCCACTCGCAGAAGTCGAAGGAGGTCGCAAAAAGGCTCGGGCTGCTGCCGCAGTCTTCGCTCGCGCCCGACGGTATCACCGTCGCCGATCTCGTGTCCCGCGGCCGCTTCCCGCATCAGAACGCGATGCGCACCTGGAGCCAGGCTGACGAGGCCGCCGTCGCGCAGGCGATGGACGCGACGAACGTCACCGAGCTGTCGCGGCGACTCGTCGACGAGCTCTCGGGCGGGCAGCGACAGCGAGTGTGGGTGGCGATGGCGCTCGCGCAGCAGACCGGGCACTTGCTGCTCGACGAACCGACGACGTTCCTCGATATCGCGCACCAGATCGACCTCATGGAGCTGTTCGCAGAACTGCACCGCGATGGCGCGACGCTTGTCGCGGTGTTGCACGACCTCAACCACGCCGCGAGGTATGCGTCGCATCTGGTTGCGATGCGGGACGGCCAGATCGTCGCGCAGGGGAACCCGCGTGAAATCATCACCGAGCAGCTCGTCGAGGCCGTGTACGACCTGCCGTGCAAGGTGATCGAGGATCCCGTCTCGGGGGCGCCGCTCGTGCTGCCGCTTGGTGGGCGCCGGTAACCCGTAGTGAGCCTGCCCAGCGGGGCGCTCTCGCGCACCCGCTGGGCAGGTTCACTAGCGCTGTGCGGGGAGCGTCAGCGCAAGTACTGCGCCAAGGGTACTCACGACCGCTCCAACGGTGAACAGTGCGGTGAATGAGACGAGCGTGCTGCCCCCTGCAGCGGCAACCGCGACCCCGGTGAGTACGGCGGTTGCGATGGGGGCGCCCAGCGCGGACCCGACGGTGCGCAGCACGCCGTTGACGCCGAGAGCCGCCGCGATACTGTCGCGCGGGGCGAGGCTGGCCACGAGGTCGGAGACCACGGCGAACCCGATGCCGTTGCCCAGCCCAACGAGCGAGAAGAACAGCACGATTGCCGCGAGTGAGTCCGGCATGACCGCGACGCCGAGGCTTCCGAGACCCATCACGATGAGGGCGATGAGGGCGGAGAGCTTGGAGCTGGTGCGCCCGATGAGCCACGGGGCGAAGCGGCCCCCGAGGAAGACGAGGATCGCGCCGGGCAGCAGCGCGATGCCGGTCTGCGTCACTGTGAACCCCTGCCCGAATCCGGCCGCTGGGTCTGCTTGGAGGAGCACGGGCAAACCGACGTAGAAGAGGTACGGAATGAAGCCGAGAAACAGTGTGAGGCCGTTCGTGACGGCCAATGCCGGTCGCGACAGCGTGCGTACGTCAATGAGGGGCGCCGCACTGCGTCGCTCGACGAGCACGAGCGCGGTCAGTGCCGCTGCGGCGAGCGCGAAGAGCCCGAGTACGCTGGCCGATGCCCAGCCCCAGCTGCTGCCCTGCGAGATGCCGAGCAGCAGAGCGAGAAGGCCGATGGTGAGGAGCGTGGTGCCCGGCCAGTCGGTGCGTGCGGCGGCGCCGCGCGTGGATGCTGGAACGCATGCGAGCACGAGTGTGATTGAGAGGAGGCCCATCACTGCCCCCGTGACGAAGAGCCACTGCCAGGAGAGGCCCTCGACGATGACTCCGCCGACGACGAGCGCCGCGCCGGCGCCGAGGCCGAGGGTTCCGCTGAGCCAGCCGGTCGCGCTGCGTTGGGCTGGACCCGTGGTGTGGCGGCGGACGATCGCGAGAGCGAGGGGGAAGGTCGCGGTGCTCACGCCCTGGAGGACGCGGCCAACGAGCAGCACGGGGAGCGAGGGGGCGAGGGCGGTGAGCGCGCCGCCGATGACGAACACGGTGAGTGTGAGCAGCAGGATCTTGCGGTGACCGTAGCGGTCGCCAAGGGAACCGAGGATCGGAGCGGCGACCGCGCCACAGAGCAGGTAGCTGGTGAGGATCCAGCCGGCGAGCGACGCATCGATTCCGAACTCCCGCATGAATATGGGGAGTGCCGGTACGAGCAGTGTCTGCATCATCGAGAAACTCAGTACCGAGATGGCGAGGGCGAAGATGAGTCCGCGGTTGCCGGGGGTTTTGGCTCCGGGACCGCCACTAGCGGTGCTCGCCGTGTGGGCGGGGGTGTTGTCCGGTGTTGGCGGCGTTGTGGATCGCATAGCTGCTCGTCTTCTCTTCACGGGCAGCGTCGCCCTCACTGATCGGAACGGAATAGTTCGTTCCGATAGAAGTGTAAGGCAAGCGGCGGTATCTTGGAAGAGTGAATTCTCCCGAGCCAGATGCCGCGCCGCTCCGTGGCCGCGCGCGCGAGGCGCAGAGCAACGACGGGGCGATCCTCCGCGCGGCCCTCGAAACGTTTAGCGAGTGGGGCTGGGGTGCGCCCATGTCCGAGGTTGCTGCCCGGGCGCACACCGGCGTCGCGAGTATCTATCGCCGATACCCGAGTAAGACGGAGCTCGTGAATGCGATTCGGGTGATGGTGCTCGAGAAAATTTGCGATCTCGCCGAGGACTGCGCGAAGACCGCCGGCACGGCAGGCAACCCTGACTCCGCGATCGAGCACTTCCTGCGTACGCACATCACCGAGGCCTCCGGCCCCCTCATGCCGCTCCTCGGCCGACGGGTCGGCGCCACGGACGAGATTGATGCGCTTGCTGACCGCCTGAGGGTCGCCCTCGAAGCGCTGATCGCTGTGGATCGGGGTCTCGGTCTTGTCCCAGCCGGGTACGGCGCAGGCGACCTCATGCTCACAGTGACCCACCTCAGGCCCGCGCTGCCCGTCGGGCGCGAGCGCGCCAACGAGATTCACCTGCGTGAGCTTGACTATGTGCTCGCGGGCATCCGGGCCTTCGCTGCGAGCGGGCAGACCCCGAGCGGGCAGCCGTCAAGCTGGGACGAATGGTTGCGGCTGAACAACGCTGACGAGCGGGCGTAACCGAGCTGCGCCGCCCAGCTAGCTGGCGGTGCACACTCCTGTCCGGGGAAGCGTGAGCTCAACCGCAGCAGCCTCGGCGTCGTCTCCTGCGAGGGCGGCGACGACGGATCGCACCTGTTCGTAGCCGGTCGCGAGCAGAAACGTCGGTGCGCGGCCGTAGCTCTTCGACCCGACAATGAAGAACCCGGGCTCGGGGTGCGCGAGCTCGCGGGCACCGTGCGCAGACACCGTGCCGCAGCTGTGGAACTCCGGGTCGATGAGTGGGCCGAGGGCATGCGGTGCATCGACCGCGTCGTCGAGCGCGAGGCGCAGCTCGGACAGAATCCCGAGATCGGGCCGAAACCCGGTGGCGGGCACAAGCCTGTCCACCTGGAGTTCTCGGCCATCTGCGAGGGTGACGGTCAGTCGGTTCCCGGCACGGAGCCCCGTCACCGACACGTGCTCGAGCACGGAAGCGCCGCCGCTCTCGACGAGCCGCCGGAGGCTCGCGCCGAGTTGGCCGCGTGCCGGGAGTTCATCGGCGGCGCCGCCCCCGTAGAGGCGATCGGGGGTGGCTTCGCCCCGGATGCCCCAGAGGATGCGTGTGTCGGGCTCCTGCTGGCGGAGTCTGCCGAGCGCGATAAGCGTCGTCGCTGCGGAATGACCTGAACCGAGCACGAGCGTCGTCCGCCTGGCGAATTGCGATCTGTCGGCACCGAGCACGTCAGGCAGTGGGCCCGTAACGAGTCCAGCGTCGCGTGCCCCCGCCTCGCCGATCGCCGGGATGCCCGAGCGTCCAACCGGGTTTGGGGTTGACCATGTGCCGGAGGCATCGATCACCGCACGTGCGGTGAAGTCGGTGGGCCCGGTCGCGGTCTCAGCGCGGACGAGGAACAGTGATGCCGCCCGCCCGGTCGAGCGGGTCTTGTCGACAGTTTCGGCCGCGGAAGTCACCCGGCTGACGTGGGTGACGCGGTGGCCGAGACGGAGGCGCGGGGCGATGGCCGGGTGCGCGGCCAGCGGCGCGAGGTACTCGTCGATGAGCTCGCTCCCCGTTGGGAGGCGCGTCTCGCGGGGCTCCTGCCACTCGCTGCCTGCGCAGCTGGGCGCTGCGAGGAGCCGGCGGGCGGCCGGTGCAATGTTGTAGCGCCAGGTGGAAAAGAGCCTGACGTGCTGCCACGAGGCGACGGCCGCGGCGGCCGTCTGCCCTGCTTCGAGTACGACAAACGGCTCACCGCGTTCGTGGAGCTGCGCTGCAGCTGCGAGGCCGATGGGGCCCGCGCCGATAACGAGGACTGGGTGCTGCTGGGTCACAGAATGCTGCTTTCTTGCGTATCGATGAGTGTCGATGTCTACGGAGTTGAGTATGCTTGTTCATATAGACGGCTGTCAATTTCTTGCGGCTATGTGCGGGAAGGAGCCGAAATGACAACGCAGCGTGACGACGGGGATCGGGCGCGACTTGCGGCGGCTTTCAAGGCGCTCGCCGACCCCAACCGGCTGCAGATCCTCTCGATCGTGGCCACCGCACCCGAGGCCGAGGTGTGCGTCTGCGACCTCCCTGAACCGCTCGGTCTCACTCAGCCCACCGTCTCCCACCATCTCCGAGTGCTCGTCGACGCCGGACTGCTGGCGCGCGAGAAGCGAGGGGTGTGGGCATACTTCTCCCTCGTCCCTGGTGCGGTCGACGCACTCTCGGCCGAGCTGCTCGCCGGAGTGGCTCCGCAGGGAGCTGCGAGGTGAGCGCCGCGCCTGCCGTGCTCTTCGTGTGCGTGAAGAACGGTGGCAAGTCGCAGATGGCGGCCGCGCTCATGGCCCTCGAAGCGGGTGATGCGGTCAAGGTTTCCTCCGCTGGCACTTCGCCGGGGGCTCGCGTGAACGGCCTCGCTGCTGACACGCTCAGCGAACTCGGCATTGACATCTCGGGCGAGACGCCCACGCTCCTCACCGAGTCGGCGATGCGGCAGGCCGGTCGCGTCGTTGTGCTCGGGCGCGAAGCGCAGGTGCCCCCGATCCCCGGCGTCACCATTGACCTGTGGGACACCGACGAGCCGAGTGAGCGGGGGATCGGGGGGCGCGAGCGCATGCTGCTCGTGCGCGACGACATTCACGAGCGAGTGCGGCAGCTCCTCCGGCAGCTGCTCGAATAGCAGCAGTGCCGGGCCTGCGTTGCGCATACGGCCGGAGTGCTCGTCGGAGATGGGCGGCATTTCTTCGTGAACGAGCCGCCAACGCCGTATCTTCGCTGCTCGTTTGGGGCGGCAACGGAGGCGCAGATCGGGCAGGGCGCGCGCGTGCTCGGGAGTGTGTTGCGTGGGGAGCCGAGCATCCCACTGCCTGCTAGCAGGTGACGCCTCGGAAATCGTGGTTGTAATGCACAAGCGGGCCCGCCCGACCGGCGTGCGTGGCGGCAGCCATGACCTCGGCGAGTACGAGGGTGTGGTCGGCGGCCTCGACGCGCTCGCTCACCCGGCAGTCAATGTGGGCCGTCGCCGTCTCGAGCACCGCGGCTCCGGTCGTCTCGGAGATCTGCCATGCTGCTCCGGCGAAAGCTCCATGACCCGGCTTTCTGGCGAAACGCATCGCGATGTCCGCTTGGGTCTCCGCGAGCAGGTTGATGGTGAAGTGCGCATCCAGCTCAAGCAGATCGCGGGTCCGGGATCCGCGCTGCAGGGAGATGAGCAGCGTCGGCGGGTCGAGTGACACCGATGTGAGTGAGCTCGCGGTCATCCCATGCGGGCCATCGGGACCAGCCGTTGTGAGTACCGTGACCGCCGTCGGGAACTGTCTCATTGTCTCGCGGTAGTGAGCGGTGAGCGTCGCGGGTCGGGGCTGCGTCGTGTCCATGTCCGCGCTCACCAGGCTGCCGGCTTCGGGACGACGGCGTGGACCGCCGGGAAGTGCGGCGCGACCTCCTCGATGAGCTGCTGCGCGACTTCCGCCGCGGGGCGCGAGCCGTGTTGGATGCCGAGGGCCGCGTGGTTCACGCCGGCGTCTTGCCACTGTCCGAGCAGGTCGATGACGCCCTGGGTGCCGGTGCGCAGCACGAAGCCGGATCGGAGCGGCGTCGGCCGGGTGGACGGGGATTCGGTGAGGTCGAGCCACTCGTTGGTGACGACCGGTTTGAACGCGCCGCCGGGGATGAGTGCGCGCCAGGCGGTGAGCTTCTCGCCGAGCGCCTGTGGCCCTGCTGCGATGTGCGTGGGGCCTGGGTAGGTGAGCCAGCCGTCGGCATGCTCGGCGATCCACTCGGGTGTCTGCCCTGAGGATCCGGTGACGAGCAGTGGGATGCTGCCTGTGACGGGCTTGGGGAGGAGATCGACGCCGCCGCTGAGCCGCCCCAGGGCCGACTCGAGTTCGGGTCTGAGCTGCTCGGTGAGCGCTCGAACCCAGGCCACCGATTCGCGGTAGCGTGCTCCCCGCTCGGCGTGCTCGAGGCCGTAGGCCGGGAACTCAGATGCCCGGTCACCCGAGGCTGCGCCGAGCACGAGCCTGCCGCCCGAGAGCTGGTCGATCGAGGCCGACTGCTTTGCGACGTCGATGGGGTGGCGGAGGGGAAGCACGGCGCTGCCGGCAGCAAGCGAGAGGCTGCGTGTGCGCGCGGCGAGCCAGGCGAGTGTTGTCCAGGGGTCGAATACCTGCCCAACGTCGCCGAAGCTCGGGTCCGCGAGCGGGACGTCGCGCACCCAGAGAGCAGCGAACTCTGAGCGATCCACCGCGTCGATGATGTCGCCGTGACCGCGAAACTCGGCAATGTCGCCGGTGTACGGCCAGAGCGGGAGGAACAGGCCGACGGTGAGCCGGTCGGGCGCGAACATGCGGGAGTAGCCGGGGTGGCTGGCGAACTCGCGTGTGCCTGTGGTGGGGGACGGCTGCGGGGTGTGGGTCATAGTTTCCTTCACTAGAGTGATCAATCTAGATCGATCGATCTAGAAGAAGCTAGCACACTGGAGTGATCGATCTAGTGGGTGGTATGGTTGCTGCATGACAGCCGCAGCGCCCGCCGAACCAGACACCCGCGCGCGACTCGTGACGGCGACCGCGGCCCTGCTGCAGCGGCAGGGGTATGAGTCGACGAGCGTGAAGGCGATCCTCACGGAGGCCGGCGCCACCTACGGCTCGCTGTACCACTTCTTTCCCGAGGGGAAGGAACAGCTTGCCGCCGAGGCGCTCCGCTTTGGCGCTGAAGACTTCGCCGCGCTGCTGCGCCGCGGCCTCGAATCGAGCGATGACCTCGACACCGCGGTTGCGAACTGCGCGATCGTTCTCGCCGAGTCGCTGCGCGAATCCGAGTGGCTCGACGGTTGCCCGGTCGCCGCGACCGCCCTCGAAATCATTGGCCGCTCGCCGCTCATTCAGCAGGCCTCAGACGAATCCCTGAACGCCTGGCGGGCGCTCATCGCCGAGCGCCTCGTGCGCGGCGGGGTGCCCGCACACGCCGCCGCTGACCTCGCCTGCACGATCCTCTCCACGCTCGAGGGCGCAGAGCTCATCAGCCGGGTTGCCGGCGACGACGAAGCGCTGCGGATCGCTGCGACGCACCTCCGGCTCCTCACAGCGGCCGTCCGTCAGTCCGCCTGACACCCTCATCTCGCGCGTGTCTCGGGCGCAGCTCACCGGGGTTGTGCGTGGCGCCCAAAATCGACACGCAGGTTGGTCGAACGGGTCATGGTCTTTCCCCCTGGCCCGCGATAGTGTGATCGTTGCAAGTGATCCTTGCGTGTGCTTCGACGGCGAAGACAACGACCCTTTGTTGCCGCGGCGCAGAGTACCGACGGGTACTCACAATTCACCAAAGCATTCCAAACAAGGAGCGTGAGCGTAAATGGGGATCAACATCACTGATCCAGAACCCATTCAGTTTCTCGATGCAGACGGCGCGTTTGCGCCGAACGAAAGTGCGGCAGAGTATCTGAGTGAGATAGAAGATCTCACACTCGAGGACATTCAGGGGTGGTACCGGTCGATGGCGCGAAGTCGCGCATTCGACACCGAGTGCACCAACCTCCAACGGCAGGGGCAGCTCGCCCTGTGGGCGCCGAATCTCGGGCAGGAGGGCTGCCAGGCAGGATTCGCGTACGCGACCGAGCCGCAGGATCACCTCTTCCCCACCTACCGCGAGCATCTCGTGGCCGACGTGCGCGGCGTACCGCTGCTCGATCTCGCGGCCCAGTTCCGCGGCCTCAGCCACGGCGGCTGGGACGTGAGCGATCCGAAGCACGGCAACTTCCACCTGTACACGGTTGTACTCGGTGCGCAGGCACAGCACGCCCAGGGCGTCGCGCTCAGCATGGTGCTTGACGCGAAGCGCACGGCCGGGAACACCGCACTCGATCCGAACGAGCCTGGCACCCCGACAGATCGGGCCGTCATGTGCTTCTACGGCGACGGCACCACGAGCCAGGGCGAGGCCAACGAAGCACTCGTCTTCGCGCAGAGCTACCAGTCGCCAGTCGTCTTTGTTGTGCAGAACAACCAGTACGCGATTTCCGTTCCGGTCGCCAGGCAGAGCCGCACGCCGATCTATCGCCGGGCCCTCGGCTTCGGCATCCCGTCGGTGCAGATCGACGGCAACGACGCGCTCGCCGCATACGCGGTCGGACGCAAGTTTATGCGTGATGCCCGCGAGGGGAGGGGCCCGGGCTACATCGAAGCGCTCACCTACCGGATCGGCGCGCACACGACGAGCGACGACCCGACCCGCTACCGCGAGAACGAAGAACTCGAGAGCTGGAAGTTGAAGGATCCGCTCCGCCGCATCGCAGGCTACCTGCGGCAGCGCGGCGTCACCGACGAGACAATCACGCAGATCGACGAAGAAGCCGCGGCTCACGCCCGCACCGTTCGCGAGGAGATCCTCGCGCTGCCCGCCACGCAGCCGGACGAAATGTTCGCACACGTGTACGCCGAACCGCACCCGCGGATCGACGAGCAGCGCGCCTGGCTCGCAGCATACGAAGCATCGTTCGCCGGGGAGGAGACCTCATGAGCCAGACAGCACAGACCACATCGCTCGCCATCGCACGTGCCATCAACGCCGGCCTGCGCGAGGCGCTCGCCGGGGACGACTCGGTCGTGCTCCTCGGGCAAGATATTGCGTCGCTCGGCGGCGTCTTCCGCGTGACGGAGGGACTCGCGAAGGACTTCGGGACTGCTCGCGTACTCGATACTCCGCTCGCCGAAGCTGGGATCCTCGGCTCCTCGATCGGTCTCGCGATGGGCGGCTTCCGCCCCGTCGCAGAAATCCAGTTCGACGGCTTCGTGTTCCCGGCGATCAACCAGATCGTCACCCAGCTCGCGAAGCTGCACAGCCGCTCCGCTGGCACCATGAATCTGCCGGTCGTGCTTCGGCTCCCGTACGGCGGTCACATTGGTGCGGTCGAGCATCACCAGGAGAGCCCCGAGGCATACTTCGCGCACACCTCGGGTCTGCGCGTGGTGAGCCCGGCGAACGCGAACGACGCCTACTGGATGATCCAACAGGCGATCGCCTCCGAGGATCCGGTGATCTTCCTCGAGCCGAAGGCGAAGTACTGGCAGAAGGGCGAGGTGCGGCTCGACCGTGCGAGCGCGGGACTGCACGAGTCGCTCGTCGCACGCGAGGGCACCGATGTCACACTGATCGGCTTCGGCGCGATGGTGACGACGCTGCTGCAGGCGGCTGAGATCGCCGCCGGTGAGGGCGTGAGCGCCGAGGTCATCGACCTGCGGTCGATCTCGCCTGTCGACTTCGGCCCGATCGTCGAATCGGTGCGGAAGACCGGCCGCGTCGTTGTCGCACAGGAGGCGCCGGAAAACGCGAGCGTCGGATCGGAGATCGCGGCGACGCTGAGCGAGCGGTGCTTCTTCTCGCTCGAGGCACCGGTGCTGCGTGTCTCAGGCTATGACACCCCGTTCCCGCCAGCAGGGAACGAGAGCCACTATCTCCCCGACGCCGATCGCGTGCTTGAAGCCGTCGACCGCGCAATGAATTACTAGCAGCGCGCTGCGCTGAGAGGGTGTGACATGAGTAACAACGAATTCGTGCTCCCCGACGTTGGGGAAGGCCTCACCGAGGCCGAGATCGTGACCTGGGCAGTGCAGCCCGGCGACACGGTGCACTTGAACCAGGTCATCTGCGAGATCGAAACCGAGAAATCGCTCGTCGAGATCCCGTCGCCGTTTGAGGGCGAGATCGCAGAACTGCTCGTCGAGACGGGAACGACGGTGCCTGTCGGCACGCCGATTCTGCGCATGCGCGGCGAGGGTGGTGCAGCGGATCCCGCCGCGACGCCTACCGCCGGCGCTGCGCCTGCCGCTGCTGCGCCCGTCGCGGAAGCGCCCGCTGCCGACGCAGCGGCCAGCGAAGCCGCTGACGAGGAGAACTCGGGCGCGGTGCTCGTGGGCTACGGCACCGGCGGCACGGTGAAGAGCCGCAGGAAGGCGGGCGGCCAGCCGCTCGTCGCCCCGCTGCCGCCGGCGACCGACGGGCCGCCGGAGCCCGGCAAGGTGTACGTGAAGCCCCCGGTCCGCAAGCTCGCGAAGGATCTCGGAGTCGCGCTCGCGGGCCTCACCGGCTCGGGCGCGGGCGGCGAGATTCTCCGTGACGATGTGCACGCGGCCGCGGGCCGAGGCACGTCGGGGCAGCCTCAGACAGGGGGCGCGGCCGTGCGCGCGGCGCAGAGCGAGCGTGAGGAACGGATCCCGGTGAAGGGAATCCGCAAGGTCGTCGCCGCTGCGATGGTCGAATCGAAGTTCACGGCCCCACACACCTCCGTGTTCCTCGAGGTCGATGCGACGCGCACGATGAAGCTCGTGAAGCGAATGAAGGCGTCTGACACCTTCGCTGACGTGCGGGTCTCGCCGATGCTCATCATGGCGAAGGCCATCCTCTGGGCGCTCGGGCGAAACCCGGAGGTGAATTCGGCGTGGGCCGGCGACGAGATCATCCGCCGCAACTACGTGAACCTCGGTATCGCAGCGGCGACCCCGCGCGGGCTCGTCGTCCCGAACATCAAGGACGCACAGGCCCTCACGCTCGTCGAACTCGCCGAGGCTATCGGCACGCTCACGCAGCGCGCACGGGACGGTCTCACACAGCCCGCTGAGATGCAGCAGGGCACGATCACGCTCACCAACGTGGGGGTGTTCGGCGTCGACTTCGGTCTGCCGATCCTGAACCGCGGAGAGACCGCGGTTGTCGCGATGGGGTCGATCAAGGAGAAGCCGTGGGTGGTGAAGGGCAAGGTGAAGCCGCGCATGGTGACGACCGTCGGCGGATCCTTCGATCACCGCGTCATCGACGGTGACGTCATTAGCCGTTTCGTCTCCGACGTCGGGGCTGCGCTTGAACGGCCGGAACTACTGATCGGCTAATTTCGGGCAGCGGTCAAGAGGATGTGTACATTCCTGTTGACCGCTGCGCGGGTCGCTCTCGTAGGATCGCAGTATGACTGAAGCAGTGTTGCTAACCATCGACAGCGGGATCGCCCGAATCACCCTGAACCGGCCGGAACGGCTGAACGCGTTCAACGACGAGATGGCGGAGGGGTGGACGGTCGCGGCAGAAGCTGCCGTCCAGTCCGACGACGTGCAGGCGATCCTCATCGATGCCTCGGGTCGTGCGTTCTGCGCTGGCGGCGACGTGCAGGCCATGGCCACGATGGATGACCGCGGTGGGATGATCCAGCAGCTGGCGCATCGCATCAACGTTGGCATCCTGGCCCTCACCGAGTCAGCGAAGCCCGTCGTGGCCGCAGCGCACGGCACCACGGCAGGTGGCGGGCTCGGCATTCTGCTCTGCAGCGACTACGCGGTCGTCGGCGAGTCCTCGCGAGTGGGCAGCGTGTACGGTGGCGTCGGGCTCACGCCCGACCTCTCGGTCTCGGCGCAGCTCGCCGCCGCAGTGGGGCAGAGTCGTGCGCTGCAGCTGCTGCTGCAGGAGCGCCTGCTGTCGGCCGATGAGGCGGTGGCCTGGGGGCTCGCCGCCGAAAAGGTCGCCGATGACGAGGTGCTGACGCGCGCCGAAGCGATCGCGGCGTTCTGGGTGCAGAACGCGCACGCATACGGCGAAGCGAAGCGGCTCATCCGCTCGCGTCCCGAGCGCAGCTTCGCTGAGCAGCTCGCGGAGGAGGCCCGCACCATCGGGGTTGCCTCGCAGAGCCCAGAGGGCGACAAGCGCATCAGGGCGTTCGCCGCGCGCTAACACACACGGAGGGCGCCGGCGGTTCGCTGCCGGTGCCCTCGGCGTTGCTGTGCCGTGTCACGCGGCGCGGGGCCGCCGACCGGGGCGCTACTGGATGCGGTGTTCGAGCACTTCGGTCGCGAGGGAGACGCCGTTGTTGTCGACGTAGAGCTGTCCCTCGGTGAGTGAGACGGTCATCGTGTTCCTGCGTGCGAGCGTCGCGACGAGCGCGTCGATGAACGCGGGATCGAACGAGCGGATCACGATCGTGTCGGCCTCGTGGATCGTCTTCCCTGCCCACGATGCAAGCAGTTTCTCGGGTTCGCGGTGTGTGTAGACGGCCGAGCGGTCGGCGAGCTTGCTGCCGAAGTGCAGCCGGTCCGCGGCGGGCGCCCCGACCTCGATCCACGCGGTGACCGCGCCCGTGAGGTCGCGCACGAGCACCGCCGGCTCGTCGGTCGTTGAGACGCCCGCACTGAACGTGATGCCCTCCTCGTACTCGAGGCAGTAGGCGAGGAGCCGGGTCACCATGAAGCGATCCGTCTCGGAGGGGTGCCTGGCGACGCGGAGCGAGAGCTCGTCGTAGACCCCGCGATCCACATCGGCCAGCTGAATCTCGAACACGTGGATCGTTGCGCCTATTGCCATGAACACTGAGCCTAGCGTGGCACCGCGGTCAGGCCGTTACGGGAAGCGGAGCTGCTCGATGACGCGAGGCAGGTCGCGCATGTCGTCGAGGAAGCGCACGCGTTCGTGCTGCGGGAAGTCGGCGGCGTCGAAGTGCCCGGTGAACGCGAGCACGAGCATGCCAGCGCGTTGCGCTGCGAGCACCCCGGTCGGGCTGTCATCGACCGCGATGCAGCGCGCGGGATCGATCCCGAGCGTGCGCGCTGCCGACAGGTACACGTCGGGCGCCGGTTTGCCGTGCGCCTCGTCTTCGGCGCTGCAGATGCGGCCCTCGAAACGGTCGAGCAGCCTGGTCGTTGAGAGGCTTGAACGGATCCGCGCGTTGCGGCTATTTGAAGCCAGCGCGAAGGGGACGGCGAGGCCGTCGAGCGCCTGCTCGATGCCGGGGATCGGCTGCAGTCGCTCGGCGAAGGCCTCGTCGAGCCAGCCCGCGTACTTGGCATCCCACCCGGGCTCGAGCTTCCGCCCGAGCTGCTGCTCGAGCGTGGCGTAGTAGAACTCGGAAGAGCAGCCGACGAAGAGCTTCCGCAGCGTGTCGGCGTCGGTCTCCCAACCCAGGTCGGTGGCGATGCGCAGCTCGACCTCGATCGCGAGGCGTTCGCTGTCGACAATGACCCCGTCGCAGTCGAACACGACGGCATCGTAGGCGGGAACCCGGTCGCGTGTCATGACGCCCAGCCTAGGCCGCGGACCTGAGCGCCACGGGCCTCCTCAGCGACCGCCCGCGGGCGCGACACCGGCGTGCGAGAGCGCACTCGCGACCGCACCCCGGCCCTCGGCATCGATGCCGCGCACGGGGTGAGGGAGCATGCCGGGCGCGATGATCCCGAGATCCTCGGCGACGGCGGCAGCGACCCGGTAGCTGCCGTAGCGGGCGAACAGCTTCCAGAGCGGGGCGAAGCGATCCGAGATCGCGTTCGCGGTAGCGGCATCGCCCGCGAGCGCCGCGCGGGTGAGCGCGAGGCTCTCCGCGGGGAGCACCCCGGCGATGACGCTGTACCAGGCCTCGCAGCCGGCGAGGAGGCCAGCCGCTGCCGTCCAGTCGCCGCTCACGCCGAGCGTCACCGCCGGGGGCACATGCCTGCGATACTCCGCAAGGCGATCGCGTGCGGCCGTGGCCTCGGTCGGCACCGCCGGGATCTTGATCGAAGCGACCGCGGACAGCTCCGAGATCCGTCCGTGGAGTTCGCCCGTGAACGTGAACCCTGTAGTGACGGGGTTGTCGTAGACGACGAGTGGCACCGACAGCTCGGCGTTGACGGTCTCGAACAGACCAAACGCCTCGTCTTGGGTGAGTGGCTGGTACGTCATCGGAGCGAGGAGCACGGCTGCGGCTCCAGCGCGCTGCGCGTCCTCGACGTGGGCAAGCACTTCGCGGGTGCGGATCACGCTCACGCCGATGATGACCGGCGTCTCGCCGGCGTGCGCGACGCTGAGATCCGCGACGCGGGAGCGCTCGGCCCGCGACAGGTAGGCGTACCCACCGGTCGAACCGAGCGCGGTGATGGATTCGACACCGGCCGCTGCGATGCGTTCGATGATGCTCGTGTAGCTGCGCTCGTCGATGCCGTCGTCGGTGATGGGGGTGAGCGGGAACGCGCTCAGGCCGGTGAAGTTCATGACTGCCTTTCGGGGAGTGAAACGGGGGTGCGGTGGGTGCTGGAGCGGTGGGTGCTGGAGTGGCGGGCGCTGGTGCGGCTGGTGCTGGTGCGGCGTGTGCGGGTGCGCACCGCGAGCGCGGCGCAGGCGATGACGGCGAGCGCTCCGAGCGCGGTCAGCCAGCCGACGGGTTCGCGCAGCAGCATCGCCGCCCACACGAGCGTGAACACCGGTTGCACGAGCTGCACCTGGCTCACCTGCGCCATCGGGCCGATCTCGAGGCCGCGATACCAGGCGAAGAACCCGAGGAACATGCTCACGACGGCGAGGTAGCCGAACGCCGCCCACTGCGCCTGAGTCGCGCTCGGCAGCTGCTGCGCGACCGCGAACCCGGTGAGGGCGAGCATGAGCGGGGATGCGACGACGAGCGCCCACGAGATTGTCTGCCAGGCGCCGAGCTCCCGCGCGAGCAGTCCGCCCTCCGCATAGCCGACCGCAGCCGCGAGCACCGCGCCGAACAGCAGCAGATCGTGCCAGGACAGCCCGCCGAAGCCGCCGCCCTGGAGCGCTGCGAACGCAACGGCGACGATTGCGCCGAGTGCAGCAGCGATCCAGAACGGTCGCCCGGGGCGCTCGCCGGTGCGCAGCACCGCCATCACTGCGGTGGCCGCGGGGAGCAGCGCGATCACGACGGCACCGTGGCTCGCCGAGGCGGTGGTGAGCGCGAGCGAGGTGAGCAGTGGGAACCCGACGACCACCCCGGCAGCGACCACGGCGAGCCGCAGCCACTGCGTGCCGTGGGGGAGGCGTTGCCTGGTGAGAACGAGTGCGAGTGCGGCGAGGAGGGCGGCAACGACGGCACGACCCGAGCCGATAAACAGCGGCGACAGGCCGGCAACGGCAACCCGGGTGAACGGCACGGTGAACGAGAACGCGAGCACCCCGAGCAGGCCCCACCACAGTCTGCTCCGTGGTGAAGATATCGCATCGCTCGCAGATACAGTAGCGCTACTATGTTGTCTCATGAACGATGATAGCAGTTCGCGAATTGTTGCGGGCCTCCTTGACTGGATCGCCCGCGCCCCAGCGGGGGCGAAGCTCCCGGCAACCCGCGCCCTCGTCGCCGAGTACGAGGCTAGCCCGGTCACCGTGCAGAAGGCGTTGCGCACCCTGAGCGCGCGCGGCCTCATCGAGACCCGCCCCGGCGTCGGCACCTTCGTGCGCACCGTCCGCACGGCCCGCCCCCTTGACTTCGGCTGGCAGACCTCGGCGCTGCGCTCGCCGCAGCACCGGCTCCCCGACGCATCCGTGACGATGCGCCCCACCCCGCACGGTGCCATCGCGCTGCACGCTGGCTACCCGGATAGGGAGCTGCTGCCCGAGCGCCTCATCCGCGCCGCGCTCACCCGGGCCGGCCGTAGCGACGCGGCGGTCACGCGCTCGCCGGTGTCGGGCCTGCCCGAGCTGCAGACCTGGTTCGCTGGCGAGCTCGCGCAGGCGACACCGGTGGGGGTGACGCCGCCCGCGGCGAGTGACGTCATCGTGCTGCCCGGGAGTCAGAGCGGCCTGAGTTCGACCTTCCGCGCGCTCGTGACCGCGGGCCAACCGCTGCTCGTCGAGTCGCCGACCTACTGGGGGGCGATCCTCGCGGCGGCGCAGGCGGGCGTGCGGCTCGTGCCGGTCGCGAGCGGGCCACACGGCCCAGACCCCGCCGATCTCGGCCGGGCCTTCGGCGAAACGGGCGCGCGCGTCTTCTACGCGCAGCCAACGTACGCGAACCCGACCGGTGCGCAGTGGTCGCCGGAGCGGGCGAGGCAGATTCTTGATGTTGTCCGTGCCCACGGCGCGTTCCTTGTCGAAGACGACTGGGCCCACGACTTCGGCATCACCTCCGATGCCAGCCCACTCGCTGCGCTCGACGACGCGGGGCACGTGGTCTACCTGCGATCGCTCACGAAGAGTGTCTCGCCAGCGATCAGAGTCGCGGGTGTCATTGCGCGCGGCCCGGCACGAGAGCGGATCCTTGCCGACCGGGGCGCCTCCTCGATGTACGTGAGTGGCATCCTGCAGGCGGCTGCCCACGATATCGTTACCCAACCGGCCTGGGGCACGCATCTTCGGGGGCTCAGGCAGCAATTGCGGGCCCGCCGCGACCTGCTCATCGACAGCCTCGCCGAGCACGCCCCTTCCGCGCATCTCGCCGCGGTTCCGCGCGGTGGCCTGAACCTCTGGCTGCAGCTCCCGGACGCGGTTGACCTGCCGGGCCTCGTGCGGGCCTGTGAAGACGACGGGGTGCTCATCACGCCCGGTTCCGAGTGGTTTCCGGCCGAGCCAGCCGGAAACTACATCAGGCTGAACTTCTCGGGCCCGAACCCCGGCGCGTTCCCCGCGGCCGCCCAAGTGCTCGGGAATGCGCTGGGGCGACAGGGCTGAGACCTCGGGAACCCCGTGCGGGACGGCACTCCGCGTGCTACCATTCGTCTGATGAATGCGCATTACGTGTCGCGCTGTCGTGTCGGTGTCTTCTCTGCGCCCCGCACCCTCGGGTCGCTGTGACGCTCTGGGCTGGCCGGCCGACGTTGCCAGTGTCGCGAACGAGACGAGGAACCGTCATGACCGAGCAGGCCGCCAGCACCGCCACACCCCGCACCCAGGTGCCGCTGCTCCTCGCCCTCGTCTTTCTCGTCTACCTCGCGCAGATGACGCTCAGCCCAATCATCGCCCCGATCGCTCGAGAAGTGGGGCTTGCGGAGTGGCAGATTGGCGCGACGGTGAGCGCGGCCGCGATCATGGTGGTGATCGCGAGTCAGTTCTGGGGCCGGCGCGCGCAGACACACGGCACCAAGCCCGTGCTCACGAGCGCGTTGCTCCTCGGCGCCGCCACGATGGCGCTGTTCGCGTGGGCGGCCGCGCTCGGAATACGCGGTGTCGTCGTCGGCACCGCCCTCTTCGTGCTGTTCGTGCTGCTGCGTGGTGTCGGCTTCGGGCTCGCGATTTCCGCGGTCGCGCCGACCGCGCAAACCTACATCGCGAGGGTGACCGACACCGAGGAAACTCGGGTGCGCGGCATGGCCGGTGTCGGGGCGGTGCAGGGCGTTGCGATGATCGCGGGCGCGATCGTCGGGGGAGCGCTTGCCAGCTTCGGGCTGCTGGTGCCGCTCATTGTCATTCCCGCGCTGCTCGCGCTCGCCGCGCTCGTCACGATGGTGAGCTTGCGGCCCGAGCCGCAACGCGAGCTCATCGAGCATCCCGCCCGCGTGCGCCCAACGGACTCACGAGTGTGGCCGTTTCTCATCGCGGGATTTGGCATGTTCACGGCGCTCGGCTTCTTCCAGATCATCATCGGCTTCATCGTGCAGGATCGTCTCGGGCTTGACGGCCGCATGACCGCGCTCACCACGGGCGGAGTGCTGCTCGTCGCAGGCATCGGCATGGTCTTCGCGCAGGCGGTTGTCGTGCCGCGCTCGGGCTGGTCTCCCGCGGTGCTGCTCCGTGTCGGGTCGACGATCGCGGTCGCGGGCTTCGCGGTCCTCGCCCCCGACGCCGGGCTCACGCTGCTCATGGTGGGAACGGTGCTCGTGGGCTTCGGTCTCGGCATCGCGACCCCGGGCTACACGGCAGGCCCCACACTGCTCATGCGCAACGACGAGCAGGGCGGCCTCGCCGGCCTCATCGGCGCAACGAACGGCCTGACCTTCGTCATCGCGCCCGCCCTGAGCACCGCGCTCTACGGCGTCTGGCCGCTGCTCCCCGTGATCGTGAGCGGGGTGCTCATGGCGATCGTCGCGCTTTTTGTGTTCACCCACCCACGGTTCAGGGAGGTGCGAGAGGCACCGACACCGGAGGGGTGAGAAGCCCGCGTTCGGCCACGTCCGGTCCCGCCACTAGGCCCTGTCGAGCAGTTGGGGGCTACGCCCGGTCGCGCAGCTGCAGTGCGTAGTGCATGAGCTCGACGCGCTGCCCCGACGGTGTGATCCCGGCTTCCGACCCTCCCTGCTCGAAGCCCGCGGCACCGAGCACCCGCTGGGAGCCGATGTTGTCGGGGACGGTGCGCGCGGTGAGCGTCCGCAGCCCAGACGTCCGGGCGAACTCCGCCGCGAGCGAGAGCGCAGCGCTGGCGTACCCCTTGCCCCGCGCCTCGGGGTGCAGCCAAAAGCCGACCTCCGCCCCGTCTGCCGAGACGTCGAAGATCACGAGGCTCCCCGCGAACGCGTCGCTTTCCGCCTCTGCGATTGCCAGCACCGCGAGGTCGCCCCGTTCGAGCCCGGGGGCTGCATCGCGCTCGATCATGCGGCGCACGGACTCAGGGGTGTACTCCGGTTCGGGCAGGTGAGCGTAACTCCGGACATCTGCGTCGGCCGATCCGGTGGTGTACCCTGTAGCGTCGCTGGCCCGCAGCGGCCGCAGTCGTACCCGTTCGTCTGCGACGGGGAGTCTCGTCTGGTCGAGCATGATCCCAATATCTCACAGCTCGGCAGCATCCTCCATGCCCCGTTTAATCTAGTCCGCCCCTTTCTTGGGGCCGATAAGGGTCGGACTAGATTAAACGGGGCATGGGGGCGTGGGGGCGGCCCGGGCGCGAGGCTACTCGGCGACCTTGGGAGCCTTCGCCAGCTTCGACGGCCACCAGATCTTCCGGCCGATGTCGTAGCCCAGTGCCGGCACGAGCAGCGAACGCACGATGAACGTGTCGATCAAGACGCCGAACGCGACGATGAACGCGATCTGCACGAGGAACAGGATCGGGATCACCGCGAGCGCCGCGAACGTCGCCGCGAGCACGAGTCCCGCCGAGGTGATGACGCCGCCAGTGATCGTCAGCCCCCGGAGGATCCCCTCGCGCGTGCCGTGCTTCACCGATTCCTCGCGCACGCGGGTCATGAGGAAGATGTTGTAGTCGATGCCGAGCGCGACGAGGAAGATGAACCCGAACAGCGGCACGGCCGGGTCTGCGCCGGGGAACTGGAAGATCCCGTTGAACACGAGCGCGGAGACGCCGAGGGCGGTGCCGAACGACAGCACGGTCGTGAGCACGAGCAGGATCGGCGCGACGACGCTGCGCAGCAGCAGCATGAGAATGACAAGAATCACCGCGAGCACGACCGGGATGATGAGGTTGCGGTCGTGGATCGACGCGGTGTTCGTGTCGATCGCGGTCGCGGTCACCCCGCCGACGAGCGCGCCGGGCACGGCATCGGAGAGTTTCGCACGCAGCGTGCGCACAGTGTCGGCCGCCGCGTCCGAGTCAGCCGCCGCGGTGAGCGTCGCCTGCAGCATGACCTTGCCGTCGACCACGGTCGGCGCTGGCGCGGGAGTCCCGGGTGGGCCGAACGCGGAGATGCCGTCCGCGGTGACGGGGGCCGAGCCGCTCGGGGAGTCCTGCGACATGACTGACACGCCGTCGATGCCCGAATGGCCGAGCAGTACGTCGGCCGCGGTCTGCAGATCGCTCTCGGGGACGAGGATCTGGGCAGGGCTGCCCGATCCGCCCGGGAAGTGCCCGCCGAGCGCGGCCTGGCCGTCGCGTGCCTCGGAGGCCCCGATGACGAGATCCGACTGCGGCACGCCGACCGCGTTGAGCTGCGTCACGCCGAGGGCGCCGACGGCGAGGACGATGGCGGTCGTCACCCAGATCGCGCGCGGCCTTCGCTTGATGAGCGCGGCAAACTTGCTCCACACGCCGCCGGTCGGCATGCCGTGTTCGGCCTCGACGACCTCGGGCTCGAACTTCGGGCGGCGCGGCCAGAAGGCGGCACGGCCGAACGCGAAGAGCAGCGCGGGCAGCAGCGTGAGCGCCGCGAGCATCGCGAAGACGATGCCGATCGCGGCGACCGGGCCGAGCGTGCTGTTCGACTTCAGGTCGCTGAGCAGCAGGCAGAGGAGGCCGGCGATGACGGTGCCGCCGGAAGCGACGATCGGCTCGAAGGAGCCGCGCACGGCTCGCATCGTGGCCTGCCACTTGTCGGTGGTCACGCGCAGCTCCTCCCGGAAGCGCGAGACGTAGAGCAGTGAGTAGTCGGTCGCGGCACCGATCACCAGGATGAACAGAATGCCCTGCGTCTGGCCGCTGAGGAGGATCACGCCGGCCTTCGCGAGCCACCACACCGTGAGCAGCGCGACGCAGAGCGCGAACAGGCTCGTCGAGAGCACGGCGACCGGCAGGAGGAGGGAGCGGTAGACGATGATGAGGATGATGAACACCGCGATCAGGGCGACGCCGAGCAGCAGCCCGTCGATGCCCGAGAACGCCGCCGAAAGGTCGGAGCTGAACCCCGCGGGGCCCGTGACGTAGACGGAGACGCCGGGGGGAGCCGCGGAGCGGAGCGAGTCGCCGAGCGCCCCAACCACGTCGCTGATGTCGGCGTTCGCGTCGATGGGTACGAACGCCTGCACGGCCTTCCCGTCGTCTGACGGGAGCGCGGGGGAGATGCCTGTGGCGATGCCGTCGATGGTCCCGCCGTCTGCCGCGCTGCCGCCGTCACCAGCGGAAAGCTGCTCGAGCTGCGCCCCGATGCTGGCAAGGTCCGCGTCGGTGAGCTCGTCTTCGCTCGCGAAGACGACGATCGCCGGGATGGTGTCGCTGTCATTGAACTCGGTGAGGAGCTTGCGCACCTGGGTCGCGTCCGCGGACTCGGGCAGATACGCTGTCGGGTCGTTCGACGAGACCTCGCTCACTTTGCCGAAGTAGGGGCCGCCGATGCCGGCACCCGCGAACCAGACGAGGATGAGGAGGGCGGGGAGCAGGATCCGGAGCCACTTCGGCAGGCGGCCGCGCGTGGTCTCCGCGGCCGAAGTGCTCGGCGCATCGGCATGTTTTGGATTCACGTGATGTCTCCCATTGTCCAGAACAGAATGTAGCTAGCTTAGCAAGAAACATCCACATGGTATAGATAGTCAGGCTTGAAGCAATCGCTGCGGCTAGAATCGTTCCATGCAAGCGAGTCACGACGGGTCGGATCCCGGCGAGCGGGAGCCGCAGGCGACGAACGTCTACGATCTCGACGCGAGCGACCCCTCGGGCACCCTCGTCGATCGCGGCGGTCTCGACGCGGCCCAGGTGCAACACATCGGCTTGCTCATGGGCGCCCTCGGCAGACTTCGCGAGGCCGAGCAGGAGCTGTCGGAGGCCTCGCTCAAATATATGAGGCTCAATGAGACCGACATGCGCGCGCTGCACTTCCTTATCGTGGCGGCTAACCGAGGCGACCTCGCAACCCCGGGGGCGATCGCCGCGCACCTGAAGATCTCCAGCGCTTCCACGACGAAGCTGCTCGACAGGCTCGAGCGCGGCGGCCACATTGTGCGGAGTGCGCACCCCACCGACCGGCGCGCGCTCACCATCTCGATCACACCGGAGACGCACGAGGTCGCGCGGAACACCGTCGGGAGGCAACAGGCGAAGCGCTTTCACGCCGCCGCCAGGCTCACGGCAGCCGAGCGGGAGGTCGTGATCCGCTTCCTCGACGACATGGCCGCGGAGATCACGGTCGGCACCGAGGACTGGCCCGCTCAGCACGACGCCTAGCAGCCGCCCGGACCTCCAGGTGGCTCTTCACGCTTGAAGATGTAGATCGCAGCGATGAGAGTGCTCAAATGCCATGACCTCAGCGAGGTCAGGAGTTTTTTGCTGCCGATCACTCATGACTTCGCTGAGGACATGTCTGCTGAACGATCCAGGTATGGTGAGTCGTCACGGCGGCGCAGCGCCTCCACCACTACCAGCGCTGCTTTGGGGTACGTGCCGCCCGCAAGCCGTTCGCGATAATCACGACCTCCGCGAGCTCATGCACGAGCACGACCGCTGCGAAACTCAGCACCCCGGTCACAGCGAGCGGTACGAGTACCGCAATGATCGCGAGCGACAGCCCGACGTTCTGCGTTATGATCCGATGTCCCTTCCTGGCATGCGCGAGCGCGTCAGGTAAGAGTCTGAGGTCGTGGCCCGTGCACGCAACGTCGGCGGACTCGATCGCTGCGTCTGAGCCGGTCGCGCCCATCGCGATCCCGACCGTGGCACCAGCGAGCGCGGGGGCGTCGTTGATGCCGTCGCCGATCATCGCGGTCGGGGCGGAGAGCGCGAACTCTGCCACCAGCCGCGCTTTGTCCTCCGGCCGCAGCTCCGCGTGCACGTCTGCGATGCCCGCGTCAGCCGCAAGGGCGTGCGCGGTGCGGGCGTTGTCGCCCGTGAGCATCGACACGGCGATGCCCTGTTCGTGCAGCGCGCGCACGGTCTCGGCTGCCTCAGCGCGCAGCTCGTCGCGCACCCCGATCGCGCCGAGCACCTCGCCGTCGCGCGCCACGATGATGACGGTCTGCCCGGTCGCCTCGAGCGCGGCGACGTCGGCGGTGAGGGGACCCGGCGCGATCCAGCGTGGGCTGCCGACGGTGATGATGCCGCCAGCGACCTCTCCGGTCATGCCGCTCCCGGCGAGCTCGGCGACGCCAGTCGCCTGAGCCGGCGTCGGCGTCGGCGAGGCTCTGAGGATCGCTGCCGCGAGCGGGTGCGTCGAGTGCTGCTCGACCGCCGCCGCGAGCGCGAGCACCTCGCGCTCGAGCAGGCCCGGAGAGGTGACGACGGCAGTCACCTCGGGCGTATTGCGGGTGAGCGTGCCGGTCTTGTCAAAGGCGACGTGGCGGATCGTGCCGAGCCGCTCGAACGCCGCCCCGCTCTTGATGACGACTCCGAAGCGGCTCGCCCCGCCGATCGCCGAGACGACGGTAACGGGGACCGCGATCGCGAGCGCGCATGGCGAGGCAGCGACGAGTACGACGAGGGCGCGCGTGATCCAGGTTTCGGGGTCGCCGAGCAGCGAGCCGATGACGCCGACGGCGAGCGCGAGGAGCAGCACGCCGGGCACGAGGGGCCTAGCGATACGGTCCGCGAGCCGCGCGCGGTCGCCCTTCACGGCCTGCGCCTGCTCGACGAGGTCGACGATCGCGGTGAGGGAGTTGTCGGTGCCCGCGGCGGTCGTGGTGATCTCAAGCACCGCTGAGGTGTTGATGGATCCCGCGGAGACAGGGTCGCCCGGCGCGACCGCGACCGGGATCGACTCGCCCGTGATCGCGGAGGTGTCGAGCGCGGAGGAGCCGCTCGCGACCACCCCGTCGGTCGCGAGCCGCTCGCCGGGGCTGAGCACGAGCAGCTGCCCGGCCGTGAGCTCCCGGGCGGGCACGGGTGTGCGCGAGCCTCCGACAAGTACCGTCGCGGTGTCGGGCACGAGCTCGAGGAGCGAGCGCAGTCCGCCGCGGGCGCGATCCATCGCACGATCCTCAAGCGCCTCGGCGATCGCGTAGAGGAACGCGAGCGCCGCGGCCTCCTGCACGTAGCCGAGCAGCACCGCGCCGACCGCGCTGATCGTCATGAGGAGCCCGATGCCGAGCTTCCGGCGCACGAACAAGCGCGTGAGCGCGCCGGGCACGAAGGTTGCCGCGCCGAGCAGCAGGCCCGCCCAGTACGCGGCGAGGGCCGCGGTGCCGG
>NZ_LOHP01000053.1 GCF_001482305.1 Leucobacter sp. G161
CGGGTCGCGAGCTGCGCGACGCGCAGAAGGAGATCGCTTCTGTAGAGCGCAAGATTGCGCGCATGCAGGGCGACATCAAGAAGGGCCGCGAGGGGCTCGCGACGCTCGACCAGGGCGACTACCAGCTGCTGAATGCCGAGATGGCGAAGATCACCGCGCTTGAGGCTTCCGTTGACGAGCTTGAGCTGCGCTGGCTCGAGCTCTCGGAGCTGCTCAACTAGCTGGGCGACTGCGGGGCATGCAGCGTGCGCTGGGTACGCGCTGCATGCCCCGCAGCGGGTCACTCTGGAAGGAGCACCGACGGGTCGACGTGGATGTGTATGACGGCGACCCGGCCAGCTGCGACCGCTGCAACCGATCGAGAGACGGCCGTGCTGATCTGCTCATCGTTGGTCACTTCTTCGGCGTGGGCGCCGTAGGCTGCTGCGAGGCCGGCAAAGCTTGGGTTCGTGACCTGGGTTCCTGAGACACGGCCTGGGTATTCGCGCTCCTGGTGAATTCGGATCGTGCCAAACTGCCTGTTGTCCATCACGACGGCGAGGAACGCAGCACCCTCTTGGGTTGCGGTTGCGAGCTCCTGGCCGTTCATGAGGAACTCGCCGTCGCCCGCGAGCGCCAGCACGTTGCGGTGTGGCAGCGCGAGTGCGGCTGCGGTTGCAGCGGGGATCGAGTATCCCATCGAACCGTTTCGAGGAGCGAGTTCTGACTGCGTGCTCGTGGTGTCGAAGAGCGCGCCCCACGCGCCGTGGTTTCCCGCACCCATAGCGAGCAGTGGGTCGTGGTAGTGCGCGGCGACTTCACCGATCAGCCGGGTCATACTTGCGACTCCGTCGGGTGCAGTCGGCGCGGACACGGCGCGACTCGCGAGATATGCCGCGCGGAGTTCCTGCCCCCAGCGTGTGCGTGCGGCCGACTGCTCGAGGGGAACCGCCGCGAGCGCCGCTGGGATTGCGCTCGGCGCGGCGAGAAAGTGCTGCTCGACTCTTCCCGTGTGGCCGCGAAGGGCGGCATCGCTGCTGATGACGACGGTCTGGGAATCCTGGGCGCGCCGCATGCGAAAGGAGTCGCTTGTCGTATCGGTCAGGGTGCCGCCGAGGCAGACGATGAGGTCTGCCTCCTCCAGGGCATGACAGGCATAGGGCGGGCCGCCGAATGCGCTCTGTCCAATGCACGCTGGTGAGACTGTCGGAATGCGCCAGGTTCCGTGCCAATCCGTGAGCACTGGAATGCTGTGTTGCTCGGCGAACTGCTGCACCGCCCGCACGGCACTGTCGTTCCAGCCCTCGCCCGCGAGGAAAAAGAGTGGCTGTTCTGCCTGTGCCAAAAGGTCATGCAAGGTGGCTACTTGCTCAGTGGAAATTGCGCCGCTGGTAACGGGGTACGGGGCGACAGCGGTGCCGGTGAACGCGCTCGCGACGACGTCTTCTGGAAGACCAACGACGACGGGTCCAGGCCTGCCACTGCGCGCTGCGTGGAATGCTTCAGCGACGACTTCACTAGCGCGTTCTGGTGCGTCGAGGATGAGGACGCGTTTGGCCTGGCTCCCAAACCAGGCTCGCGGATCAAACTCTTGGAACGCCTCCCGGTCTCTGTCTTGAACGGGGATCAGCCCGACAAAGAGCACGAGGGGTGAGGCGTCTTGCCACGCGGTGTGGATCGCGACAGCGGCGTTTGCTGCCCCGGGGCCACGCGTGACCATTGCTACTCCGACCCCGCTTGTTGCGCGGCCGTAGGCGTCGGCCATATACGCCGCACCACCCTCGTGGCGGCAGACGACGTTGTGAATCCCGGTGTCGTAGAGGCCGTCGAGCACAGCGAGGTAACTCTCACCTGGAACTGTGAACACACGGTCGACGCCGTGTTGTTCGAGCGAGCGGGCAATCGCTAACCCGACGTGTCCCTCTGTTTCGGCGTTCGCGACGTTGCTGCGCTCCTGAAATGACATCCCGGTCCCTTCGATCAATCCGTCGCACGGACAGTGCGCCGATGACAGGAGTCTAGAAGCGAGATGATATGTCTACAATGACCAGAAAGGCAGGTCTTTTATGTGTTTTAGTTATGCCATGGGTGATGCTGCTTGCGCATGAACTGCGAGAGCTCCGTCGCGAGAGTGGCAAGCTGAGGAGCTGCGTAGTGCTCGCGTTGCCAGCAGGCGTACAAGCTGAGGCGCAGCTCGGAGCCGTCTGCTGTGGTGACGGGAGCAACCCAGAGGGGCGCCTCCATCACGGACGTCGTGATAAGGACGCCACGCTGCGATGCCGCGAGCGCTCGGCTCGTTGAATCCGATGACTCCACAACGTGTCTGCCGAGCGGAAGGCCATCTCGGCGGTAGGCCCTATCGAGTTCTTGTCGGCTCATGCTTGTGGGCGGCGGGAGGATGAGGAGCTCGTTGGCGAGCTGTGCGATCGGGACGGACGCGGGTGAGGCTTGCGCGATGTGATGTGCGGGGTGGGTAGCTGCGAGCACCGGAAATGACCCGAGCTGCAGCGAGGCAACAGCGGCCGATGGCGGGCTCGGGGTGATCGCAAGGTCAGCTCCTGTGAAGAGCGCGCCTTCGACCTCGCCGTGTTCGACCTCGCGGCACACAACGATCGGGGAGGTGGGATCGAGGGCCTGAATGAAGGGGGCTAACAGACTTTCGGCGGTTGCCCGCGTCGTTGCGCACACGAGCTGCTCGAGGCTACCGGCGCGCAAACTCAGGGTTGCGCGCTCGGCGAGGTGCGCCTGGTCGAGAAGCGTACGTGCAATGATCTCAAGGCGGTGTGCGGTCGGAGTTGGGCGGAGCCTGCCGCGCTCTCGGTCGAAGAGGTGTAATCCGAGTTCCTCTTCGAGCGTCCGGATTTGCCTGCTCAGTGCTGGCTGCGCGACGTGCAGCGCGTCGGCTGCCGCCATGAGTGTGCCCTGATCGAGCACCGCGAGAAAATAGGTGAGGCGGCGAAGGTGCAGCATATGTATCGCATTTCGGTATAGAGATCATGCGTAAGTGGTCGTAGACAGTATGGCACCTGCTGGGGAAATCTTGTGTGCAGCACTGGCGAGAACGCCAGAGAACCACACCCAATGGAGGGGAAACAATGAGTGCAACACAGCTCACTGCCGATCAAAGGCGTCGCAGAGCCGTTGTCGGTGCGTTCGTCGGAACCGCGATCGAATGGTATGACTTTTTCATCTTTGGCACGGCGGCCGCGCTCGTATTCGGGCCGGTCTTCTTCCCAACGGCAGATCCGACGATCGGCGTACTCGCGAGCTTCGCGACGTTTTGGGTTGGCTTCCTCGCTCGTCCGATTGGCGGTGTTGTGTTCGGTCACCTCGGTGATCGCATCGGCCGGAAAAAGGTACTCGTGGCGACCCTGTTTCTCATGGGCATCGGAACGACAGCGATTGGCCTGCTTCCCACATACGCTCAGGTAGGCGTTCTCGCACCGATCCTGTTGATTCTTTTGCGCGCGATGCAGGGCCTAGCGGTTGGCGGCGAGTGGGCAGGCGCAACGGTGATGGCAACCGAGAGCGCCCAGGGGAGCAAACGAACCGGCGCCGGCATGTGGGTGCAGCAGGGGTCACCGGCAGGGTCGATCCTTGCAACGCTCGTCTTCCTTGCCGTAGGCACTCTCCCGGACGATGCATTCATGAGTTGGGGCTGGCGTGTGCCCTTCCTGCTGTCCGCTGCGCTGCTTGTTGTCGCTCTGGTTATTCGATCACGCGTCGAAGAATCTGCTGACTTCGCTGAGACGAAGCAGCAGCAGCAAATCGTGAAAGTGCCCCTGTTCGAGGTCTTCCGCATGACCCCATCGATCGTGTTCTTCGGCATTCTCGCGAGTGCGCTTGGTATCTCCGCGGCCTTCTTCCAAAACACCTTCCTTCTCTCTTGGTGGACCAATGAATTGCAGGGTGACCGGCAGCAGATCCTCCTGCTGGTGTTCATCATGGCGGTTGGGCAATTTATCTGGCAGCCGATTTCCGCACTCATCGCGAACAAAATCGGTCGCAACCGGGTCATGTACTACGGTGTGCTGCTCTCCATACTCATCACCGTGCCCTACTTTTTCGCTATTCTCAGCGGCAACATTATTTTCCTCGTGGTCACCATGTTTATTCTCATGATGGGCGGCGCCGCGTACTATGCAATGCTGGCGAGTTTCTTGTCGGCAATGTTCCCCCCGAACGTCCGGTACACGGGGGTTGCGCTCGCCAACGGCCTGTGCGCCGTGCTCATCGGCGGCTCAACGCCGGTGCTTGCCCAGGCAATTCTGACCTCAGTCGGGCCGTGGGGCGTCGCTGCGTTCTACCTCGCAATTTCGGTGTTGACCCTCATCGGCATCTGGGGAGCAACCCGATCGCGAGACCGCTACCTTGCGCGGGTAGTTGCAGACGACGACGCCGCTCTCGTGAACACGAACTGAAACGCTTGGGAGCAGAGAGGACTGTGCAATGCGCGTAGACGCGATTTTTGAAAACGGACGTATATGGACGGGTGACGCTGAACAGCCCGAGGTCACCACATTCGCTGTACTGCACGGCAGGTTTGTTGGTGTCGGAGCAACTACCGGCCTCGTCGCGCAGACCCGGGTGGATTTGGGCGGGAAGCGGGTTATCCCCGGGCTGCACGATGCGCACCACCACCTTGGACTCACCGGCCGTAGGCTGCTCAACGTCAACGTCCGGCCGACCGCGGTGGCGACGCTGGCCGAGTTGTTCGATCGCATTGCAGAACGGGCCGCGCAGGTGGCTGCCGATGCCTGGGTGCTCGCAAGCGGTTACGATCAGAACGCGCTCGGGGGTGAACATCCGACGGCGCTCGCACTCGACCGCATTGCGGGCGGCCGCCCAGTGCTCATCGAACACGTCTCGGGGCACATGGGGGTGGCGAACACGGCCGCGTTCGCACGTGCGGGCTATCCTGGCCGCGAGCACTACCCAGACATCGCGGGTGGCAGGGTGATCCGAGATGCTGCGGGCCTGCCCGAGGGGCTGCTACAGGAGACAGCGATGAACCCGCTGCGCGCGGCTGCGGCTGCGGCCTCGCGCGAGCCGGTGACGGTTGCTGCGGCCCTCCGGCTGGCGAGCGAGCAAGCGATCAGCTACGGCCTCACAAGCATCACAGAGCCTGGCATTGCCGTTGATGGCGCCATTGGCGCGGGCACGATTGAGATTGACCACTATCTGCACGCGGTTGCGAGTGGCGTGCTGAAGCCGCGAATGACCGTCATGCCCTTCCACTCGGCGCTGCACAGCATCGCTGACGCCCCGGCGGGCGTGAAATCGCTTGACTGGGGAATCCGCACTGGCCTGGGCGACGAGCGGTTGCGAATTGGTCCGGTGAAGATCGTCTCGGATGGCTCTCTCATTGGCCGTTCGGCCGCTGTGCACGAGTGCTTTTGCGGCGAACCCGAGAACTTCGGTGTGCTCCAGCTCACAGCGGAAGAACTGCGCGAAGCGATTATCGCGTACCACCGAGCAGGATGGACGGTCGCGACCCACGCGATCGGTGACCGCGCGATCGATCACGTTATTGCCGCGGTTGAAGCCGCGCAACGCGAGCTCCCGCGCGACGTGAGGCATCGAGTGGAGCACTTCGCGATTGCTACGGATGAGCAGGTCGCGCGGGCGGCGCAGCTTGGGCTCATCCCAGTGCCACAGGGAGTGTTTATTTCTGACTTCGGCGATGGCATCCTCGCTGCCCTCGGTGAGGACAGGGTTGCCGGTACCTACCGGATGCGATCGTTCCTCGATGCGGGCATGATCGTTCCCGGATCGACCGACTCTCCAGTTTCCGACGCGAACCCGTTCGTGTCCATTCACGATATGGTGAATCGGGTTACGCGCGGCGGACAACCGTTCGGATTGCATGAGCGTGTGAGCGTTGCCGAGGCGATTTCTGCGTATACCTATGGTTCGGCGTATGCGGTGAACGCTGAACACGAGCGCGGTCGGGTCGTCGACGGGCAGCTCGCCGACTTCATCGCGCTGAGTGACGACATCTTTGCTGTGGACCACGCGGCCATCAGAGACATCACTGTGGCGGCAACCTTCATTGGGGGAGCGAGCGTCTACGAGGCCTGAGGTGCAGTTGCGCTTCGAGCCCAGAGATGAGGGTGTCGATGAGCAGCGCGTAGTAGTCGGCGTTCACTGCCTCACCCGCCTCGTGTGGGTCGCTCGCGAGCGGATCGAGGAGCTCGGTGAGCATTCTGTTGACGCCCGGGCTGTCCGTGCCAAGCGTTGCGAAGCTCTCCCGCATCGCCGCGTGGTCGCGCGGCCCGTCGTCGCTGGTTTCGAGCCGGTCGTCGTGCATGGTGATGGTGAGCATCGCGGTGTTCACGAGCATCGCGTAGCCGATCGCGGGACGCGTGAAGCCTGCGGCCGAGAGCGAGCTGATCCCGAAGTCAAACGCGGTTGCGATGCTCGGAAAGGAGGGCCCGTGCATCAGGAGCCAGCGCGCGGTGCCCGGATACTGCTTGAGCAGTGGGCGGAGCCCCAGCAGGAACGACCGAAACCAGTCCTGCCAGGGCAGCCGCGTATCCGGGATCGTGACCTCTGCGATCACGCGCTCCACAACGCCGCGCAAGAGTGCCTCTCGGCCACCGCTGTGATGGTAGATCACTGACGGGGCAACGTCGAGCTCGGTTGCGAGATCGCGGATGGTCCAGGAGTTGAGCCCGGTGCCGTGCGATAGCCGCATTGCGGCGTCGGCGACGCGCTCGGGTGTCATCCCGACCCGTCGGTCTGTGCCGCGCGCATCGCCTGCTTGCGTAGTCATCGTTCCAGCGTACTTGTTCGGCCCGGGTCCCGGATTCGACTGGCTAGGGCGCCGTGACGGTGATGTTGCCGGTCATCTGCGGGTGCGGGGTGCAGTGGTATCCGAACTCGCCCGGATCCGTGAAGGTGTACCTGAATTCACCCTCGGTCATGAGGTCGCTCGCGAAGAGTTCGTCGTCTGAAACAACATCGTGGGCCATGCCGGTGGATTCCATGTTCCACACGACCGTGTCTCCGGCCGCGATCTCGAGTTCCGCTGGCGCGAACTTGAGCCCGTCAATCGTCACAACGTGCTCGGTGCTCGACTGGCCGCAGCCAGCGAGCCCCGCGGTGAGCGCGACGGCTGCGACGGCGATCCCGATGCGGGCCGTGAGGCGGAGCGGGCGTGCTGCGAGTGAAGTGGTGAAGCGTGGCATGGATGCCTTTCTGGTGGGTGGTGGTTGGTTCGTGGAGCTGGGGCACTGCGGCTACCGCACGTAGCGGATCGGCGCGCTCATGCCGGCTGCGAAGTGGTAGGCGTTGTGGCAGTGGATCATCCAGCGACCGGGGTTGTCGGCGTCGAAGTCGAGCACGGCGGTTTCGCCCGGCAGCACGGCGACGGTGTCGCGGCGCAGGCCGTTGTGGGTGCGTGACGCAAACGTGTGTCCGTGGAGGTGTACGGGGTGCCACATCGAGGTGGGGTTGGCGACCTCGATGCGGATGCGTTCGCCGATGCGGGGGCGCATGTTCGCGGCGTCCTCGCCCGCGACGCCCCACATGAAGCCCTCGGGGGACTCGAGCAGTTCGAGCCTCCACAGTTGGTCGGGCTCCCGCTCGCTCAGGCGAGTGGAGCCGTGCGGGTGGAGGTCTGCGTCGGTGGCGAGCTGGCCGTCGAGTTCGGGGATCTGCGTTGCTTGCGCGCCACTCAGGGAGGCGCCGGCTGCGTCGTGCGTGGCGATGACCGCCAGCGCGGCACCGTCTCGCCCTTCGACGCGTGCGACGAACGGCCAGCTGCCCGAGGTGAGGTCGACGAGGAGGTCGATGCGCTGCGCTGGCGCGATGAGTACGCTGTCGGTTTCGAAGGGTTCAGCGTCGAAGCCGTCAGTAGCGATCACGGTGACGCGATGCCCGGCGAGCGCGACCCGGTAGGGAGTCTCCGCGGCGGCGTTGATGACGCGCAGTCGCACCCGCGACCCGGCCGGCACGGTGTGGCGCTGCGGATCCTCGGGGGAGCGGCCGTTGATGAGGTGCAGCGGGTAGTTGATGTGCTGGGTCGGACCGCCGAGGACGGCGGAGTTGCCGACACCCTGGGTGACGAGCGCGAGCGCGGCGGCGGTGACCTCGGGCGGGGCCGCCGCGATCCCGCCGTGTGCGTGGCCGCCGGTGCCGACGGGATCGAGCGCTGCGAGCACCTCCTCGGGAGTGGCTCCGAAGCCGTCGACCCAGTCGTCGATGACGAGCACGAGGTCGGTGTCGGCGCCGCTCGTGTCATCCGGGTCCTCAACGATGAGCGCACCGAACATGGCCCGGTCGGCCTGCACCCCGGTGTGTGAGTGATACCAGTGGGTTCCGTGGTCGGGGAGAACGAAGTTGTAGCGGAATTGGCCGCCTGACGGGATCGGTTTCTGGGTATCGGGAGGGGCGCCGTCCATGTCGTTGCGAATGCGGAGGCCGTGCCAGTGCACCGAGGTTTCCTCGGTGAGAGTGTTGTCGACGTCGACGAGCAGCCGGTCACCGCGGCGTGCGCGCAGTGTCGGGCCGAGCGCTGCGAGAGCGACATCTTCGCTGTAGCCCCAGGTGCCGACGTACTGGCCAGGAGTGACGGCGATTGTGGCTGACTGCGCGCGCAGCACATGGTGCACGGTTCGGCCAGTGTGGGGACGGGTGGCCTCGGTCTCGCCGATTTCGGGGTCGCTCGCGAGGATGTAGTCGGGGCGCTCACCGGCAGTTGCGCATCCGCTCAGCGCGCTCGCTCCAAGCAGGCCAAATGCGCCCGCAGCCCCGAGCCGGAGGAGGCCGCGGCGTGAGATCGCGGCTGATCCGTCCCTCATCGGAGGGGCCCGCGTGCCGTGCTCCGAACCGTACGCAGCGGCAGCACGTGTGGGATCCCGCTATCGAGATCAACGGTCACGGTCGCCTCGACGTCGAAGACTGCGCGGAGCAGCTCCGGGGTGACGATGTCCCGTGGTGACCCGGCAGCAATGACCGTGCCGTCGCGCATCGCGATGAGGTGCGTGGCGAAGCGGCAGGCCTGGGTGAGGTCGTGCACGACGGCGGCGACGGTGCGCCCCTCGGCAGCGAGCGCCCCAAAGAGCTCTAATACGTCGAGTTGGTGAGCGAGGTCGAGGAAAGTGGTGGGCTCGTCGAGGAGTAGGAGCGGGGTGCGCTGGGCGAGGGCCATTGCAATCCACACCCGCTGGCGCTGCCCGCCAGAGAGCCGGTCAACCGGCTCGGCAGACAGCTCGGCGACGCCGGTGAGGCGCAGTGCCTCGGCGACGGCGGCCTCGTCCTGCGCACTCCAGCGGCTCGCGACTCCCTGGTGAGGGTAGCGGCCGCGAGCGACGAGCTCTGCGACCCGAATCCCGGCCGGGGCCGTCGGGTGCTGGGAGAGGATCCCCAGTTTGCGTGCGAGGTCGCGGGTGGCGAGACCGTGAATGTCGGCGCCGTCGAGCACCACCGTGCCCGCTGTCGGCCTGATGAGGCGTGACAGAGCGCGCAGGGCAGTGGACTTGCCGCAGCCGTTCGGGCCGACAATCATCGTCACGGAACCCGTGGGAATGGTGAGCGTGAGATCGGTCGCAACCGTTGTGCGACCGTATCCCAGGGTGGTGTTGCGGAGTTCGATCACCGTGATCTTGCCTCTCTGATGAGTAGTCCGATGAGGTATCCGCCGCCGAGCACGGCGGTGACGACGCCGACGGGAACGGACACGCGAAACAGGTGGGCTCCCGCGAGGTCCGCGACGCTGAGGAGCAGCGCACCGCTCGCCGCTGAGCCCGCGAGCGTGGCTCCGGCCGATCCGCTCGTGATTCGGGCGAGCTGCGGGGCGATGAGCGCGATGAACGCGATCGGGCCCGTGATACTCGTGATCACTGCGGTGAGGAGCACGCCGACGAGCAATAGCAACAGGCGAGCACGCTCGACACGCACGCCCGTGGAGTGTGCTGCAGCGTCCCCGAGTTCGAGCTGGCGTAGGGCGGGGGCGAGGGCACTCGCGCATCCGAGGAGCAGACCGACCGCGATGGCGACCGGCGTTACGGCTGGCCACTTGAGTTCACCGAGGCTGCCCTGACCCCACACGCTCACGGTGGTTGCGGTGAACGTGTTCATGCGCAGCAGCAGGATCGAGTTCATTGCGGTGAGGGCCGACGCGACCGCGATGCCGACGATGACAAACCGCATCCCCGATAGGCCGCGCCGGTAGGAGAGTAGGTAGACGAGCAGCCCGGCACCGAGCCCGCCGATGAGCGCGAACACGATGACCGCGAGCCGCGAGTCCGTGAACTGCACCGCGAGCAGGGCGCCCGTGAATGCGCCCGCGCCGAGCCCGATGACGTCGGGGCTGCCGAGCGGGTTTCGCGTGAGCGACTGGAAGATCGCGCCAGATACTCCGAGGCCCGCGCCGAACACGAGGCCGGCGACCGCGCGGGGGAGCCGCCACTCAAGCACGACCTGGGATGAGAACCCGTGATCTGCGCCGCCGAGGATCGCGAACACCTCGGCAAGGGGGATCGGGTAGCTGCCGAGTGACACGGCGAGCAGGAATGCCCCGATGCCGCCGATCGTCGCGAGGGCGACGAGCGCGGCGACACGGGTGTTCCACAGCGCCGAGTAGCCGCGCACGCGCAGCACGCTTCGCCCTGCGCCGAAATCCACGGGCCCGCCCGAGCCCGTCACGAGGCTGCCCCGTGACGGCCCTGCGCGAGCAGCGCGAGCACTGGAGCGCCGAGGATCGCGGTGATGAGCCCTGCTGGGGCCTCGCCTGGTGGGGCAACAACCCGACCGACCATGTCCGCGAGCAGCACAAGGAGAGCTCCGCCCACCGCGCTATACACGATGGCCCAGACCAGCCTCGGGCCGACGAGCGCGTGCGCGAGGTGCGGCACCATGAGGCCGACAAACATAATGGGGCCGCCGAGCGCGGTGGCCGTTCCGGCAAGCAGCATGACCGCAATCGTCGCGCCAAACCGGGTGGGGCCGACGCGCACGCCGAGTGAGCGCGCCGTATCCTCGCCGAGTCCTAGCTGCGCCAGCGGAGCAGCGATGATGACCGCGACAACGAGCCCCGCGAGGATGATGAAGGAACCGGCGAGCATGCTCCCGCCATCCCGGCCAGTGACGCTGCCGGCCATCCAGGTTCGCAGCGCGTTAAACCGGGTGGGGTCGATGAGCGCGAGCGCATTCGTCACACCCATCAGTACAGCCGAGACCGCGACCCCCGACAGGACGACCGTGAACGGCGAGCCGCGACCGGCGGTCGCAGAGATGGCGTACACAAAGAGCGATACGACAAGCGCGCCGCACAGCGCGAACCAGATGTACGCGTTGAACCCGACGAGGCCAAGAAACCCGACTGCGACCACGACGGCGAGCCCGGCACCCGCGTTCACGCCCAGGAGCCCCGGGTCTGCGAGCGGGTTACCAATGAGAGCCTGCATGATGGTGCCAGCGACACCGAGCGCGAGCCCGACGAGCATCGCGGTCAAGCCGCGGGGGAGCCGCATGTCGCGCACGATGGTTGCGGCGTTGCTGCCGTCGTGGCCACCGAGAGCGGCGACAACCTGCGCGGGAGAAGCATCACCGGCGCCGACGAACAGGCTGAACCACGCGGTCGCGACGAGCACCCCGACGCCCGCGCAGAGCACCGCGATCCGCCCGGCGACCCCGCCCAGGCGCTCGCCGCCGACGCGGCGGGGCACCCGGAACCGGGCTCCCCGCCACGCCGCTGGTATCGACACCGTCACGACTAGCGGGCGATTGCGGCGGTGTAGTCCGACCAGCGCGACGCGGCGTCTGCGGTGACTCCTGGCACGAGCTCGCCCGAGGCGATCGATTCGAGGTCACGCAGCACCCAGTAGGTGTAGAACGCGGCGCCGCCCGACCAGATATCACCGTCGACGATCACCGAGCGCTGCTGCTTCACGGCTTCGAGTGAGTCGTACGGCGCGAGCTCTGTGACGCCCTCGAGTGAGTACTGCAGGCCGACGGCAACCGCGAGCACGTCTGCGTCGTGCTCGGTGAGCTGCTCCGGCGAGAACGTCGTCCAGCCACCGTATGCACTGCCTTCGGAGGGTGCGGTGTCTTGCAGCGTGGGCCGTGTGAAACCGGAGTCGGCGATCGAGCTGTGGAGTGAGTTATCGGAATCCATGTACAGCGGCATGTCCCCGCCGAACGACATGAGCACCGAGAGTGACTGCCCGTCGGCTGGTTGCGCGTCTGCTGCGGCTGCGGTCGCTGCTTCGAGGGCTGCCGAGACTCCAGCGGCCTCTTCCGCGCGGTCGAAGTACTCGCCGTACGCTTCGATGATCTCGGCGCCGGTCGCCGTGTAGAGCCCGCCGACCATCGGTGCGATCTCGCTATAGTCAGGCGCGCTCTGGCTCCAGCCGTCAGCCCACGTGCCGACGATGAGGTCTGGCTTATGCGCGGCGACCTCCTCGGATGCTGGGTAGAACTCCGATGTGTCGACGACGGTGATGCCGGCGTCCTCGATGATCTCGCGCGGCACTGTCGTCCGCCACGACGCGAAAACGATGTCGGGGACGACGCCGATGCTCATCATGTTCAGCGCCGATGGCTCATCGAGCGCAACGATCATCGACGGGTCCGTTGGGATCGTGGCCTCACCTGCCTCACTCGTGATGGTGCGCGTGGCGCCGCCCGCGTCTGGGGCGGGGGCTGCGCCGGGTCCGGCGCAGCCTGTGAGGAGCAGCGACGAGGCGATCGCGAGGCCGGAGGCCGCGAGTATGGCGCGACGGATGGGAGTGGGCATGAGGTTCCTCTCGGGAGATGGCCAAAACGGCCGGAAGAATGGCATACTAGAACGCGGTTCTAGATTCATCACACCTAACTTAGGGCAACCTAACTTGGCTGCGCAAGCTGAAGTAGTCACCGAGAACGAGAGAAGCAGAACATGTCGAACCACCCGCCACCCGACTCCCGGAAGCCGCTGAGCCTGTTTGCTGCAGTGCGCGGCAAGATCTGGATCATCGTGACGCTGAGCCTCGTCGGTGCGGTTGCGAGCGTGGTGCCCTTCATCGGCATGATCGAGCTCGCGCGTGCGCTCTGGCCGGCGCTCGCTGGGCTGCCTGTCGACCCGACACGCGCCTGGAGTGCCATCCTCGTCATCGTTGGTGCGCTCGTGCTGAGCTTCGTGAGTGCTGGCGCCTCGGGCCTCGTGAGCCACCTGGCCGACAATGACCTGCAGCTCGACCTGCGCGGCCGCATCGTGCGGCACCTCCGCACGCAGCCGCTCGGGTGGTTCGACGGGCGCTCTACCGGGGCGATCAAGAAGGCGGTCGACAACGATGTGAATGCGATCCACCAACTCATCGCGCATGCCATCCAAGATGTGATCACGGCGGTCGCGGTGCCGGTGATCACGCTCGCCTATCTCTTCGTCGTCGAGTGGCGCATGGCGCTCTTCGCGCTCGTCCCCATCGTGCTCACCGCCTGGGTGTTCGCGATGATGAACCGCGGCGCAGACGAGCAGCGGGTGCACTACGAGCAGGCCGTCGAACGGTTGAGTGCCGCGACGATCGAATACGTGCACGGTATCACCGTCGTGAAGTCGTTCGGCCTCGCCGGCCGCAGCCACCAGCGATTCACCGACGAGTCGCAGCAGTACGCGACGCGCTACGGCGGCTGGATGCGCGACTCGGCGTTTTGGGCGGCGCTCGTCGAACTGCTCACCTCGCCGGTGGTGTCGCTGCTGCTCATCGCGACTCCGGGTGTGCTCCTCGCCGCTGCCGGGACGATCGCCCCACTCGACGTACTGCCGGCGCTGCTGCTCGGGGTGGGGCTCACGGCACCGCTCATGCAGCTGGGGTTCTCCACCCAGTTTCTTCGCGCGGCCTTCCAAGCCCGCGACAGCCTCCGCGAGTTCTTCGCGAGCCCTCCGATGCCGCAGCCAGAGCACCCGGCGGAACCTACCGGGACTGGTGCGGCGTTTGACCGAGTGCGATTCAGCTACGACGGGGAGCGCGACGTGCTGCGGGACGTCACCGCATCGTGCCTCCCAGGCACCGTGACCGCGCTTGTCGGCGCTTCGGGATCGGGCAAGTCCACGCTCGCGCGACTCGTTCCCCGCTTCTACGACGTCACTGGCGGCGCCGTGCGGATCGGGGAGCGCGACGTGCGCGAGCTCGGCGGTGATGGGCTGTACGGCGCCGTCGGATTCGTGTTCCAGGACGCGTATCTGCTGCGCACCACGATCCGCGACAACATTCGGCTCACCAGGCCGGAGGCGACACCGGAACAGGTCACGGCGGCCGCACGCGCCGCGCAGATCCACGAGCGCGTGCTCGAGCTCCCGCGCGGCTACGACTCCGTCATCGGCGAAGACGCGCACCTATCTGGCGGCGAGGCGCAGCGGCTCACCATCGCACGAGCGCTGCTGACGGATGCCCCCATCCTCGTGCTCGACGAGGCGACCGCCTTCGCAGACCCTGATTCGGAGGCGGCGATCCAGACCGCGCTCTCCGAGCTGGCACGCGAGCGCACACTCCTGGTGATCGCGCACCGGCTCCACACGATCACCGCGGCCGACCAGATTCTCGTGCTCGAGGCTGGCGCGATTGTCGAGCGCGGAACGCACGCTGAGCTCACCGCCGCTGGGGGCGTGTACGCCGGGATGTGGCAGAGCTACCAGCGCGCCCGCGGTGCAACCACCGCGGCTTCGGATAGCCGACCCCTCGCCCCCTCACAGACAGGACCCCGCACATGATCAGACGCCTTCTTGCCCTCTCCGATGAGGCAACGAGCCGAACCCTCCGCGCGCTGCTCGGCTGGCTCGTCGCCGGAGCGGTGCTGCAGGGGGCCGTGTTTCTGCTGCTCGTACCGCTGCTCGGTGCGCTGTTCGCGGGAGACAGCGCAGCGAGCATTCGGTGGTTACTCGTGCTTGTGGCCGCCGGAACCGTGTACGCCGTCGTGTTTCTCATCGGGAGCGCCTACGGGCAGCGCTCCGCTGTCGAACTCATCGAAGCACAGCTTCAGCTCATTGGTAATCGGGTCGTCGAGCTGCCGCTCGGGTGGTTCGCGCACGACCGGGCAGGGGAGCTCGCGAACATCACGACGCGCGGGGTGACATTCGTCGCTGCAGCGCCCTATGCGCTGCTGCGGGCGATCATTAGCGCGTTCGTGACACCCGCGACCGTGCTTGTCGGTGTGCTCGTCATCGACTGGCGCATAGGCGCGACGATGGCGATCGGCGTCCCCCTCATCTGGGGGCTGTACCGGTGGATCGGCGCACGAACCCGAAGCGCCGACGAAGTCGAGGTGGCAGCGGCCGCGGAATCGTCGGCGCGCGTGATCGAGTTCGGTCTCGTGCAGCCAGCGCTGCGCGCTGCGGGGGACAACTCGATCTCGACGAAGCTCGTCGACGACGCGCTGCGTCACCAGCACGCCGCGAAGCGGACAATGCATCTCACAGGCGGCGCCGGCATCGCGCTCTTCGGCACGGCGGTGCGCGTGCTCATCGCCGCGGTGCTTGCGGTCGGGACCTGGCTCGTGCTCGGGGGATCGTTGAGTGTCGCGGTGCTGCTGCCGCTCGTGGTGCTCGTGGTCCGCTTCAGCGAGCCCATCACGAACTCGGGGGCCCTCGGCGGCGGAATGCAGATGGCCGGGAATACGCTCGGGTACATCGAAGGGCTGCTCGCTGAGCCGACGCTGGCTGAGCCAGCGACGCCCGCACAGCCCTGCGACTTCGGGATCACGTTTGAGAACGTGACCTTCGGCTACGGCGACACCCCGGTGCTCGACGGCCTGAGTTTCACGGCGCCGCCCGGCGCGATGACCGCGATCGTCGGGCCGTCGGGCTCCGGGAAGACGACGATCACTAAGCTCATCGCCAGGTTTTACGACCCCGAGCACGGCACCGTGCTGCTGGGAGGATGCCCGCTCCCGGAGATTGGTAGTGCTGGCATCACCCGGGCGGTGTCACCCGTGTTCCAGGACGTGTACCTTTTTGGCGGGACGATTCTCGAAAACATCGCGCTCGGTGACCCGACTGCATCCCCTGAATCGGTGCAGGCTGCGGGCCGTCGGGCCAGGGTCGACGAGATTGTCGCCCGGATGCCCGGCGGGTGGGACGCGCAGGTTGGCGAGGGCGGCAGCAACCTCTCAGGGGGTGAACGGCAGCGCGTGTCCATTGCGCGAGCCCTGCTCAAAGGCTCCCCAATCGTGCTGCTCGACGAGGCAACAGCGGCGCTCGATATTGGCAACGAACAGGCGATTTCTGCCGCGATCGACGAGATCAGGGAAGGTCGCACGCTCGTCGTCGTTGCGCACCGGCTGCAGACGATCCGAGGTGCCGACCACATTGTGATGCTCAACGGCCAAGGTGGGATCGCCGAACAGGGCACTCACGAGGAACTCCTCGCGTTGGACGGCGCTTACGCCCGGTATTGGACCGAGAAGAGTCAAGCCGCTGGGTGGCGGCTCGGTCACGCGAACGGGCGCTGAAGGAATCGGGATCTCGCCGGTATACCGCATGAGATAGTGCAAATCGCATGCGGTATCGGCGCCCCGTTTGGCAAGGATGCGCAAAGAAATACAAAACGTTGCAGCCTCCCTCGGGTATCTGATTAGCTGAGGGCACGCTGTTGCCCCGTGGGCACCGCATATTACGAAGGAGTAGCTATGAACCTTGCCGGGAAGACCATCCTGATGTCGGGCGGCAGTCGCGGCATCGGCCTCGCGATTGCACTGCGCGCGGCGGCCGACGGCGCGAACATTGCGATGCTCGCGAAGACCGATACCCCGCACCCGAAGCTCGAAGGCACGATCCACACCGCTGCGGAGGAGATTCGCGCGGCCGGCGGGCAGGCACTCGCCATCGTCGGTGATGTGCGCAGCGATGAGGACATCACCCGGGCCATCGAGCAGACCATCGCAGAGTTCGGCGGTATCGACATTGTGGTGAACAACGCGAGCGTGATCGACCTGTCGCCCTCTAGCGCGCTCGACCCGAAGAAGTACGACCTCATGCAAGACGTGAATGTGCGTGGCACGTTCATGCTTTCGCGCGCGGCGATCCCGGCGCTGAAGAACGCCGAGAACCCGCACATCCTCTCGCTTTCACCGCCCCTGAACATCACGCCCAAGTGGCTGGGTGCGCACACCGGCTATACGCTCGCTAAATACGGCATGACGATGGCGACACTCGGGCTCGCCGCTGAATTCGCGGAGGCCGGAGTCGCCGCGAACACGCTCTGGCCAGCGACGACAATTGCGACTGCGGCAGTGCAGAACCTGCTCGGCGGAGACAAAGTCATGGCTGCGAGTCGCACACCAGCGGTCTACGCTGACGCGGCATACTCGGTGCTCACCAAGCCTGCTGCGTCCTACTCCGGACAGACGCTTATCGTCGAGGACGTGCTCGCCGCGGACGGCATCACCGACTTCTCGGGCTATGCGGCCGTTCCTGGAACTCCCGACGACCGGCTCTTCCCCGATATCTTCCTGAATTAGGAGCCCGTACGGAGCACAATCGGGTTAGCGTGGGGCCATGGTCAACTATCGCTATCTCGGAAACAGTGGTCTGAAGGTCTCGGAGATCACCTACGGCAACTGGGTGACGCACGCCTCGCAGGTGGGCGACGAGGCCGCGGTGAAGACGGTGCATGCAGCGCTTGATGCTGGCATCACCTCGTTCGACACCGCGGACTCGTACGCCAACCAGGCGGCTGAGGTCGTGCTCGGGAACGCCCTCGCCGGGCAGCGCCGCGAGGGGCTCGAAATCTTCACGAAGTGCTATTTCCCGGTTGCAGCGAAGGGCCCGAACGACACTGGGCTCAGCCGGAAACACATCTTCGAGTCGATTCACGGCTCGTTGCGCCGCCTCGGCACCGACTACGTCGACCTCTACCAGGCCCACCGTTTCGACTACGAGACCCCACTCGAAGAGACGTTCCAGGCGTTCGCAGACGTAGTTCGGCAGGGCAAAGCGCTGTACATCGGCGTCTCTGAGTGGACCGCCGAGCAGCTGCAGGAAGGGCACGAGCTCGCCCGTCAACTCGGCGTCCAGCTCGTATCGAACCAGCCCCAGTATTCGATGCTGTGGCGAGTGATCGAAGAGAAAGTGGTCCCGACGTCTGCGGATCTCGGGATCTCGCAGATCGTGTGGTCGCCGATGGCGCAGGGCGTGCTCACCGGCAAGTACCTGCCGGGGCAGCCGCGACCGGAGGGGTCGCGCGCCACAGACCCGCACAGCGGCTCGCGCTTCATCGAATCGTTCATGCGCGACGATCTGCTCACCGCGGTGCAACGGCTGCGACCCATTGCGGACGAGGCTGGAATCACCATGGCGCAGCTCGCGATCGCATGGGTGCTGCAGAACCCGAATGTGTCCGCAGCACTCGTCGGTGCCTCCCGGCCTGAGCAGCTCGCCGACACCGTGAAGGCGTCCGGAATGACGCTCGATGCTGACATGCTCGCCGCGATTGATACAGCGCTCGGTGACGTCGTGAACCGAGACCCCGAGGACACCTACAACATCGCCCCGCGCACGCGCCTGAGCTAGCTGGGCCCCAGGCTCTCACTGTGCCGGCTGCCCGCGCGGGCTGGCAGCTGCCCCTGTCCATGCATCGGCTTGCCCCGCCTGGCGGGCGCTGGCTCCCGGGACTCCCGCGCGGTTCGCGTCGCTGACTCACGGCAAGGCTGCGGAGCAGCAGCCCGAGGCCCCATCAGTTTGTGCCACTATTGCGCGCGAACAGCGCCTCTCCTTCCCCAGTTATTGATTCTGAGCCTTCTACACCCGGCAAAAGGCTCAGACTCAACAACTCGGGGACGAACGGGGTGGAGGACGTGCTGGCACCGGGGCCGTGCAGCGCGGTGCCGTCAGCCGTGCCGCGCAAGCGAGCCGCTGCGCCGCCACTCAGGCCGTCTGCCCCTCCCCAACCATCTACACCGCCCCGTTTTTTCCCTCCCGGCCCTTTCCAAGGCCGAATAAGCCTCGCAGAGGATTATTCGGGTCGGGAGAGCGGGGCCCGGGGCTGGGAAGCGCCCGTCGACGTGCCGAGCGGCACGACCAACGGACTGCCCGTCACCGGATCGGCGATCACGACGCACTCAAGATCGAAGACCTCGCGCACGAGCGCAGGGGTGATGATGTCGCGCGGCGGCCCCTCGGCGACAACTCGCCCGTCCTTCATCGCGATGATGTGCGTCGCGTAACGCGCGGCGTGGTTCAGGTCGTGGAGCACGGCGACGAGCGTCCTGCCACTCGCGTGCAGTGACCGAAACAGCTCGAGCAGGCCAATCTGATGCGCAATGTCGAGGAACGTTGTCGGCTCGTCGAGCAGCAGCAGCGGCGTCTCCTGCGCGAGCGCCATCGCGACCCACACCCGCTGCCGCTGGCCTCCTGAGAGTTCGTCCACGAGCCTGGTTGAGAGCTCGGTCGTGTTCGTGGCATCGAGCGCGTCCGCGACCGCGCGGGCGTCTCCGTGTGACCACTGTCGGACGATGCCCTGGTGTGGGTAGCGGCCTCGCGACACCAGGTCGGCGACGACGATACCGTCGGGCGCGAGTGAGGTCTGCGGGAGCAACCCGACCTCGCGAGCGAACGCCTTCGCTTTGCGCTCGTGAATCGACTTTCCGTCGAGCACAACCGTGCCGGCGGCCGGCTTCAGGAGACGCGCGAGGGCGCGCAGCAGCGTCGACTTTCCGCAGGCGTTCGGCCCGACAATGACCGTGAATGAATCGTCTGGGATGCGCACATCAAGATGCTCGGAGATCACCCGCTCGTCATAGCCGAGCGTGACATTCTGCGCGCGCAAACGGGTGTCGGGAGAGAGGAACTGAGCGGCCATGCGTTGTCTTTCTTGTGGAGTCATTATCGGCGCCTGGTTTCGCGGACGAGCAGCCATACGAAGTAGAGGCCGCCAACGGACACGGTGATGATGCCGACCGGGAGCTGCATCGGCGCGAACAGTCGCTGCCCGATGAAATCGCTCACCACGAGGAGTAGCGCGCCCGTCGCACCCGCCGCGATGATGCCGACGCCCGCCGCGCGCGTGAGCCGGCGTGCGATCTGCGGTGCGACGAGTGCAATGAACGCGATGGGGCCTGCAGACGCAGTGACGAGGGCAACCAGTGCGACCCCCAACACGATTGCTGCGAGACGGACCGCGTTCGGACGCGAACCGAGGGAACCGGCCGCGTCATCGCCGAGCTCAAGCACACGCAGCGCGGGGGAGAGGAGCAACGTCGGCACGAGCAAGACCGCGAATACGATGAGTGCCGGGCCGAGTGTCGCGACCGTCAGGCCGTTCAACGAACCGCTGCCCCACACCGCAGCAGTGAGTTGCTCGCTCTCCGTCGATTTCAGCATCAGGAACGTGTTGAACGCAGCGAGCATCGCCGAGACGCCGATACCGACGATGATGAGTCGGAAGCCCTGCACCCCGCGACGGTATGCAAGCGCGAAGACGATGAATGCGGTGATGATACCGCCGCCGAGCGCGCCAGCGGCAACCGCGAAGTATCCGCCACCCGTGACGAGCATGACGATGAGCGCGCCCGTGTACGAACCCGAGGCGAAGCCGATGATGTCGGGGGAACCGAGCGGGTTGCGTGTGAGTGACTGGAAGACGGCACCGCTCATGCCGAGTGCGGCGCCGAACAGCGCAGCGAGGAGTGCGCGTGGCAGTCGCCACTCACGCACGACGAGCACGGTTCCCTCGTCCGCGGTTCCGGCAAGCCCTGCGAGGACGTCGCGCAGAGACAGCGTATACGTGCCCGTTGCGATCGACAGCAGTATCGCAGCGATCGTGAGTGCGCTGAGGATCGCGACGACGAGCACGGAGCGACGGGACACGTGCCAGGAGAGCCGCGGCCGTTGCGAAGACAGCGTCGGATAACCGAAGTCGACGGAGGGAGTGGCGGTCACAGTGCGCTCACATTTCTGCGCCGTGCGAGCGCGATGAGGACAGGGGCGCCGATGAAGGCCGTCACGATGCCAACCTCAAGTTCCTTCGGCGCGAGCACCACCCGCCCCACGACGTCAGATGCCAGCAACAGGAGGGCAGCACCAACTGCCGAAAACGGGATGATCCACCGCTGATCCGGCCCGGTGAACCAGCGGACAACGTGGGGCACCATGAGCCCGACGAAGCCGATGGGCCCCGCTGCCGCTGCCGCTGCGCCCGCGAGCAGCGTCACCGCTACGATCACGAGCACCCGCGTGCGAACCACGCCGGCGCCGAGCGACTTGGCGACGTCGTCACCGAGCGCGATCGCGTTGAGCGGGCGGCCCGCGATGAGCGCGAGGGCGAGACCGAGAGCGATCGGGATCCAAATCTGCTCAAGCGTGCCCCAACCGCGGCCAGCGAGCGAGCCCGCGCTCCACCGCAGGAGGTCGTCAAACGCGTTGGGGTTGAGCATGGTGATCGCCGACGAGAAGCCACCGAGGAGCGCCCCGAGCGCGACGCCCACGAGCGTGAGCCGCACTGGTGTCGCGCCGAGTGACCCAATCGAGCCGAGCGCGTAGACGAGAACCGTCACGACGATCGCGCCGGCGAAGCTCAGCCAGAGGTACTGCGAGAGGCTCGTCACCCCGAAGAACGCGATACCGACGACGACCGCGAAGCTGCTGCCCGCGCCGACACCGAGAATGCCGGTGTCGGCGAGCGGATTGCGCGTCAGCGCCTGGATGAGCGCACCGGCAACACCGAGCGCCGCGCCAAGCAGCATCGCGAGAACCGCGCGCGGGGCACGCAGCTCGGTCACGATGTACGCCTCCTCGCTCCCATCCGGGTGCCACAGTACGCGCCACAGCACGTCGAGCTCGATCGTCCGCACCCCAACCCAGAGGCTCAGCAGCAGCGTCGCAGCTACGAGAACGAGTGCGATACCGAGGAACAGCACCCGCCTGGCTGCCAGGGTGGTGGGGCGCGTCTGGCCCGGTGCGGTCACAGCCCGAGCTCTGCAAGTCGCGACTCGTAGCGGTCGCGGTTCTGCTCGTGATCGTCGCTCGACTCCCAGATCGCGGCGAGCGCAGTGAGCGTATCCGTGCCGAGCGCCTCATAGTGTTCGAGCCACTCTTCCTGCCGGTCGCGCCAGTACCCGATCACGTCGTAGCGGTCGGGGGTGAGCCCGCGTTCGTGGCGAAGGTACCGTCGCGCATCGCGCAGGGCCCCAGCCTCACCGGCAACCCAGACGTAGCATTCCGCGGAGATCGGCATCGCCCGCAGCGCTTCGGTAATTGCGCTCGGACCCACGCCGTTGCCGCGGCCCACGATCCACTCCACCTGCATGCGCTCGCCGCCGATGTCGAGCCGGTGAGAGGCTTCGGCAACCTCGATCGCTGCCACGGCCTGGACGCCATCCGGGAGCTGCTCGGCCAGCCGCGCGAGCGCCGGAATACCAGTCGCGTCTGTGACGAAGAGCTGTGTCTGTGCGCCGGTTGGCGGCTGGTACAGCCCGCGGGGCGCGTTGAAGGCGACACGGTCGCCCGGAGCTGCCGCGCTCGCCCAAGCCCCTGCCTTGCCGTGTCCGTGCACCACGAAGTCGAGGGTGACCTCGCCGGCTGCGCGGTCGTGGTGGCGGATCGTGTACGGCTCGATGTGCGAGTCGTCGCCCTCCGGTTCGTGCCACACCCCAGCCTCGTCGAGTGTCGGCAGTCTGAGGTGGCCGGAAGCGTCAGGGAACCGTACTCGAACGAATTCGTCGCCAATGCCGGTCGTCGTGAACGCGGCAAGATCGGCGCCGCCGAAGGTGACGCGCACCATACCCGGCGTCAGCCGGGTGGTGCGCGTCACCTCCGCGACAAAGAGTTCCTGGGTCACGACTGCGCGTCGAGCTTCGCCTGGACCTCACCGAGGCGCTCGTCAAGGTCGTCGAGGTTCTGCATCGCCCAGCCGAAAGAGCCGGTCGGGCCGAGGTTGATGTACTCGAACACCATGCCGTTCTTCACGGCGGGCAGGTTGTTCCAGAGGGTGTTCTTCTCGAGGGTCGCGAGCTGCTCGTCCGGGGTGTTCATGAGGGTGAACACGATGTCCGCGTTCGAGAGGCGGTTCAGTTCCTCGTACGAGAACCACTCGGGGAAGCCGTCGGGGTTCACCTCGTCATCCTGCTGCTCCCTGAAATTCGCGCCGAGGTCGCGGAGGATCGGGGTCATGAAGTGCTTGTCGGAGTAGGTGCCCCACTCGGTCTCCATCGGCGCAAAGAGGGTAATGATGTTGTCCGAGAGGAGATCCTGGTACTTGGCCTTGATCTCGTCGCGGCGCTCGTTGTACTTCTGCTCAAGCGGCTGCACGAGGTCTTCCTTGCCGAGAATCTTTGCAAGCTCGACGGAGCGCGTGCGCCAGGCTTCACCATCGCGGGCGTTGAACGTGACGATCGGTGCGATCTTTTCAATCTCCTCGCGCATGGGGTCATCGAGGGGCAAGAAATCCTGGGTAGCCACGACAAGGTCGGGCTTCGCCTGCACGATGGCTTCGAGGTTGAGCTCGTAGTACTCGCCGATTGACTGCGCGTCGGACTCGCGGATGGGCTCGCTGTAGCTCAGCGGAATTGCGAGGCCCTCGGTGTCGGTGAAGTAACTGTTCACGACGCCGACGGGGGTGACGCCGACGTCGAGCAGGGCCGCGGGGGTGTAGAAATCGACGGATACGATCCGCTCGACTGTCTCGGGGAGTTCGACGGTGCCGAACTCGTTCTCGTAGACGCGGGTCGCGTCGGTGTCCTCGGAGTTGCTCGCGGGCGCTGCGCAGGCGGTGAGAGCGAGCGCGGTGGCCGCGGCGGCGAGGGAGAGTGCGACCCTGCCGGGGGTGCGGGCAGACGACATGACAGACATGGGACTCCTGGTGAGTGATGGTGCTTCGGGGGCCGAGACGGCCTCATCCGATGTTGGTAAGGGCAACCTAACTAACGGTAGTGATCGGCCGTCCCGGTTTGGTGACAACTTGTGCCGGTTTTGGTACTTTTAGGCCGCGGCTGAGTGGGAGTCGGCCCGCGTGTACTCCGTAGGTGTCTGGCCAGTGAGTGCGCGAAAGTGCTCGATAAAGGTCGACGGGTTGCGATAGCCGAGCCGTCGGGAAATGGACACGACAGCTGCTCCGTTCGCGAGCTCGCGGATTGCGAGCTGGAGTCGCGCATGGATCCGCCACTGAGTGAACGTCACGCCGGTCTCCGCCTCGAATTGCCGCGCGAGGGTGCGCTGGTGCATGCCGTGGAGCTGCGCCCAGTCAGCGGTCGTGCGCTTGTCGGCGGGGTTCGTGAGCACCGCCTCGGCGATGGCGCGGAGGTGTGGGCTCGCTGGCATGCTGAGCTCGAACGAGGTGTGTGGGGCTGGCGCGAGCAGGTCGAGGATGACGTGCTGGAGACGCAGGCGTGCCGCCTCCCCAATCGCCGCCTGATGGTTGTGCAGAAGCAGCGCGCGGAGCGCGTCGCTCAGGGCCACTCCCGTGACCGCATCGGGCATTGCGTCGGCGACACCCGCGTCGTGGCTGAGGTACGTCGCGCGCACCTGTGCCGCGCCCACTGTGGCTGCGCGATGGGGCACGTTCGCGGGGATCCACACCCCCAGGGCTGGCGGAATTGCCCACACCCGACCGCCTGCCTCGAGCGTGACAATTCCGCCCTCTGACCAGAGCAGCTCGTGCTGTGCGTGTGCGTGTTCGTGCCAGTCGGTTGATGCACTCACGTCGTAGTCAAGCGTGGTGAGGAGGAATCCGAGGGGAACTCGGGGGATCTCCATCGTTTCGGTCATGAGTGGTGGGGCCTTTGTATGTGCGTGCGGCGGCGTGCGGGGAGGCCCGCCAGAAGATCACATCAGATGTGACTGAGGTTTACCTAAGAATGATGCTACGATCTCGCCTATACCAATCATCAGATGAATCGAGCTGGCGTGCAACTCCAGCGTGCGATCGGCGAGCATGGGCGCAGCGGCTGCGCCGGCGGGGAGAGCCATGTTTACGTGTGAACGACTCACGGTCGAGACTGACAGCGGTGCGCGTCGCCCGGTGCTGCAGCACCTGTCGGGGAGTGCCGAGTCCGGGCGGGTGCGAGCCATTGTTGGGGGACCGGGGTCGGGCAAGACCGTGCTCGGCGACGTGCTCAGAGGGGTGCTTGCCCCCGGGTTGCGCCACACTGCCGGCCGCGTGCGGATCGGTGAGGTTGACCCGCTCGCTCCGACCTCAGGGGGCGCAGTAGCAGCGGCCGCCGTGGCATGGTGCGGTGAGTCGACCGAAGCTGATCTGCTCGCTGCCCGAACCGTCGGCGAGGCTCTGCGAACCGCGCTCATTGGCCGATTTCCCGGTGCGGTGAGCGACGAACTCACGCTCGTCGCCGCGCTCGCGCGGGTCGGTATCAACGACGCGCGCATCCTTGACCGCGACCCGGCCACCCTGCTTCCTGCGTTGCGCCGCCGCCTCGCAATGGCGCAAGCGCTTGCGCGGCCCGCAGCCGTGCAGCCCGCTCGGCTGGTGGTCCTCGACGAGCCGCTGGGTGGTCTCGATGCTGCTGGCACGGCGGAGGTGCTCGAAGCGCTCGCCGGTATGCGCCGAACGACCCGCGCTACTGTCGTGGTGCTGACCCGTGATCTGGCACTGGCGCAGCGCTTCGCTGACGAGATTTCGGTGCTCGAGAGCGGCCAAATCGTCGAGACCTTCTATCCGGAGCGGACGATGACTGCGCCGCTCGGCATCGGCGGATCGTCGGAGCGGCCTGCTTCTCGGTATGCCGCCGGTCGCCGCCAGCCGACCGTCTCGGCTGCCCAGCGTAGGGCGCTGCAGCGAGGGCACGACCGGCCGCACCTGGAGCTGCGCGAGTATTCGGTACTGCTCGCTGACGGAGCGCCGGCCGCATCGCCGTTGACGCTGAGCGTCGAAGCCGGAGAGGCGCTCGCGATCACCGGGCCGCCAGGCAGCGGAAAAAGCATGCTTGCCCGAGCGTTGGTCGGCGGACTGCGACCCAGCTCAGCGTTGCGGATCAGTGGCGAGCTGCTGATCGCGGGGGAGGCGCAGGCGCCACGAGCGGCTATGCGCACGTCCGAGCAGCGGCGCGCGATCCAGCTTGTCACCTACGATCCGCACCGCTCAGCCGTCGAAACGCACACCGTGCGCACGCAGCTCAGGCGGGCGGTGCGCCGGTCGCGTCCGGCCGCCGCGCCCACGGCTGTCGGCGCGCGCGTCGCCGCACTGCTGCGGCTGGTCGGACTCAGCGCCGACATCCAGCTGCAGCGTGTCTGTGATCTCGCACCAGGCCCCGCTCACCGGCTCGCCCTAGCGCGGGCGCTCGCGCACGATCCGCGGGTGCTGATCTGGGATGCGCACGACCAGCACGGGGATACGGCGGCGTTCATCGAGCTGTGTGGTCGTATCCGCGCCACGAGCGGGGCGGCCCTGCTCGTCCTGACGCGCGATGCAGCAGTGGCACGAGCGGTCTCGAATCGTGAGCTCCGTCTCGATCGAGTGCACCCGCCGCAGCTGCTCGATAGTGAGTCGGAACAGCACGCAGTGGGCGTGAAGCGCGCCGCATGAGGCGAGTTGTCTGCTGCCCTCTAGGCTGCGTATGTTTCGATTTGAGCACATATCACGAATCGCTCCGGCGAGTCTTTGAATAATTCCTATCGCTGTGCCACCGTGGTGCGATACATATGTCAATTCGTCCGCGCTTTAGCGTGCCCAGAACCGCTTGGAGAACTCAATGAAGATGAAGCTTCGCGCTGCCGCCGTTGTATCAGCATCGGCCCTGCTACTCGTTGGATGCAGCAGCACAGGTGGGGGCGGTGAGTCCGGCGGGGAAGCTGGCGGGCTCGTCGGCACCGGCTCAGGTGACAGCTGCGTCATTGACAGCCCGGTCAAGGTGGGCGCTGCGCTCAGCCTCACTGGTGCGGCAGGCAGCTACGGGCTGTCCCAGCAGGAGGGCCTCGAGCTTGCGCTCGCAGAGCTCAACGAACAGGACGGTGTCACCTACGAGCTGAACATCGAAGATGACGCCTCGGAGCCACGTCAGGGCATTAGCGTCATGGAGACCTTCGTCGGTGACGGCACGAGCATCGTGCTCGGACCGACGCTCTCGAACACCGCGGTCGCAGCAATGCCGATCGCTAACGAGGCGAGCATGCCGGTCATGGGCATCTCGACCACTGCCGGTGGCATCACCGACATTGGCGAGTACGTCTTCCGTGACTCGCTCACTGAAGCGCAGGTCATCCCGCAGACCGTCGACGCCGTCATCGACGAGTTCGACCTTAAGAAGGTCGTCGTGATGTACTCCAACGACGACGCGTTCACCGAGTCGGGCTACGAGGTCATGGCCGAGACGCTTGATGGCACCGACGTTGAGGTGCTCGACACGCTCACGTTCTCGAAGGCAGACACTGACTTCCGCCCGCTGCTCACGGCCGCGAAGGACATGAACCCGGACGCGATCGTGGTGTCGGCACTCATCGAAGCAGCTATCCCGCTGGTGACGCAGGCGCGCGAGCTCGGCATCGAGCAGCCGATCGTCGGCGGTAACGGCTTCAACAACCCGAAGCTCATGGCTGACGCCGGTGCGGCAGCGGAAGGTGTTGTCGTTGGTGCAGCGTGGAACTCGGCTTCGGACAACCCCGAGAACCAGGCATTCCTCGCAGCCTACGAAGAGAAGTTCGGCAAGCAGCCCGACCAGTTCGCAGCACAGGCATACTCCGCGCTCTACCTCATCAACGACGCAGTCCGCAGCGATTGCTCGGCTGAGCGTAGCGATCTGCGCGAGTCGGTCGCCGGTCTCAAGGACGTCGCAACTCCGCTCGGTGCCGTGAGCATCAACGCGGACCGTGACGCCGAGCACCCCGCCGTCGTGCAGATCGTGAAGGACGGCAAGTTCGCCGTTCTGCGCTAACCCCGCATTACCCCTGAACGAGGATCACCCATGCAGCAATTGCTTAATGGCCTATTTATAGGCTCGATCTATGCGCTGTTCGCCATCGGATTTACCCTGGTGTTCGGCATTCTTGACCGCTTGAACCTGGCGCACCCCGCCGTGTTCGCAGCGTCAGCCTTCGTGGGCATCGGCCTCGCCGAAGCCTTTGAGCTGTCGATCTGGGTGATCCTCGTTCTCGTGTTCCTCTTTGGCGCGGTGCTCGGCCTCGTGATTGAGCGGGTGGCGTTCCGCCCGCTGAAGAACCGGCCCGATGCGCACTTCGCGGGCCTTATCGCCTCCATCGCGATGGCAGGCATGATTGTCGCCGTGTTGCAGGCCTTCTTCGGGCCGCAGACGAGACGCTTCCCCGAGGGCACCGCGCCCGAGGGCAAGGTTGAGATCTTCGGCGCCAGTGCGACGTACGTGCAGCTCGCGATTGTCGTGATCTGCATCGGGCTCGTGATCGCGCTGAACGTGCTCGTCAAGCGTTCCTCGCTCGGCCGTTCGATGCGCGCCGTGGCCGAGAACCCGACCGCCGCACGTGTGCTCGGCATCAACGTCGACCGCGTCACGGCAATGACCTTTTCGATTTCCTCGGCACTCGGCGCGGTCGCGGGCGTGCTCTTCGCGCTCAATGTGAACAGCGCACAGCTCAGCATGGGCACCTCGATCGAGCTCAAGGGCCTCGCCGTGATCATCGTCGGCGGCATGGGGTCGCTCCCCGGCGCGCTCGTTGGCGGGCTGGTGCTCGGAATCGCGGAGGTGTTCGCGATCCAATACATCGGCTCGAGCTGGCGTGACTTCATCGCGTTCGCGCTGCTCTTCGTCATTCTGCTCCTCATGCCACAGGGCATCTTCGGCAAGCGGAAGGTGCGTGAGGTCTAACCCATGTTTACCGAATCCGTTCTCGTCTTCATCGCCCTCAACGGCATCTTTGCGTACTCGTTCTACGCAGTTCTGGTTGCAGGCCAGCTCAGCCTCGGCCAGGCAGGCTTCGCCGGCATCGCGGCGTTCGTCGCAGCGACTCTCGCCCCGACCCCTGCAAGCTGGGGCCCCATCCCGACACTCATCATTGCGATCGTGATCGGCATGGTCGTTGGCTCGCTTGCCGCAGTCATCCTCGGATTGCCCACGATGCGGCTCCGCGGCGTCTTCCTCGCGATCGCGACACTCGGTTTCGCCGAGGGCATTCGTATCTTCATCCTCAATCAGTCGTGGACCGGCGGCGCGCAGGGCATGTCCGTTCCAAAGGTCGTCGGCCCCGAGCTTGCCTGGGTGCTCCTCGCAGTCGTCGCCTACTGGTTCTGGCGCCAGGGTCGCTCGCGCTACGGCCGCGCGCTCGAAGCGATCCGCGAGGACGAGCTCGCCGCGCGCTCGATCGGCATCGATGTCGGACGGCACCGCCTCACCGCATTCGTCTCGGCAGGCGCAATCGCCGGCCTGTACGGCGTGCTGTGGGCCTACTTCATGCGGATCATTGCACCCGAGGACTTCAGCTTCTCGACCGCGATTGACGGTCTCGTGACCGCCGTCGTTGGCGGCTCCACCAACTTCTTCGGCCCCATTTTGGGCAGCGGGTTCCAGACCATGCTGCCGGAGATCCAGCGCGCGGTCGGGATCGAAGCCGGCTGGCTGCGGCCCTTCATCTCCGGGCTGCTGCTGCTCATCGTGATCCTCTATCTCCCCGGCGGCATCGCGAGCCTCGTTCCGCGCCGCAAGCAGAAGATCGACATTGACGCGCTCGGCCTCGCCGCGGACGGTGCCAACGTGGCCCCAGCGTCGATGCGGTCACACCCCGCCAAGGGTGAGGTCGTCGTTGAACTCAACGCACTCGCCAAGGAATATGGGGGCGTGCACGCGGTACAGGGCGTCGATCTCACGATCCGCAGCGGCGACGTTGTCGGGCTCATCGGCCCGAACGGTGCAGGCAAGACCACGCTGGTGAACATGATCAGCGGGCTGATCCCGCCCTCGAGCGGCTCGGCAACCGTGCTTGGCGTCGACATCGGCAGCACCCCCGTGCACCGTATCGCGGCGGCCGGCGTCACCCGCACCTTCCAGCATTCCAAGCTGTTCAACCGGCTGACCGCGCTCGAGAACGTACTCATTGGCACCCACCTCGTGGCGAAACCGACGTTCCTTCGGCGCCTACTCTGGCTGCCGTCCGCGCGTCGGGACGAGCAGGCCGCGCTCGCGCAGGCTGCTCGCTGCCTGAACCGCGTAGGGCTCATCGACAAGGCAAACGTCGAAGCGAAGGGGCTCTCATACGGCGACCAGCGCCGACTGGAGATCGCTCGCGCCCTCGCAGCTGATCCCTCGCTACTCATCCTTGATGAGCCGGCAGCTGGCATGAACCACGTCGAAGCCGAGCAGCTCTCCGAGCTCATTCGTTCGCTCGCGAACGACGGCCTGACGATCGTCTTTATTGAACACAACGTTGGCATGGTGCTCGGCACCTGCGACCACATCGCGGTGCTGAACTTCGGGCAGCTGCTTGCAACTGGAACGCCGGCCGAGATCGAGGCCGACGAGCGTGTCATCGACGCGTACCTTGGCGCGGCGCAGGACGACGACGCCGAGCAGGCCGGCGCTGCCGGCTCCGCTTCAACCGATGGGAGGGGCTAAGCATGGCCGATCCAATTCTCCGCGTGACTGACCTCAAGGTCAGCTACGGCAAGGTTGAGGCTGTACGCGGCATCTCCTTTGACGTGCCCCAGGGCGCGCTCGTCACGCTTGTCGGAGCAAACGGCGCGGGCAAGTCCTCGATCATCAACGCGATCGCCGGCATCGTGAAACCAGCCGGCGGTAAAATCCTGTTTGAGGGTGACGACATCACCCGCACGGGGGCGCACAAGCTCGTGAAGCGCGGCCTCGTGCAGGTTCCCGAGGGGCGCCAGGTGCTCAGCACACTCACGATCGCTGAGAACCTGCAGCTCGGAGCGAGGCTGCTGCGCGGCGGAGCCGCAGCTGCGATCGATGGCATCTATGACCGATTCCCTGTGCTCGGCGAGCGGCGGCAGCTTCCGGCGGGGTCGCTCTCAGGTGGTGAACAGCAGATGCTCGCCATTGGCCGGGCGATGCTCGCCGAACCCCGCGTGATTTTCATGGACGAACCCTCGATGGGGCTCGCGCCGAAGATTGTCGATGAGATCTTCAACGTGATTGAAGAGATCCGCGCCGGTGGCACCACGGTCGTGCTCGTTGAGCAGAACGCGCGGCGCGCGTTGCAAGCCGCGGACGAGGGACACATCCTGCAGAACGGCTCGATCGTGCGATCGGGGCGCTCCGCGGAACTTCTGGCAGACGACAGCATTATTCAGGCATACCTCGGAACGGGTGGCAGCACGAAGTGAGTAGCACCAACGGTAGCGAACTCGGTACACGCAAGATCGAGCGGAAGCTCCCGAAGTGGAGCGACTTTTCGCCGCTCCTCGGATTCAAGAAGCCCGAGTTTGACCCGGTGGAACGTAGGCTGCAGCGTGCGCTCACCGTAAAAGATCTCGCTGAAGCCGCACGCCGCCGCACCCCGAAGTCCGTGTTCTACTACGTTCACGGTGCGGCGGAAGCCGAACTGAGCATCTGGCGCGCCAGGGAAGCATTCTCGCGCGTCGAGTTCGAGCCTCGCGTGCTGCACGACGTCGCCGACGTCAGCACGAGTACGACGATTCTCGGCAAGGAGGCGAGTTTCCCGCTCATTCTCGCGCCGACCGGGTTCACGCGAATGATGCAGCACGAGGGCGAGATCGCCGTCGCACGGTCAGCGGCACGCGCCGGCGTCCCGTACACGCTGTCGACGATGGGCACCACCGCCCCGGGGGACCTGCAGGACGCTGTGCCGAGCGGTACCAATTGGTTCCAGCTGTACCTGTGGAAGGATCGCGACGCGACCCGCCAGCTCATCGAACAGGTGCGCGCCGCGGGCTACGACACCCTCGTGTTGACCGTCGATACCCCCGTCGCAGGGAATCGGCTGCGCGACACGCGCAACGGCCTGACGATTCCGCCGTCGTTGAGCATGAAGACGTTCATCGACTTCGCGATGTACCCGAACTGGTGGGCCAACATCCTCACCACCGAGCCGATCGAGTTCGCGAGCCTGAAGTCGTTCGACGGTACGGTCGCAGAGCTCGTCGGGCAGATGTTCGACCCGAGCCTGAATCTCGACGACCTGCAGTGGCTCCGCGACGAGTGGGAAGGCTCGCTCGTCGTTAAGGGCATCCAGTCCGTCGAAGACGCGAAGCGCGTGGTCGACCTCGGCGTGGATGCGATCGTGGTCTCGAACCATGGTGGCCGCCAACTCGACCGCGCGCCAACGCCGCTCGAGTTGCTGCCGAAGGTCGCCGAGGCCGTGAATGGTCGCGCACAGATCTTCCTCGACACTGGCATCCTGTCGGGTGCGGACGTGCTCGCCGCGGTCGGCCTGGGCGCAGACGCCTGCATGGTCGGGCGAGCGTACCTGTACGCGCTCATGGCCGGGGGAGAGCGCGGAGTGGACCGAATGTTCGAGATCATGCGGTCTGAGGCGCTGCGGACCATGCAGTTGACCGGGGTCGACAGCGTCACCGAACTGCGTGGCCGGGTGAGTCTGCGCGATTCACGCTAGGCCGATGGGCGGCCCGTGCCCATCCGCCAGACAGACAATCTCAAAACGACGATAGCTATGCCGTAGATCGCAAGATCTGGCATAGCTATCGTCGATTGCATGTGCAGTGGCGCGGCGTGCGACAGCACCCCACTCGGCAACGCCCCAGCGGTTATACCTCGCTGAGGCCCTGCGGGTCGTACCCTGCCTCGATGAGGCTCTCGGCGCGCTCGGTGTTCGGGCTGAGATCCAGCATGTCCGCGTGCACACCGAGGTCGCGGTCGGCGTGGAGCGCCATGGAGTGTGCGGCGTCGCGCACGTCGCGCTCTTCGATTGCCTTGAGTAGCGCCCCGTGGTCGAGGTGCATGGTGTCCGAGGAGATCCCGAGGAACACCACCCCGCTGGCGACAGCGCGGCCAAGGACCGTCATCACGCCAGAGTACAGGTCGAGCAGGAGCTTGCTGCCGCTCGCCTCAACGATGAGCCTGTGGAATGAGTCGGGCCGAGCGATGTCGTTGCAGCGCTCGCAGTTTTCTGGGTTCATCGCAGCACCGTCGGGTGCCTCGTCGAAGGTGAGGCTGCGTTCATAGCTCCGTCGAAGTGCCGCGAGCTGCTCATCGCTGCGCTTCACCGCGGCGGTCTGGGCAGCCTCGATCTCGAGCGAGCGGCGGTAGATGAGTACCTCCTCGAGATCCTGTTCGATGAGGAATTCGGTGAGCAGTGAGCTCACCGGCGTGCGTGCGCGCACAAACGTGCCGACGCCTGGCACGGGCTCGAGCATCCCCAGGGTGGTCAGTGAGCGAACTGCCTCGCGAACGGTCGACCGACCGACCCCGATGAGATCCATAAGCTCTGGCTCTTTCGGGATGAGCTCGCCGATGGGCCACTCGCCGGAACTGATGCGGGAGCGGAGAAACGTATGAGCCTCGCGCACCTTGTGCGAACCGAGCTGTGTGGAGGACATGCACTGAGTGTATCGAGCGTGCGCCTCCTCCGGGACGGCGCACGCTCAGGCAGCTCCCGGGTTACTTGAGTGTCGCCACCCACGCAGTGAAGGATTCGAGCCCGGTCACGGTCGAGCCGAGGCCGAGTGCCTGCACATCGCGACCCGTAACGCGCATGAGCGCGTCGTCGGCCGCTGCGGGAACCGTGGCGACCGCAGGGTTCGCGAGGAGGTCCGCGTACATCCGATCCCCAGTGCCGTTCATGTCGACGAGTACGATGCCGTCGGGGTTCGCCTGGACGATTTGTTCGGCACTAATCGGGCCCGTGGCTTCCATCCCCATCTCGTCACTCACGCTGACAGCACCGGCAAGGTTGAGGAGCTCGAGCGGGAACGCTCCGCCCGCGGTTGCGAACGGTCGGCCGGCCTGGTTCGTGAGTACGAGGACACGCGGCGCGTCGGCGTTGTCACTGCCCGACTTCGGAGCCGCGTGCTCACCCAGTCCGGACTCGATCTCCTCGATGAGCGCCGTGGCGGCGGTCTCGGTGCCGGTGGTCTGACCGATGAGGTCGATGTTCCGTGACAGCGTCGCGGTGCTCGTCCAGGTCTCCGGGAGCTGCAGCGTTGTCAGCCCTGCCTGTTCAAGCACGGAACCGATCGTGTCTTCGGCGCCGTGCCTCGGGCTCATCACCACGAGATCTGGAGCGGTCGAGATGACGGTTTCGGTATCGAGGTTCATCGCGACGGGGAACGTCTGCGGCACAGCCTGCATCTCCTCGACATGGCCGCCGAGCGTTGGGTTGAGCACGGCCTCCGGGATCAGCACCAGCCGGTCGGCAAGTCCGAGCTCTGCGATGACCTCAGCGCTCTCGTAATCGAGTGCGGCGATGGCCTGCGGCTCGCTTTCGACGGTAATGCTGTGGGCCTCGCCTGCTCGGCCCGCCGGGATCTCGATCGTGCGTGGGAAGCCCACCACTGCGGTGTCTGCCGGGGCTGCGTCTGTCGACGGCGCAGCTGGAGCTGCCGGAGCGCAGCCGGAGAGGCCAAGCAGCGTTGCCGCGGTGAGCGCGGCAACGGTGAGGGATCGAGCGATGTTCATGGGGTCCTTTCGCGGTAGCGCACGGATGGCGCCCGGGTTTCAGTCGTCCGCCGCGAGAATGCGGCGACCCTGCGGGGTGGTGTGGATCGTCGTGCGAACGCCGTATGCGGCAAACACGCGCTCGGGGCCGAGGACCTCGTGCGGAGTACCGGTGTGCGACGATCCACCCGGGTCGAGCAGGAGCACGCGCGTGCAGGTGTTCAGCGCGATGCTGAGGTCATGGATTGCGGCGATCACGATGCGGCCCTGATTGCCGAGGCCACGCATGATCTGTTCGACAGCGCGCTGGTGGGCGAGGTCGAGGGCGCTTGTGGGCTCGTCGAGCACCACAATGGGGGTGTTTTGCGCGAGGACGCGTGCGAGCTGCACGAGCTGGCGCTGTCCGCCGGAGAGCACGCTGTAGCGGCGATCGGCGAGGTGGCTGATGCCCGCACGCGCGAGCGCTGCATCCACTGCGGCGGCGTGATCACTGCGACGCGAGGCCCAGGCTCCGACGCCGACGAGCTCACGCACGCGGAGTTCGCCCGGGGCGCCGTGATCCTGCGCCATGAGTGAGACAAGTTCCGAGCGCCGCTTCGCTTTTGCGCGAGTGAGTTCCTCACTCCCGAAGCGTGCTGACCCGTAGCTCGAGACCCCTGACTGCGCGATCGCGCCGAGCAGGGAGGACTTGCCGACCCCGTTCGGCCCGACAATGCCGAGTACCGTGCCCGGTTCGAGCCGAAGCGTGAGTGGGTCGCTCAGGGCAACGCTGCCCCGAATCGCCCCGAAGCCGCCGAGTTCGAGGGGAAGAAGTGTTGCGGGCGCGGGGATCATGCGCGGCGCTTTCGGAGGAGGAGCGACAGGAAGACGGGCGCGCCAACGAGGGCTGCGACAACTCCGGTTTGCACGACGACCGAGCCGAACGCGGTGCGAGCGATGGTGTCGGCGAGGATGAGGAAGAGCGCGCCACCGAGGGCCGCGAGCGGAAGGAGGCGTGCGTGAGAAGCGCCGACGAGCAGTCGCAGGAAGTGCGGCACGACGAGGCCAACGAAGCTGATAATGCCGCTCACTGCGACGGCTGCTCCGGTGACCAGAGCAGCGACGAGGAGGAGCACCGTGCGCTCGCGGGTGACGTTCACGCCCGAGGTTGACGCGATCTCTTCGCCGAGTGCGAGCGCGTCGAGAGCGCGCAGGCGGGTCATGAGGATCGCGATCCCCACCAGAATGGGGCCAACCGAGAGGAGTACGTGATCCCAGCTGCGAAGCTCGAGGTCGCCGGAGAGCCAGAACATGGCGCTGCGGACGAGTGAATCGTCTTTCGCGTTTGCGATGAGGACGTTAATGAGCGCCCCCGCGAGTGCGCTGATGGATACGCCGACGAGGATGATGGTGCCCGGGCCCAGATCGCGCCTGCTGCGGAGCACGCCGAGCAGGATCAGGGCGACCGTCGCGGCACCGGCGAACGCTGCGAGTGGCACGCCCCACTGGTTATTGCCGGAGAAGCCCAGCGTGATGCCAGCGACCGCGCCGACTGCGGCGCCTGCCGAGACGCCGGTGATGCCGGGTTCGGCGAGGGGGTTGCGCAGGATTGCCTGCATGACCGTGCCGACGACCGCGAGGGCCGCGCCAACGAGCGCCGCGACCACGATGCGGGGGAGCCTGATCGACCACACCACGGTTGCGGCCTGAATGTCTGCCTGCTGCGGTGTGAAGAGTGCAAGGAATGTCTCTGCCGGCGTGAGGCGCACGATGCCCAGCATGAGCGAGAGCAGCGCAGCAACGCCGAGCGCGATTGCGCCAACGGTCGCTGTCCACAAGACTGGATGTCGTGTGCGGCTCACTGCTCTCCTGCTGAACTAGAGTGGTTTTCGGCGTCATGTGGCGCCGGAACTACTCTAGTCATAGGTCTGATCTGATAAGTCAGACCTTTCACATCGGACGTTCAGGTTCGGTCGAATAGCGTACGGAGCGTGAATGAGATTTCGCCTGCCGTGCTTGCGGCTCCTTACGATGCCCTGCTCCTGTGTTCCTTCGGAGGCCCGAACGGGCCAGACGATGTGCTTCCCTTCTTGCGGAACGTCACCGTCGGGAAGAATATCCCCGAGGACCGTCTGGTGGAAGTGGGTGAGCACTACGGCCACTTCGGTGGAAAGAGCCCGATCAACGAGCAGAATCTCGAACTTCTCGAGGCGCTGCAAGCGGAGCTCGCGCGCCGCGGGGTCGCGCTGCCGGTGATCTGGGGTAACCGGAACTGGCATCCGTACACCGTTGATGCGCTGCGCGATGCTGCGGCGTTCGGCACCAAGCGCGTGCTCACCATTGTCACGAGCGCCTACGCCTCGTATTCGGGCAGCCGCCAGTACCGAGAGCACCTCGCGGCGGCGGTCTCCGAACTCGGCGACATCGCGCCCGAGATTGATATTGTTCGGCCGTTCTTCAACGACCCGGGCTTCGTCCTCGCGAACGCCGACGCGGTCGCGGAGGCGGCGGCGAAGCTTGACGGCGGTCTCGCAGGCGCGCACATTGTCTATGTCACGCACTCGATTCCCGACGCGATGCAAGATGCTTCGGCGGCGACCGGCCCCGGCTACCGTGAGCAGCATGAGGACGTGCTCGCCACGATCAACACGCTCCTCGCCGGTGACGTTGCCCCATCGTTCGAATCGTCGCTGGCATACTGCTCGCGCTCTGGCGACCCGCGGACGCCCTGGCTCGAGCCCGACGTGAACGACCATCTTGAGGAACTCGCCAAGGCCGGCGTTCGCAAGGTCGTGATCGCACCGATCGGGTTCATTTCTGACCACATGGAGGTCGCGTTCGACCTTGACACCGAGGCCCTCGAAACTGCCGCGGAACACGGCATCCAGGCTGTCCGCGCCGACACCGTTGGCGTGCGTGACCGCTTCGTCTCCGGCCTCGTGGACATGGTTCTCGAGCGCGCCGCACGCGAGCGCGGCGAGGATGTCCCCGCCACCACTATTGGCGCCTACCCGGCGCTCCCAGACGTCGCTCCGCCCGGGAGCTGCCGCATGCGTCACGGTGAGGTGACGGGGATCCCCGTGCTCGCCGGGACCGAGGATTAAGAGGAGAACGATCGTGACCGAATCCGTCCGCCCCGTTATTGACCACAGTGCTATCGCCGAGAGCATCAATGAGGCGGTGAACTACACGATGTTTGCCGTGTTCCGCGAGGAGCGCGCGGCAGCGGTTCCCGCGGATCCCGCCGCCGCGACGCAGCGCACCATCGATGCGCTTGCCGCAATCGAGGGGCTCGCGGTGCGGGGCTGGTACGACATCGCAGGCTTCCGTGCAGACTCCGACGTGCTGGTGTGGCTGCACGCGCCAACCACTGAGGCGCTGCAGGCCGGATACCGGGAGATCCTCTCGGGCGCAGCCGGTCGGCTGTCGCCGGTCTGGTCGAACATTGGCGTGCACCGCGCGGCTGAGTTCAACCGCGCGCACATCCCCGCCTTCCTCGCGGGGGAGACCCCGGGTGACTACCTCTGCGTGTACCCGTTCGTGCGCAGCAAGGAATGGTACCTGCTGCCCGACGAGGAGCGCTCCACCATGCTCCGCGAACACGGAGCGGCAGCGCGCGACTACGGCGACGTGCTCGCGAACACCGTCGCGTCGTTTGCGCTCGGTGACTACGAGTGGCTCCTCGCGTTCGAATCGGCCGATCTCACCCGCATCGTCGACCTCATGCGCGAGCTTCGCGCGACCGAGGCACGACGGCACGTGCTCGAGGAGATCCCGTTCTTCACGGGTCCCCGCGCCGAGCCTGAGGTGTTGCTCGGACGCATCGTCGCTGGGTCGAACAACTCACACAGCGCCTGAAACTTCGAATGGGCTCGGCCACCGTGGGGGTGGACGAGCCCATTCGAGTCTCTGGGCTAGACGGTTCGGCGTGCCCGCACGAGCAGCGTCACCGCGCCGCCGCCGAGGAGGAGTGCAGCAAGCGCGAGCGCCGCGATGCCGGGAGCCCCGCCTGTGCTCGCGAGACCGCTCCCTGCGCCCTTCCCGACGGCCGGCGGGTCAGCCGGAGTGACCGGGTTGACCGGGTCAACGGGATCCACCGGGTCAACGGGTGGATCGACCGGTGGGACCACCGGGCCTATCGGCTCTCCGAGTGTGACGGTTGCCGTCGCCTGAGCCGCGACCTTGCCGCCGCTCGGATCGATCGCCTGCACCGCCACCGCGTTCTCCGCAGTCAGCGAGGCAACCTCTTCGGGTGTGGTCTCAGTGGTCACTTTAACAACCGCTTCGTCGCCGACGTCGAGGGCGCCGACGGGGACGGTCTCCTCTGCGTCGTCTGCGCCGCGCATGAACACAGCCTCGGCGTCTGCGAGGGGAGTGTTCCCAGCATTCGTGACCGTCGCGGTCCACACGATCGGTTCGCCAGCCCCCGGTGTCGCAGGCGCCTTGCCGGTGAGCGAGACATCAATCGCTGGGGCTTCCTCGCTCGGGATCACCGAGTCGATGGTCGCGGCGTCGCCGCGGCCAGCCTCACTGTATGCGGTGACGCGAAAGCTGTACGTGCCCGGCTCAAGCTCGGTGACGGTGAGGCTCGTCTCGAGGCTTGGCTCGCGCTCGATCAGCTCCCACGTCTTGCCGTCGTCTGCGGAGCGCTCCACGACGTAGTCCAGCACGGGGGCCTGACCGTACACGGTCTTGTTCTCATCCCACGCCAGCTCGACGCTTCCCGCCAGGGCACCGGGTGACCCGGTGAACCCGGTCATGGGGGAGGGCGCGCGTGCCATGAGGCGGAGGCTGTGCTCGCCCTTCGCCGTCATGACGATCCAGCCCTCGGTCGTGACGTCGAGGTCGCGTGCCTGTGTGTACGGCACGTCGCGCACCTGCACCTCGTCGAGCAACTCCTTGCCGTCATTGCTGTAGCGCAAGACCGCACCGGTCTGCGGCACGACATAGAGGTAGCCCTCGGGGCCTACGACAGTGTCGTAAATCATCTGGTTGGGGAACGCTATGGCCCCGTCCTCACCGAAGCTCGTATCCAGCTCCCAGCTGCCCGAGGGGTCGTCGACCTTCCACCGCTGCACCATACCGGCCTTGGTGGCGCGGTTGAACCCGAGATCGGAGGTGATGATGGAATCGCCGTCGCTCGATACCCCGTAGATCTCGTCGAGGTTGCCCGGGCCATCGGTGACCGGCCCGTTGTTCTCGAGCCCGGCGGTCTGCCCCTCGCCGGTGAGCCGGTAGAGCGGGTCACCGCCTGGCACCTCAAAGACGCTCACGACGTTGCAGCCTTCGTACGGGGCGAAGAGCCGGTCGCCCGTGACGGTAAAGAAGGGGGCCCACGCAAGCTCACCCTCTGCGAGTTCGGAGCAGCCCTGGTCGCCTCCGAGCCCGGCGTTACCGGCGATGCGGTGTTCGTCGTCGTAGAACAGGATCGTGCCTGGCGGGTCCGAGAGGTTCCCGTTCGTGTCGCTCACCGCAATGCCGCCGTCATCGAGGGAGATGACGCCGCGGGGCTCTGCCCACGGGAGCTTGCCGCCGGCAGGGTCGGCGGCGGTGCTGTCCCGATTGGCGTACTGGATGGGGCCTTCCCACGCAGATGTGAGGTAGCCTCCGGTTTCGGTGTACTCGCCGTTGCCGCGGTAGTCTCCGACGGCGGCGTCGAAGCCCGTAGGACGGTACTCGTAGATGCCCCGATTCGCGGCAGCAGAGTCATCGGTCACCGCGTACCAGATGCTGCCGGCCGCGTCGACGGTCACCCCGTAGATGTTGTTGATGGCGGTCAGGCTGTCGCCGATGAGCCCGTACTCGCTGCTGCCCTCGGCCTTGCCGTCTAACAGTGGATCGTCGAGGGCGAGCGCCGCCTGCGGCGCTGAGACCAAGAGGGATGTGGCGAGCGCCGCGACAGCGGCAGCTCCCAAGTGTCGTCCTGCGGACATAGAGACCTTTCACATACAGCGAGGCGCGCAGCAGTTGGGAGCGCGCGTGACGCAGCGCGTCACATCACCACGCTAGGACCCGGAACCCGTCTTTTCGGGGCTCTGGCGCCCATTGCACGGAACCTGAGTGCCCTATGTCGGAAAGTGAGTAGTCGGCCTTCGGAACACCTCGGAAGTGCTGCCCGAGTGAGCGTTCCGTCCCGCGTTTCAGGTGAGGAGCCGATACCCCATCCCGGGCTCGGTGAGAATGTGCGCGGGGTTCGCTGGATCGTCCTCGATCTTCTTTCGCAACTGTGAGACGTACAAGCGCAGGTACCCGGTGTCTTCGGCGTGCTCGGTGCCCCAGATGCAGGTGAGCAGGGTCTGCCGGGTGACGAGCTTGCCCGCGTTGCGGATGAGGATCTCGATCACCTGCCACTCGGTCGGAGTGAGACGGATCTGTCGGTCGCCGGTGGGCGACTCGCGGATGACGCTGTGCGCCGCGAGGTCGATCGTGACCGCGCCAAGTTTCGCCACCGGCGCGGCCTCGTCGTGTGGGCTGCGTCTGGTGAGGGCGCGGATGCGCGCGAGCAGCTCGCCGACCGAGAACGGCTTCGTGACGTAGTCGTCGGCGCCGGCGTCGAGGGCCTCGATCTTGTCGTCTGCGCCTGCTCGGCCGGAGACGACGAGGATGGGCGCGCGCGACCAGCCCCGGATCGCGTGGATGACATCGAGGCCGTCAAGCTGGGGCATGCCGAGATCGAGCACGACAAGGTCGGGCCCGTGATCGACCGCGGCCGAGATGGCCTCCCGGCCGTCTGCTGCGGTGAACACCTCGTAGCCCTTCGCGCTGAGCGTGATGCGCAGGGCGCGAAGAATCTGCGGGTCGTCGTCGGCGATGAGGATCTTCACGCTGCCGCCCCGTCCGCCTCGGCGAGCGATACCACCATCGTCAGGCCTCCTCCCGGTGTGTCTTCTGGGGTGAGCGTACCGTGCATTGCCTCAACAAAGCCGCGTGACAGGGCGAGCCCGAGCCCGAGGCCGGTCTCGTTGTCGGTGTCGCCGAGCCGCTGGAACGGCACAAAGATATCGTCGAGCCGGTCACGTGGCACTCCGGGCCCGTGATCGATGACGCGGATCTCGAGCGCGCCACCAAACACGCTCGTGGTGATGAGGATGGGGGTTGCCGGCGGCGAGTGCCGCTGGGCGTTCGCGAGGAGATTCACGAGCACGCGTTGGAGGAGCACGGGGTCGGCGATGGTGAGCGCTTCGTCGTGCTGGAGCGAAAGCTGTACCTCGGCGGGTCCGAGGCCCAGCTCGTCGAGCGCGGGAGCGATCGCCTCGGCCGGGTCAGTGGGGACGCTGGCGATGCTCAGCACGCCGCCCTGAATGCGGCTCACGTCGAGCAGGTCGGTGAGGAGCGTCGCGAGCGCGGCAAGGCTCTCGTCAGCGGTGTCGAGGAGCTCGGCCCGGTCTGCGTCGGTGAGGTTCGCAGCGGCCGTGCGCAGCCCGCCGACGGCGGCAGTCGCCGCCGCGAGTGGACGACGCAGGTCGTGACTGAGCGCCGAGAGCAAAGCCCCCCGCACACGGTCAGACGCGGCGATCGGCTCGATGTCGCGCGCGGTCTGTTCGAGCTGCTGCTGGTCGAGTGCCACGGAGAGCTGCGCAACGACGACCGACAGCAGCCGCTGCTCGGCGGCCGCGAGGGGGCGGCCGGTGAGTTCGAGGGTCGCCTGTTCGCCGAGCGGCACCCGGGTGACCGGGGTGTCTGCCCCGGGGTCGCCTGAGCTCGCGATGACCCGCGGCGGCGCCGACTCGCCCTCGCCGTTGCCCGCCGCGAGCACCCGCACGCCCGCGAGTTGGAACGCTTCGCGGGTGCGGTCCGCGAGCGCCTGCGTCGCGTCATCCCCGCGCAGCACACTGCCGGCGATGGTCTGGATGAACTCTGACTCCGCGGCGGAACGCTTCGCCGCGCGCGTGTGCCGGGCCGCGCGATCGACGATGAAGCTCACCAGGCTTGCGATGGTCACGTACAGCGCGAGCGCGAGCAGATGGAGCGGCTCGTGGATGTGGACCGTGTAGATCGGCTCGATGAAGAAGTAGTCGAGGGTGAGACCCGAGAACACTGCTGCGAAGAGCGCCGGCCAGATGCCACCGACGAGCGCAACGATGACGGTGAGCAGCTGGTAGCTGAGTACGTCGCTGGTGATCGAATCCGGGGTGCTCACGCGCGTGAGCAGGAACGTGAGCGCCGGGCCGCCGAGGAGGGCGACGACGAAGCCGAGGATCCGCCGCCTGGCGGTGAGCGCACCGGTGCGCGGTGGCAACGCGAAGCGACGGGCGGCGGCGGCGTGGTTCACCATGTGCACGTCGATATCGCCCGACTCACGCACCACAGTTGCGCCGATTCCGGGGCCGGTGAGCACGGCGGCGAGCCTGCCGCGCCTGCTTGCGCCGAGCACGAGTTGCGTCGCGTTCACCGAGCGCGCGAACTCGACGAGCGCGGTCGGCACGTCCTCGCCAACGACCTGGTGGTAGCTCCCGTTGAGCTGGTCGACGAGGGCGCGCTGCTGGGCGAGCACGTCGGGGCCCGCGGTGCGCAGCCCGTCCTGGCTGGTGACGTGCACGGCGAGCAGCTCGCCGCCGGCCGAGCGGGCCGCGATCCGGGCCCCGCGCCGCAGCAGCGTCTCGCCCTCGGGGCCACCGGTGAGCGCGACGACGACCCGCTCGCGCGCCTCCCAGGTGCCCTCGATGCCGTGCTCCGCCCGGTAGCCCTTGAGGGCCTGATCGACTTCGTCGGCGAGCCACACGAGCGCGAGCTCGCGCAGCGCGGTGAGGTTTCCGAGGCGGAAGTAGTGCGAGAGTGCCGCGTCGATCCGCTCGGCCGGGTACACGAAGCCGCCCGCGAGCCGATCGCGAAGCGACTGCGGCGCGAGGTCGACGAGCTCGAGCTGGTCGGCACCGCGGAGGAAACTATCGGGCACCGTCTCCTGCTGCGGCACGCCGGTGATCTGCTCGACGACGTCATTCAGGGAGGCGATGTGCTGCACGTTGAGCGTCGAGATCACGTCGATGCCGTGCGCGAGGAGCGCTTCGACGTCCTGCCAGCGCTTGTCGTGCGCCGAGCCGGGGGCATTCGTGTGCGCGAGCTCGTCGACGAGCGCGAGCTCGGGGCGCCGATCGATGATCGCCGCGAGGTCCATCTCCTCGAGCTCGACGCCGCGGTGCCAGACGCGGGCGCGGGCGACCTGCGGCAGCCCCGTCACCAGGGCAGCGGTCGCGGCGCGGCCGTGCGATTCGACGACCCCGACCACCACGTCGCGGCCGTCCGCGAGCAGGCGGCGCCCCTCTTCGAGCATCGAGTAGGTCTTCCCGACGCCCGGCGCGGCACCGAGAAACACGCGAAGCCTGCCCCGCTTCACCATGCTCACCCCCGCATCTGCTCGAGCGCCAGATTGAGTTCGAGCACGTTTACCCTACTCTCACCGAGGAACCCCAGGTCGGGGCCCTGCGTGTGATCGGTGACGAGCTGCGTCACCGCGGCACGGTCGAGCCCGCGCGCCTCGGCAACACGATCGACCTGAATCGCGGCGTACGCCTCGCTGATGTGCGGGTCGAGGCCCGAGGAAGAGGCGGTGACCGCGTCGGCCGGCACCCGACTCTCGGGCACCCCGTTGAGGGTCGCGACGGCGCGCTTGCGCTCGGCGATCGCCCCGACGAGCTCGGGGTTCTCCGGCCCGAGATTTGATCCCGACGAAGCTGCCCCGTCGTAGCCGTCACCGGCTGCCGATGGGCGAGGCTGGAAGAACGCGGGATCGGGCTCGCCCGCAGCCGTGAGGAACTGCTGGCCGATGAGCGCGGATCCCACCGGAGCGCCCGCCCCGTTCACGCGCAACGAGCCGTTCGCCTGGTTCGGGAACGTGAGCTGGCCAACTCCGGTGATCGCAAGCGGGTACGCGACACCGACGAGTAGAGTGAACACGATCATCGCGCGGATCGCGACCCAGACCGTGCGGCGGGATGTGCGGGGTGCGGTAGTCACAGTGTGTGCTTCTTTCGTGAGTGTGTGCTGCGGATTCCGAGGGCGGTTAGAACCCGGGGATGAGCCGGACGAGCTGATCGATGAGCCAGATCCCGAGGAACGGGCTGACGACGCCGCCGAGGCCGTAGACCGCGAGGTTCCGACCGAGGAGCTGGGAGGCACCGCCCGGCCGATACTTCACGCCCTTGAGTGCGAGCGGGATGAGGGCCACGATGATGAGGCCGTTGAAGATGATCGCCGACAGCACGGCCGACGCGGCGGAGCTCAAGCCCATGATGTTCAGGGCAGCGAGGCCCGGGAACACCCCCATGAACATCGCCGGGATGATCGCGAAGTACTTCGCGATGTCGTTCGCGATTGAGAACGTCGTGAGCGCACCGCGCGTGATGAGCAGCTGCTTGCCGATGCGCACGATCTCGATGAGCTTCGCCGGGTCGGAGTCGAGGTCGACCATGTTGCCGGCCTCCTTCGCGGCCGACGTTCCCGAGTTCATCGCGACGCCGACGTCGGCCTGCGCGAGCGCGGGGGCGTCGTTCGTGCCGTCGCCGGTCATCGCGACGAGGTTGCCGCCCGCCTGTTCTTTGCGGATGTACGCGAGCTTGTCTTCCGGGGTCGCCTCCGCGAGGAAATCGTCGACGCCGGCTTCCTTCGCGATTGCTGCGGCGGTGAGCGGGTTGTCTCCCGTGATCATGACGGTGCGGATCCCCATCGCGCGCAGCTCGACGAACTTCTCGCGCAGTCCCTCCTTCACGACGTCCTTGAGGTGCACGACGCCGAGCACGCGGCGCTCGCCGCCGGGGGAGGCGACCGCGACGACGAGCGGGGTGCCGCCGCTCGACGAGACCTCGGCGACGCGCGCCTCAAGCTCCGTCTCCGTCTCGGGCTGGATCGCGCCGCCGTCCTCGCGCAGCCAGGCGAGCACGGCGCTCCCCGCGCCCTTCCGCACGACCGAGCCGTCGGGCAGATCGACGCCGGACATCCTGGTCTGCGCGGTGAACGGCACCTGCGTGCCGCCGGGTGCGCGGTCGAAGTTTGCGCCGAGCTGCTCGGCGAGCCGGGCGATCGAGCTGCCCTCGGGCGTCGGGTCTGCGAGCGACGAGAGCGCGGCCGCCGCGACGAGCTCACCGTGCGCGACGCCGGAGAGTGCGAGGAAATCGCTTGCGCGCCTGTTGCCGTAGGTGATGGTGCCGGTCTTGTCGAGCAGCAGCGTCGTGACATCGCCGGCGGCCTCAACCGCGCGGCCGCTTGTTGCGAGCACGTTGCGCTGCACGAGCCGATCCATCCCCGCGATGCCGACCGCGCTGAGCAGCGCGCCGATCGTCGTCGGGATGAGGCAGACGAGCAGCGCTGTGAGCACCGTCAGGCTCACTGGGGCTGCGGCGAACGACGCGATCGGGTTCAGCGTGAGCGCGACGACGACGAATACAATCGACAGGCTCGCGAGCAAGATGTTCAGCGCGACCTCGTTCGGGGTCTTCTGCCTGGCCGCGCCCTCCACGAGCGCGATCATGCGGTCGACGAAGGTGTCGCCCGGCTGCGAGGTGATCCGCACCACGATGCGGTCCGACAGCACCCGGGTGCCGCCCGTGACCGCCGAGCGGTCGCCGCCCGACTCCCGCACGACCGGGGCGGACTCGCCCGTGATTGCCGACTCGTCGACTGAGGCGATGCCCCACACGATGTCGCCGTCGCCGGGAATGAACTCGCCCGCCTCCACGAGCACGGTGTCGCCGACGCGCAGGTCAGCTGATGGCACCGCGGTCGAACGGGTGTCGAGAGCCGACGCATCGGCGACCTCGTCGTACCCGTCGATGCGGCGCGCGGTCGTCGACGTACGCGTCTTCCTGAGCGACTCGGCCTGCGCCTTGCCGCGACCCTCGGCGACCGATTCAGCGACGTTCGCGAACAGTACCGTGAGCCACAGCCAGCACGCGATCGCCGCGGTAAACGACCCGGGAACGGAGCTGCCGCCCGAATCGGCGGGGCCGCCGAGGAACGGCTCGGCCAGCGCGAGCGCCGTCGTGAGCACGGCACCGACCCAGACGATGAACATCACCGGGTTGCGCCACTGCTCCCGCGGATCGAGCTTGCGGAACGCGCCGGGAAGCGCGGCCCCCAGCTGGGCGAGTGAGAACCCGCCGCGGGCGGGAGAGGTTGTCGTAGACATGGTTACACGAGCCCTTCAGCCAGGGGACCCAGCGCGAGAACGGGAAGAAACGCGAGCGCGGTGAGGAGTACCGTCACCGCAGCAAGCAGCCCAACGAAGAGTGGGCGATGGGTGGGGAGGGTGCCTGCGGTGGCGGGCACCCGATCCTGCGCCGCAAGGGAACCGGCGAGCGCGAGGACGAGCATGATCGGCACAAAGCGGCCGAGCAAGATCGTGACGCCGAGGGCAGTGTTCAGCCACGGGGTGTTCGCGGTAAGCCCGGCGAACGCCGAGCCGTTGTTGTTCGCGGCCGAGGTGAACGCGTACAGCACCTCAGACATGCCGTGCACGCCGGGGTTGAGGATCGACTCACCCGCCACGCTCTCACGCACGCCCGGCAGCGCGAAGCTCAGCGCGGTGCCCGTGAGCACGAGCGTCGGCATCACCAAAATGTAGAGCGCAGCGAGCTTGATCTCGCGCGGCCCGATCTTCTTGCCGAGATACTCGGGAGTGCGGCCGATGAGCAGGCCGGCGATGAACACCGCGATCACCGCGAGCACGAGGATCGCGTACGTGCCGGAGCCGACGCCGCCGGGGGAGACCTCGCCGAGCAGCATGTTCAGCATCGGGAACATCCCGCCGAGCGCAGTGTACGAGTCGTGCATCGAGTTCACCGCACCGGTTGAGGTGCCAGTGCTCGTCGTCGCGAACAGCGTCGAGCCGATGACGCCGAACCGCTGCTCCTTGCCCTCGAGCGCGGCCCCCGCAAGCTCGGGTGCCGTGCCCCTCCCGGCGAGCTCGAGCGCCGTGAGCGCCGAGAAGCTGAGGAGGTAGAGCAGCCCCATCACGCTGAGAATCGCGATCCCCTGCCGATTGTCGCCGACCATCCGGCCGAAGGTGCGCGGCAGCGAGAACGGGATCGCGAGCATGAGCAGCACCTCGAATAGGTTCGTGAGCGGCGTCGGGTTCTCGAGCGGGTGCGAGGAGTTCGCATTGAAGAAGCCACCACCGTTCGTGCCGAGCAGCTTGATCGCCTCCTGCGAAGCCGTCGGGCCACCCGGAATCGTCTGCGTTGCCCCAGCGAGGGTCGTCACATCGGTGAAGCCGTTGAAGTTCTGGATCACGCCGCCCGCGATGAGTACGAGCGCGCTCGCCGCAGCGATCGGCAGCAGCAGCCGCAGCGTGCCACGCGTGACGTCGACCCAGAAGTTGCCGATCGTGCCCGAGCGGCGGTACGCGAAGCCGCGCACGAGCGCGATCGCAACCGCGATGCCGACGGCCGCAGAGGTGAAGTTCTGCACGGCGAGACCCGCGAGCTGCACCGAGTAACCCAGGGTGGACTCGGGGGCGTAGGCCTGCCAGTTCGTGTTGCCGACAAACGACGCGGCCGTGTTGAACGAGAGGTGCTCGCTCGGAGCCGTGAGGCCGAGCGAGTAGGGGAGCCACTGCTGCAGCCGCTGCATGCCGTAGACGAGGAGGAGGCCGACCGCTGAAAACGCGAGCACCCCGCGCAGGTACGCCTGCCAGCTCTGCTCGGCGCGTGGATCCACTCCGATGAGCCGGTAGATGCCGCGCTCGATGCGCCAATCCTTCGTTGACGTGTAGACCCACGCCATGTAGTCGCCGAGCGGCCGGTAGATGACGGCGATGACGACGGCAACGCTCGCGACGGCGAGGAGCGCGTAGAGCCAGCCCATCAGAACTTCTCCGGGCGCACGAGAGCGATCGCGAGGTACGCGAGCGCCGCAATGGCGGCGAGCGCAGCGACGGCGTCGAAGACGATCACAGCTTCTCCACCGCCTTCGCCAGCAGGCCGATGAGTGCGAACAGCGCGATCACGCCGAACGCGAAGACGACATCGAGCACGATGCACTCCGTTCATGAGATAGCGGACGGCGGGAGCCGGAGCCGTGCGCCGCGGTGGCGCATGCCCCGATTCAATACCCGTTCGGAGCCGCAATACGGGGCCCTAACGGAATCCATACGGCCGCGGCGTTAACCCTGACGGGAATCACACAGGGTGCGCTAATCTCCCGCTATGAGCAAATGTTCGCGGCGCACGGGGCCGCGGCTCGGACAGAGGAGCCTCACCCATGGGCGAGCACACTGAGGTAACGCAACTGCGGGCACGGCTCGGCGCGCTCGAGCGTGAGAACAGCACGTTGCGACAGCGGCGGTCTGGGGGTGCGCGGGCTCGGTCGCTCCTCGCAGTGGTCTTGCTCGTGCTGTGTGCGCTGCTGGCACCTGTCGCGGTCGTCGGCACGTGGGTGCGTGCCGAACTCGTCGATACCGACCGCTTCGTATCTGGCCTTGCTCCTCTCGCGGAGAAGCCGGAGATTCAGGCCTTCATCGCGGGCGAGGTCGTGAGCGCGGTCGAGGACAGCCTCGATATCGAAGCGGTGGTTCACGACGCTGTCACCGGGTTGAGCGCGCTCGACCTGCCGCCTCAGGCCGCGCTCGCCTTCGGCATGCTCGAGGGGCCGGCTGTCCACGGAATTCACTCGATCCTCAGCAGTACCGTTGAGCGCATGGTGGAGTCTCCGCAGTTCGCCCGCATCTGGGAGACAGCGCTCCGGGAGACGCACGCCCGCGCGATCGCGGTGATCCAGGGCGACCCGAATGCCGCACTGCAGCTCGCGGCCGATGGCACCCTCTCGATCGAAATCGGCAGTGTCATCGCCGAGGCCAAGGACCTGTTGGTGGCGCAGGGCGTTGGGCTCGCCGCGCACATCCCTGAGGTCGATCGGTCCATCCCACTCGTGTCTTCGGAGTCCCTGACCGCAGTTCGAACGGGCTATGGCTTTGCAACGGCCGTCGGCTACTGGCTGCCCTGGGTCGTCCTCGGGCTGCTCGTCGCCGGGGTCGGGCTCGCGCGAAACCGAACCCGTGCAGCGCTCGGTGCCGGGCTCGGGCTTGCGGCATCGTTTGTGCTGCTGCTCGCCGGTATCGGTACGGGAAAGCTCTTTTTCCTCGCCGCCATGAGCCCGGCGTTCATGCCAACATCCACAGCCGAAACGCTGTTCGTGCAGGTGACTCTGAATATGCACGCGATCCTCGTGGCCCTTATCGTGCTGTGCGTGCTGATCGCGGTCGCAGCGTGGCTGTTCGGTGGAACTCGACAGGCTCGCGCCATCCGGGGCGCCGCGAACCGCGGATTCGACCGGATGCGTAACGGACTTGATCGACTACACCTCAGCACGGGAGCCTTTGGCACGTGGGTGGACAGGCTACGCCCGGCGATCTGGGCGATCGCCGTCGCAGGCACGGTGCTCACGATCTTTCTCAACCGGCCGGTCTCGCTCGGGATGGTATTCGGTGCCCTCGCCGGCTTGCTTGCCCTCGTGCTCGCGGTGGAGCTATTGCGCAGGCCAACGGCGCTTGCAGCGCAGAATCCTGGAGCTGCGCAACAAATCTCTTGACGTTGCATGAGCGCGTCCCCCATGCTGGGAGTACCCAAAGCCCGTCTTGTGCTCGCCCCTAGCGAGGAGCGAGTCGGAAGGGTCACAACCGCTCACCGCGACGATGCGAAGGGAATACGCACATGGAACGCGATATTTACGAAGAGATCCACGACGATTTTCGCGAGCTGGTGAAGGAATTCATCAAGCGCTACGTCACCCAGGAAAAGATGGAGCAGTGGGAAGCAGACGGCGAGGTTGATCGCGCCACGATGCTTGCCGCAGCTGAACAGGGCCTCGTCGGTCTCTCCGTTCCCGAGGAGTTCGGCGGCGCCGGCATGCTCGAGGACTACCGCTTCCGCTCCATCGTCAACGAGGAGCTCATCAAGTCGGGCACCGGCGCATCGCTCGCGGGCGCTGCTGGCATCCAGGACGACCTTGCCGTCCCGTACCTCGCACGCTTCGGCACCGACGAGCAGAAGAAGAAGTGGTTGCCGAAGATGGCTACCTGCGAGGTGCTCGGCGCGCTCGCAATGACCGAGCCAGGCACCGGCAGTGACCTGCGCGGCGTCACCACGACGGCGAAGAAGACCGAGGGCGGCTACATCGTCAACGGCGCAAAGACCTTCATCTCGAGCGGCAAGACGGCCGACATGGTCGTCACGTTCGTGAAGACCGGCGAGGGCAACCGCCCCGACGCCTTCAGCCTGATCATCATCGAGTCGGGCATGGAAGGCTTCGACCACGGACGCAAGCTCAACAAGATGGGCGCGCACGGCCACGACACCGCCGAGCTCAGCTTCGTCGACGTGTTCGTTCCCGATGAGAACCTCATCGGTGGGGTCGAGGGGCACGGCTTCGTGCAGCTCATGGAGAACCTGCCGCTCGAGCGCCTCTCGATCGGCGTCGTCGCGGCCGCGATCTCGGAGGCAGCACTCGGGTGGACGCTCGAGTACACGAAGAGCCGCGAGGCATTCGGGCAGCCGGTCGCTGACTTCCAAAACACTCGCTTCAGGCTCGCGGAGATGGCGACCACCGTCGACGTCATGTGGGCGTTCGTCGATCGCGCGATGCGGCTCTTCCAGAAGGGCGAGCTGAGCGCAGACGAGGCAGCCAAGGTGAAGTTCTGGTGCACCGAGCGCGAGTGGGAGATCCTCGATCAGGGTGTCCAGCTTCACGGTGGCTACGGCTACATCACCGAGTACCCGATTACGCGCGCCTTCCTTGACGCACGCGTACACCGCATTTACGGCGGCACCAACGAGGTCATGCGCGAGATCGTCGCCCGCGCGGTCATCGGCCGTAAGTGACACGAGGTGGGTCCGCTGAGCGGACCCACCTCGCCCAGGGCTCACGCCTGCTCCCACTAACATGGGGGCATGCGTGAGCCTTTTACTCTTTGGGAAGCGAGCATCGATGACGTGCTCGCAGCGTTCCACTCGGGGGAGACCTCCCCGACCCAGCTCGCCGAGGAATACCTCGCGAGAATCGAAGCGCTCGATACGGGTGAATCGGGGCTGAACGCGATCGTGGTGCGCAACCCCGACGCGCTCGCCGAGGCGGCAGAATCGGACGCGCGCTGGGCCGCTGGCACGCCGCGCGCGCTTGAGGGGATCCCCTTCACCGTGAAGGACTCGTACATGGTGCGTGGACTCACCGTAGCCTCAGGATCGCCGGCGTTCAGCACGCTCATCGCGCAGTGGGACGCGTTCTCCGTCGCGAGGCTGCGCGAGGCCGGCGCAGTGCTGCTCGGCAAGACCAACATGCCGCCCATGGCCGACGGCGGCATGCAGCGCGGCGTCTACGGGCGCGCCGAATCGCCGTACAACCGCGACTATCTCGCGGCCGCATACGCGTCCGGATCCTCGAACGGCTCCGCCGTTGCGACCGCGGCAAATCTTGCCGCGTTCGGCATGGGGGAGGAAACCGTGTCGAGCGGCAGAAGCCCGGCCTCGAACAACGGCCTCTGCGCGTACACGCCGTCGTGGGGGATCCTATCGATTCGTGGGAACTGGCCGCTGTTCCCGGCGCGTGACGTCGTCGTGCCGCACACTCGCTCGATGCCAGACATGTTGCGGCTGCTCGACGTGCTCGTCGCCGATGATGCGATCACTCGCGGTGACTTCTGGCGTGCCCAGCAGGTGGTTACCCTGCCCCGGCCGAGCGAGCACCGCCCCGACTCGTATCTTGAGCACGCCGAGTCGGTCAGCCTCGTCGGAAAACGGTTCGCCGTGCCGAAAATGTACCTTGGACTCGACCCGAACTTCCCGATCGCGGTGCGGCCGTCAGTGCTCGCGCTGTGGGAGACATCCCGCGCCAGGCTCGAAGCTCTCGGAGCTGAGGTCGTGCCCACTGACTTCCCGCTCATTGAACGCTACGAGGGTGACCGGCCAGGCCAGGAAAACGTGGGGGCGCTCGGCGTGCTCCCCGAGGGATGGATGGACACCGAGTTCAATCATTTCCTGGCCTTCGGCTGGGATGACTTTCTCCGCGCGAATGGTGACCCCGCGATTCCTGACCTCGCTTCAGTCGACCCTGACACCATCTTTCCGCAACCGCCGGGTACCCTCCCCGACCGCTACGAGGAGGTCGAGGACTACGAGAACCGGTACCGGTCAGTGGTCGCGTTTGCGCGTGCCGGCATTCCTGATCCGCGGGAGCGGGAGGACTTTGCGGCAGGTCTGCGCGCGCTCGTGCGGCTCCGCGAAGAACTGTTCGAATCGTGGCTTGCCGCCGAGGGGTTCGACGGTGTCGTCTTCCCCGCGAACGCGGATGTCGGCGCCGAGAACGCGGAACGCAACGAGGCCGCAGCCGACCACGCCTGGTCAAACGGCGTGTTCTTTTCGAACGGCAACTACGCGCTCAGGCACCTCGGCATCCCATCGGTCACGGTTGCCATGGGAGTCATGGACGATATTGGCATGCCAGTCGGACTGACCTTCGCTGGCGCTGGCTACAGCGACCCCGACCTGCTCGGGTATGCGGCGGCCTTCGAAGCAGGGGCAGGGGCAGGAACGCTGCGCGTCCCGCCAGGCGTTGCCCCAGGAGCGGCCTAGGGCTCTTGGCTGTCGATCCCGTCGATCACTTCGGAGACCGGCTCGAAACGATCCACACTCCGGGCAAGCTTGCGGAGCAGCACGGCGAGCCGCTCACGCTCCGGCCGGCTCATCGCGCCGAGCAGGCGCTCCTCGGCGTCGGTGAGCCGGGTCATCGCTGCATCGACGAGGGTCTGCCCGAGCGGGGTCATCTCGACGAGCACCCCGCGGCCGTCGTTGGGGTCTGTCAGCCGCCTGACGAGCTCACGCTCGACGAGCCTGTCGATGCGATTGGTCATTGTGCCGCTGGACACCATGGTCTGCTGGACGAGTACTTTCGGGCTCTGCCGGTACGGCGAACCGCTGCGGCGCAGCACCGCAAGTACGTCGAATTCCCACGAGGCCAGCCCCGAGCGTTCGAACGCGTGCGACCTGGCGCGGTCGAGGTGTTTCGCGATCCGTGAGAGGCGTGAGAACACGGTGGGGGGCGCGAAATCAAGGTCAGGGCGGGCTGCGCTCCACGACGCGATGATCCCGTCGACCTCATCGGTCGTGTCTTGCATGCGGTCGTCCATTCACTCATTATTGCGGGTGACACAGGCTTTTTTGCCGTGAACCCGCCGGAGTTGGCCCCGTTCGGGCGAAGAAGTACGAAAGAGGCGCTGACGTCTGGCAGACTATATCCGTGCCGGTTTCGGTGCGGTCCGCCTTGGTGTAATGGCAGCACGACAGCCTTTGGAGCTGTTAAGTCTAGGTTCGAATCCTAGGGGCGGAGCGACTGGGGGAGCGTTAACGCCCTCTTCACGTCGCGCCAACCACGGCGCAGCTCCGCGAAGCGCTCACCCGCTCGCGAATAGGAAAGGGACTCCCGACATGGCAGAACGCTCACTCGCTGTTGTCATCCTGGCCGCTGGCCAGGGCACCAGAATGAAGTCGACGCTTCCGAAGGTGCTGCACCGCATCGGTGGCCGTTCTCTCATCGAGCACGTGCTCGACACCGCAGCCGCGCTCACCCCAGAGCGGATCGTGGCGGTCGTGCGACACGACCGTGATCGCGTCTCGGCTGCGATCCTCAATCATGCGCCCGACACGGTGATCGTTGATCAGGACGAGGTACCCGGCACCGGCCGTGCGGTGGAGCTTGCGCTCGCCGCCCTGCCGACGGACTTTGACGGCTCGGTCGTGGTGCTCTCTGGCGACGCACCGCTCGTTGACGGCCCCTCGATCGATGGGCTGCTCGACAGTCACTTCGCAGAACAGCGCGACATGACGCTGCTCTCGGCGCTGCTCGATAACCCCACGGGGCTCGGCCGGATCCTCCGCGATGCCTCCGGCGGCATGACAGGAATCGTCGAGGAAAAGGACGCAAGCGACGAGCAGCGTCTCATCACCGAGATCAACGGTGGCATCTACGTGTTCGCGTTCCGTGCACTGGCGCGCGCGCTCGCTGACATCGACACCAACAACGCGCAGGGCGAGAAGTACCTCACCGACGCGGCTTCGCGAATCCTTGCGAGCGGCGGCGGAGTGGAAGCGGTCGCAACGACTGACCCGTGGGTCGTCGCCGGCGTGAACGATCGCGCCCAGCTTGCAGATGCGGGCCGCGAACTCAATGCGCGAATCATTCGCGGGCACCAGCGCAACGGCGTCACGATCGTAGATCCCGCGACGACGTGGATCGACGCGGACGTATCTCTTGCGTCCGACGTCGAGATCCTGCCAGGCACCTTCCTGCACGGAGCGACCTCGGTCAGCACCGGGTCCGTGATCGGCCCGGATACGACGCTCACCGACTGCGAGGTGGGTGAGGGCGTCCGAGTACGACGGTCTGAGGCGACGCTTGCCGTGTTCCAGGCGGGCGCAGAGATTGGCCCATTTGCCTACATCCGTCCGGGCACCGAGCTCGGCGAGGGCGGCAAGATCGGTGCCTTTGTGGAGGCGAAGAACGCGCGCATTGGCGACGGCTCAAAGGTGCCGCACCTCAGCTACGTCGGCGATGTCACCGTCGGCGAAGGGTCGAACATCGGGGCCGGGACGATCGTCGCGAATTACGACGGCGTAAACAAACACCAAACGGTGGTGGGAGACGCTGTACGTATCGGCTCTAAGAATGTCCTCATCGCTCCGGTTACCATTGAAGATGGAACGTACACCGCGGCGGGGACGATCGTACGTAAGAACGTGCCCGCTGGCGCGCTCGCGATGACCGTGGCTCCCCAGCGCAACCTGGAGGGCTGGGTCACCGAGAACCGCCAGGGTACGACCTCCGCAGCAGCCGCGGAGCGGGCTGCACAGCCCGCAACAGACTCACTCAACGACACACCTCACACAACGTAATTACCGAAGGGCAAGTGGGAAAGCACTGATGAGCAAAATCGAGATGACCGGGCAGAAAAAGCTCGTTCTCATTACCGGACGGGCCTACCCAGAGCTCGCCGAACAGGTCGCCGCTGAGCTTGGCGCCGAACTCGTTCCCACCGATGCCCGCACCTTCGCGAACGGTGAGCTCTACGCCCGGTTCGACGAAAGCGTGCGCGGATCCGATGCGTTCGTGATCCAGTCACACACGAACCCGATCAACGAGTGGCTCATGGAGCAGCTCATTATGGTCGATGCGCTCAAGCGCGCCTCGGCGAAGCGGATCACGGTTGTCGCGCCGTTCTACCCGTACTCGCGTCAGGACAAGAAGGGTCGCGGTCGCGAGCCCATCTCGGCACGCCTCGTCGCCGACCTGTTCAAGACCGCCGGCGCGGATCGCATCATGTCGGTCGACCTCCACGCGTCGCAGATCCAGGGCTTCTTCGACGGCCCCGTCGACCACCTGTTCGCGATGCCGGTGCTGCTCGAGCACTTCCAGAAGACCATCAACCGTGACGACCTCGTTGTCGTGTCGCCCGACATGGGCCGCGTGCGCGTTGCCGACGTCTGGAGCGACAAGCTCGGCGCGCCGCTCGCGATCATTCACAAGCGCCGCGATCCGCTCGTGCCGAACCAGGTGAGTGTGCACGAGATCGTCGGTGACGTGAAGGACCGCTGGTGCGTCGTCGTTGACGACATGATTGACACCGGTGGCACCATCGCAAAGGCAGCTGCGGCGCTGAAGGCAAATGGCGCTCGTGGCGTCACCATCGCGTGCACGCACGCGATCTTCTCCGGCGACGCGATCAAGCACCTGTCGCAGGACTTCATCGATCAGGTTGTCGTCACCGACACGCTCCCGGTGCCCGAGGAGAAACGGTTCGAGAAGCTCACCGTGCTGCCGATCGCACCGCTGCTGGCGAAGGCGATCCACGAGGTCTTCGAAGACGGCTCCGTGACGTCACTGTTCGAGGGTGCCGCCTAAGCACGCCTCCCTGCTGCGTCTGCAGTTCGATCTGGGATCCACCAAAGATATGCCCGCAATCGCGGTGTACGACATATCTTCGGTGGATCCCAGATCTATGTGTGCTGCAGGTGGAGGTGCAGGTGCTGGTGCAGGGTGCAGGGTGCAGGGGCTGGTGCAGGGCGCAGGTGCCCCTACTTGACGGCTGCGAGGATCTCGGTGAGGTAGGCGGCTGACCGCTCCGACCCGATGATTCCCGGCGACATCTTGTTCATCACGTACGAGACTGTCACGCGGCGTTCGGGGAACATGAGCGCGAGGGAGCCTCCCCAGCCTCCCCAGAAACAGACGCGTTCGTCTGGAATGTACGGCAGCGTTGTTGGCTCGGGGAGCCCGAACCCGATGCCGAACCGCAGCGGCACACCAAGGACGAGGTCTACGTTGTGGGACTGCTCCTCGAAGATCAGGTCGATCGTTGGTGGCGAGAGTAGCCGGACTCCGTCGATCTCCCCGCCGCGTGAGATCACCGAGAACGTCCGGGCGAGTGCGCGGGCGTTTGTGTGGCCGTTCATTGCGCCCATGTCAGCACGTCGCCAAGCGATGGTGTTCGCGGCTGCAGCTTCGATGACGGGCCCCGTAAACGTTTTCACCCGCGGTGAATCTGGCATCGTCTGTGCCGCACTCATGTCGATCGGTGGGGGCGGGACGATCTCCGCGACACGGTGGTCGTCTGCCGTTCCTGCGCCAATCTGCAGGTCCGTGCCGAGCGGAAGAGCGATCTCCTCGGCGACGAACTGCTTGAGTGTCTTCCCTGTGACGCGCCGCAGCACTTCTCCGAGCAGATGCCCCTGGTTCTGGGCGTGATAGCCCGACGCGGTTCCGGGCTCCCACCAGGGCGCCTGCTGAGCGAGCTTCGCGGTCGACGCCTCCCAGTCGTACATCTCAGCGATGGTCATCGGCTGCTCCCATCCCGAGACCCCGGAGGTGTGAGACATGAGGTGCCGTACCAGCACGGCTTCCTTCCCGTGCTGTGCGAACTCGGGCCAGTATGTCGCGACGGGTTCGTCGACGTCGATGAGGCCGCGGTCGACGAGCATGAGTATCGCGAGTGCCGTGATCTCCTTCGTGATTGACCAGACGTTGACGATGGTGCCGGCCTGCCACGGCCGCGTCCGGGCGGCGTCTGCGTAGCCACCCCACAGGTCAACGACGCTGTCGCCGTCGATGTCGACCGCAATGGCGGCTCCGAGTTCGTCACCCGACGCGATGTTTGCTGTGAGTAGCTCGGTGAGTCGTGTGAAGCGTGGGTCGGTGTGTCCGTTCACTGTCATTCCATGTCCTCCCTCGGAAGTCGCCTTACTCGGCGACGCTGGCTCGAGCCGGGGAACACGCTGGGCGCTCAGCGGTGAAGGATAGCTGGTCCGAATCATCGTGGCCGCGGAGATATATTCCCGTTGCTCGTTGAGTAAATACTAATCTGCTGTTGCGCTGTTCGGGGGTGGGGGCCTGGGTGATCTTGAAATCAGGGCACGCGCCGAGCGCGGATTCAGTCCAGTTACAGTGGCAGCGTTGCGCGAACTGAGAACCCGCCGTCTGCGGTGGGGCCGGCGGCAATGGTGCCGCCCAGCACCGCAACGCGTTCGCTGAGCCCAGAGAGCCCGCTCCCCGAACCAGCTGCCCCACCCATGGGGAGGCTCGGCGGCCCGTTCGTGACGGCGACCGTGATCTCGGCGTCGGTCACCGCAATGGTGACGTCGATATCAGCGCCGGGGGAATGCCGCATCGCGTTGCTGAGCGCTTCCTGCGCGATGCGGTAGGTGGTGAGCGCGGTGGCGGCGGGAACCCGCGCGGTTGCGTCCCCGTCAGCGCAGCCGTCTGCCCGATACGCGATGGTTGCTCCGGACTGCCGGCTTGTCTCAATGAGTGCGGGCAGGTCGGCAAGTGTTGGCTGCGGTACGAGCGGCGCGGTTCCCTCGGGCGCACGCAGCGTGGCGAGCAGGCTTCGCATCTCGGTGAGTGCCTGACGTGAGGATTGCGCAATGGCCGCGAATTCGGCCTCCGCGGCCTCGTCGAGTCCGGGGATACGGTATTTCGCGGTGTTGGCCTGAATGCTGACGACGGACATGCTGTGGGCGACGACGTCGTGCAGTTCGCGTGCAACGAGGTTTCGCGCGGCGAGCTCGCGCTGCTTGGCGTCAAGCTCGGCGTTCGCGCGACGTTCCTCGACGAGCGCCCCGCGGTCGGCAGCGAACGCCCGGATGACAATCCCGAGAAGTACAATGCCGAGCGAGATTGAGGCGCTGACGACAATGTTGGTGACGGCGCCAGATGTGAACCCGGATCCGGCTGGCACCGTTGCAATCACGGCGAGCTGGGGGAGCAGCCATGCGGTGATCGCCCACGGCCAACGGTGGCGAAGCGCGACGATGAGCGCGATCCCGGACTGCACAATGAGCATGCTGACCGGCCACGGCCACGGAACCGCGGGATGGATTGCGGCGACGAGCGCGGTGACTGCCGGAATGACCGCGGCCACAGCAATTGCAATCGCTGGGAGTCGAATCGCGAGGAGGAGCGCCGCTGCCTGCCCGATGACGAGCACCATCGCGATAGCGACGTGCACCGAGTAGATACTCGAGAGCACCGGCCAGCCGACGGCGACCAGGATCGCGGCTGAGTAGCCCGCGGTAATCCACGCCCATCCCTCTGCCGAGCTGATTCGGCGAGCCAATGGGCGCTGCCACTCTCGCTCCGTCGGAGAAGCAGACGCCGAGCAGAGCGCGGCGCGGGTGACGGTTGCGTCGAGCAGTGCGAGGCCGCGCACGATCGGTGGCGTCAGCGCGCAGGCGGCGATGCCGAAGACCGTGTACACGGTCGCCTCAGCTGCGAAGGAATTCGCGACCTCGGGGGAGATGGCGCCCTCCGAGATGGCGATGAGAAAGTTTGCCGGGAACGTGTTGCCCTCGCGAGGGAGGAAGAATCCCCAAAAGGCCCAGGTGATGCCGCCGAGTGCCGCTGACACCCACGTGATGGTGACCACGAACGTGAAGAGACGCAGCGGGAAGCTGACGAAGGTCTCGAAGACGAGGTCGAGCCAGCGGCGGGGGTCACGCAAGAGCCGAAGGAGTCCGGCCATTCCCGCGCCACGTTCGAGATACTGCGGGGCGGTCACTCCGCCGCCCCACCAGTGGAGTCGGTTCCGGGAGAGTTCGGCGAAGAACGACGCGCAGAGCAGTGTCACCGGAAGCAGGAGTACGCCCACCCAAATGATCGCGGTGGTGACAGACGTCACGAAGAGGGTGAGGAGGAGTGAGAACGACAGCACCGAGATGGGAAAGCCCGGGAGGATGTAGCCGAGGTCTCGCCCGATCATCGTGAGCGAGTAGAGCCCGCGCCTGGGCGGGGCCGCGGAGGCCCGCTGATCCGCCTGGAGGTGGTTGTCCATGGTGAAAGTGTTCCCTATCTGTCGGCCTTCGCCTCACTGTAGAGATTGGGTGGCGGGCAGAGCATCCCCCAGCGGAGTGATCCCCAGGGTACTCCTGGTCCCTCGCTGGAGTGAAGCTGAGGTGCATCGGCTGTTCCCGCGAGCCACTTCGAGCCCTGGCGCCTATGATCGACGGATGAGCACCTCCACGCCCGAACCCCAGCCCATCCGCGTCGCCATCGTCGACGATCAGGAGATGGTGCGCCAGGGTTTCGGCGCACTGCTGGGCGCCCAGCCCGACATTACCGTCGTGGGTGACGCGGCCGACGGTGACGCCGCGGTGGAGCTGGTGCGCCGCACGCGCCCGCACGTGCTCCTCATGGACATTCGCATGCCCCGCATGAACGGCCTCGACGCGACGCGTGCCGTGCTCGCGCGCCCCGGCGACGACAACCCGCGGGTGATCATGCTCACGACATTCGACGCCGACGAGTACGTGTTCGCCGCCCTCCGGGCCGGCGCGAGCGGGTTTCTGCTCAAGGACGCAAGCGCGGAGGATCTTGTGCAGGCGGTGCGGATCGTTGCTGGCGGCGAGGCCCTGCTCGCGCCGTCGGTGACGCGGCGGCTCATCGCCGACTACGCCGCCCGGCCTGAGCCGAAGCAGCGGGCGACGCTGTCGCAGCTCACCGAACGTGAACTCGAGGTGATGCGGCTCGTGGCGTCCGGGCAGACGAACGCGGAGCTCGCGGCCGCGCTGTTTCTCTCGGAGCAGACGGTGAAGACGCACGTGTCGCGGATCCTCTCGAAGCTCGGGCTGCGCGACCGGACGCAGATCGTCGTCGCTGCCTACGAGTCGGGCCTCGTGAGTGTCGCCGACTAGCGGCGCTGACTAACGACGCAGACGTGGGGCGCTCGGGCGTTCAGCTGCCCAGACGCTCGTGCACCGCGGCACGAGCCAGCCTCGCCTGCGTGTACCACGTTCGCCGGCAGCCAAAACAGTAGTTGCCTGAGGCAACTACTGGTAGCCTTGAAGCATGAACGAACGCCCACGCGAAGAAGCGGTGCACGAGCTGCTTGCCGCGGTGATCGGCCTGGTCCGAGACTGGAACGCGGTCTCCACGCAGGGCAGCGTCGCGCGCGCAGTCGGCGTCGAGATCCCCGCTGGTGACGTGCGTGCGCTCTACACGATGGGGCTGCTCGGCGGATCCATCCGCCCCGCCGCTCTCGCTGACGAGCTCGCGCAGAGCCGGCCGACCACGAGCAAGCTCATCGCGCGGCTCGAAGCCGCAGGCCTCGTCGAACGAGCGCGCGGCGAAGGGGATCAGCGCGCCATCGAGATCGCCTTCACCGAGCAGGGACGCGACGCCTACGAGCGCCTCGCCGCTGCGGGGACGCAGCTGGTCGAACGGGCGATGGCACATCAAACGACCGCGGAGATCGACGTGATCACTGCGGCATCCAGGAGGCTCACGGGGGAGTTTCGCGACTAAACGCGGGTGGATCGTTACCACCTGGGGACGCCCCACACGGGGAAGTACCACTGCGCGCTCAGCGCGCGCAGTACAGCAGAAGGAGAAACACTATGACTCGCACATACGTTGTCACCGGCTCGGCCTCGGGCATCGGAGCCGCCACCGCGCAGACGCTTCGCGACCGCGGCGACCGCGTCATCGGCATTGACCTGGCAGGCGCCGAGGTTGAGGCAGACCTGTCCACCAATGCGGGCCGCCTCGACGCAGCGAAGCGCGCCACAGACCTCGCCGGCGGCGTGATCGACGGCGTCATCGCCTGCGCCGGCATCTCGGCACCGATCGCCAAGACCATCTCGATCAACTACTTCGGTGTCACGGAACTGCTCGAGGCGCTGCAGCCCGCGCTCGCCGCATCAGACGCCCCGCGCGCGGCGGTGGTCTCTTCGATGGCCTCGCTGCAGCCGAACTCGAAGGAGATGGTGGAAGCGGCGCTCTCAGGTGACGAGGCGAAGACGCTCGCAATCGCCGAGTCGATTGTTGCGCAGGGGCCCGAGGCCGGCTATGCCGTGTATCCCTCGTCGAAGCGTGCGATTGCGCGCTGGGTACGCCGCGAATCGATCACCCCGGCCTGGGCCGGTGCAGGCATCGCCCTGAATGCGGTGGCGCCCGGAACCGTCGTCACCCCGATGACGGCCGAGCTCCTCGCAACTGAAGAGGGTCGCGCGATGGTCGACTCGGCAGTGCCGATGCCATTGAACTCGCACCAGCCCGCGCAGTCGATCGCCGATGTGCTCATCTGGCTCACCGACGCGCAGAACACGCACATGGCGGGCCAGGTCATCTACTGTGACGGCGGCGCGGACGCGACGCTGCGCGGCGACGACATCTGGTCGTGGAACGACTAAACGTCGCTGTGGCACCCGAAGCGGAAATAGTTTCGGGGCCCGGGGCGTTTCATCGAAGCGGAATGGAACGCCCCCGAAGAAGTGATGAGGTCAGGCGATGACACCAGCAGACGTGAACGAACAAGTGCCGCGGGCGGCGTCCGACGCCGCCTCTCGCGGTTTGGCGGTCGAGTTCGTGCAGCGCGATGGCTCCGGCCGCCCGACGTCCGGCGAGTTCGGCGGGGCGACGGTCGCGAAGACCGTCGTGGTGCAGCGCGGCGACTCGTTCGTGTTCGTGCTCACCCCGCTCGACGCCCAGTTCAGCTGGGCGAAGCTCCGCTCGCACCTCGGCGTCAACCGTCTCTCGCTGCCCGACGCCGACGCGGCGTTTGCGGCCACGGGCTACGAGCGCGGCACGATCACCCCTCTCGGTGCTTCGACAGCCTGGCCTGTCATCCTCGACAGGAGCCTTGCCGGCGAGGAGATCCTCGTCGGCGCGGGTCAGCACGGGATCGGGGCACGCGTGCGTGCCGATGACCTCGCGCGGGCCTACGGGGCAGAGGTCGCCCAGTTGACTGACGTGGTCTGATCCAGCCCACCCACCGCACGGAGGACACAGTGACGAATCCCCAAGATCCCCGCACCATCGCGATCATCGGCGGCCACGGGCAGATCGCGCTGCGCACGACGGCGCTACTCACGCGGGCGGGCCACCGTGTGCTCGGTGTGATCCGCAATCCTGACCACGCGAGCGCCGTCGAGCGGGCTGGCGGCGAAGCGGTACTCGTCGACATTGAACATGCGAAAGCTGAGGAGCTGGCCGCAGCAATTGGCGGGGCTGACACCCTGCTCTTCGCGGCGGGCGCTGGCCCCGGCTCCGGCCCCGCACGCAAGGAGAGCGTCGACCACCAGGGCGCGCTCACCACGATGGCCGCCGCGGCCCAGCTCGGGGCGCGGCTCGTGCAGATCTCGTACATCGGTGTGGCGAACACGCCACCGGAAAGCGTCGGCCCCGACTTTCTCGCGTACCAGCGCGCGAAGTACGCTGCTGATCTTGCACTCGAAGCGAGCGGCCTCGACTGGACGATCGTGCGCCCGGGCACGCTCACGAATGAGCAGGGCACGGCGCGCGTCGCTGTCGGGGTGCTCGAACGCGGCCCGGTGAGCCGTGACAACGTCGCGCAGGTGCTTGCCGAGGTGGTGGCACGGGCCGACCTCGCGGGTGTCGCGTTCGATCTGCTTGACGGCGATACGCCGGTGCGCGACGCCGTCGCAATGCTCGCGGTGTAGCCGGGGCTGCGGATCGTGTAATATTAGAGGCTGTACTTCGGCGAGGGGTGCGCAAGCACCCGTTATCGACGCGGAACGACCTGCCTTTTGGGGCATCGCTGCGTCGCACGTTTTGAGTGCGAGACACCACGCCGGTGGAGAAATCCACCCGACACGGGGCGAGAGCCCGCAAGGAGAATCATTATGAGCGTTGAGAACAAGCTTGATGCAACCGTCCGCGAGAACTTCGGTAAGGGCGCTGCGCGCAAGCTCCGTGCTGTCGGCCAGACCCCTGCAGTGGTCTACGGTCACGGCACCGACCCGAAGCACGTCACCGTCGAGACTCACCCGCTGAGCCTGATTGTGCGCTACGCGAACCCGCTCGTCGAGATCACGCTCGATGGCAAGCAGGAGCTCGTGCTCGTCAAGGACGTGCAGAAGGATCCGGTACGCCAGATCATCGAGCACGTCGACATGCTCATCGTGAAGAAGGGCGAAAAGGTCGAGGTCGAGGTCCCGATCCACGTGACCGGCGAGTCGTTCTCGGGCACCACCGCGATCCAGGAGCTCAACACGCTCCGCCTGCTCGTTCCCGCGACCGCGATTCCCGAGTCGGTTGAGGTCAGCGTTGAGGGCGCCGTTGAGGGCACCCAGTTCGTCGCTGGCGATCTCGTGCTCCCCAAGGGTGCAGAACTCATCGATGAGGACACCCACATGGTCGTTCAGGTCGTCGTGCCGCGCGGCAGCGCAGCTGACGAAGAGGCCGCAGAGGGCGAAACTCCTGCTGCTGAGTAACCAGTAACGGTTGAAGAAACCCGCCGGGCGGCCACCGCCCGGCGGGTTTCTTTGCGTGTAACGAGAGGGCGAGTTCCGCCGAGAGCTATTTCGGTGCGTGAACTCGACAATCACCCCTAGGCTTAAGGGGTGTTTTGGCGGCGAACGAAGAAGGACGAAGAGACCGTGGCGAGTGATAACTGGCTGGTCGTGGGACTCGGCAACCCAGGCCCGAAGTATGAGGCAACCAGGCACAACGTCGGGCAGATGGCGCTTGACGTGCTGGCGACCCGAATGAGTGCGAAGTTTTCGCCCCACAAAACGAACTCCCGTGTCGCCGAGGGGCGGCCTGTTCCGGGCGGCCCGAAACTGATTCTCGCGAAGTCAAACGGCTTCATGAACACCTCGGGCGGGCCAGTGTCGGCGCTCGCGAAGTACTTCGGGGTCGACCCTGAGCGGGTCATCGTGCTGCACGACGAGCTTGACCTGCCCTTTGACTCGCTCAAGCTCAAGCAGGGCGGCGGCCACGGCGGCCACAACGGCCTGCGCGACATCGCGAAGGCGCTCGGCACCCCCGAGTTTCTGCGCGTGCGGATCGGGATCGGGCGGCCGCCGGGCCAGCAAGACCCCGCAGATTTCGTGCTGAAGCCGTTCGCCTCGGGTGAGCGTGAGACGCTCGCGGTGCTCCTCGAGGACGCGGCCGATGCGAGCGAGATGCTCGTGACCGACGGTCTCACAGCAACCCAGCAGCGCTTCCACGGGGGAGCCCGGTGAGTCTGAAAGGGCTCGACAGCCTCCTCGAAACTGCGCCCTCGTTCGCGCGTGCGCTCGATGCCGCCCCCGTTGACTCCGAGTTTTCGGTCGCAGACGGGCTGCGCGCCCCCCTCATTGCCGGCCTCATTCGCCGGCGGCGCGAGGGCGGCGACCGCGGTGCCTACCTGCTGATCGCGGCGACGAGCCGTGAGGCTGACGCGATCCGCCAGGCCGTCGCATCGCTCATTCCCGAGGCTCGCACCACGGAGTTCCCCGCGTGGGAGACGCTGCCGCACGAGCGGCTGAGCCCGAGCGCTGAGACCGTTGGCCGCCGGGCGGAAGCGCTGCGGATGCTGCGCGACTACAGCGAGAACCCTGCACAGTCGGAGGCGGGCCCGCTCGTAATCGTCGCGTCGGTGCGTGCGGCGCTGCAGCCGGTGTCGCCGCATGCCGCGCACGCTGAACCCGTCGTGCTGCGCGCGGGGGCCGAGCCGCAGATCGGTGACGGCAGCCACGGCCTCGAAGCGCTCTCACGCAGGCTCGTGGAACTCGCGTACACCCGCGTGGATATGGTCACGCGGCGCGGTGAGTTCGCCGTGCGCGGCGGGATCCTCGACGTGTTCCCGCCCGCTGCCGAGCAGGCCATGCGCGTCGATTTCTTCGGTGACGAGGTTGACCAGATTCGCCGCTTCTCGGTGTCCGACCAGCGCAGCGCCGGCGACCCCGTCGAGACGCTTGAGCTGTGGCCGGCACGCGAGCTCCTGCTCACCGACGACGTGCGACTGCGCGCGGCCGAGCTGCTGCCGCAGTTCCCGGCGCTGTCGACGATGCTCGAGAAGATGAGCGAGGGGATCGCGGTCGAGGGCATGGAGAGCCTGCTGCCGCAGCTCGTCGACGGGCTCGCGCCGCTCACCAGCCTGCTGCCCGAGGGCGGCGCGGTGCTCGTGGTCTCGCCCGAGCGCATAGCGGGCCGCGCGGTGAGCCTCGCCGAGACCAACCGCGAGTTCCTCGAGGCTGCCTGGCACGCCGCGACCGCCGGCGCAGATGCGCCGGTGCCCACCGGCAACAGCGGGATGCTCACCGTCGCAGAACTTCGTCGCGCCTCGCAGCATCGCCCGTGGTGGAGCATGACCGGGTTCGTGCGCGACGCCGGCGACGAGCCCGCCGCCCCTGAGGGGGAGGAGCCTCGCGGCCTCACCGTGATCGACGGCGTCGATGACGCAATTGTCACGGTCCAGGGCGGCGCGGTGCGGCGAGGCGTGGGAGATGGCGACGCGACCGCGCAGGCGCCCGTGCACCTGAGCCAGCGCGTGAGCGACGGCTGGCGCGCGGTCGTGACTGCACAGGGCGCGGGGCTCGTGGAGCGCGCACGCGACCTGCTCGCCGAAGCCGGAGCGGCCGCACGCATCGTCGACGAACTGCCCGAGACCCGCGAGGCGGGCGTCATCTATGTCGTGACGGGAATCGCCTGGCAGGGCTTCGAAAGCGAAGAAGCGAAGCTGCTGCTCGAAACCGAGGCCGAGTTCTTCGGGCGCACGGTCACCTCGCAGGGCCAGACCGGGCAGAAGCTGGCCCGTCGTCGCGGCAAGAACGTCGTCGATCCGCTCAAGCTCGTCGCGGGCGACCACGTCGTGCACGAGACGCACGGTATCGGCCAGTTCGTCGAGCTCACACAGCGCATGGTGCCGACGGGGGTCGGCCGCGACGCGACGAAGGCGCTACGCGAGTACCTCGTCATCGAATACGCGTCGACGAAGCGCGGCATGCCGCGCGACAAGCTGTACGTGCCCACCGACCAGCTCGACCAGCTCTCGCGCTACGTTGGCGGCGAGGCACCGCCACTGTCGAAGATGGGCGGCAGCGACTGGTCGACCGCGAAGAAGAAGGCCCGCAAGGCCGTCCGCGATATTGCGGTTGAGCTCGTGAAGCTTTACTCGGCGCGCATGGCGTCTCCCGGTCACGCGTTCTCCGACGATACCCCGTGGCAGCGCGAGCTCGAGGAAGCGTTTCCGTACGCGGAGACCCTCGATCAGCTCACGACCATCGACGAGGTGAAGCGCGATATGGAGCGCCCCGTGCCGATGGATCGGCTGCTGGCCGGCGACGTCGGCTTCGGCAAGACCGAGGTGGCGATTCGCGCCGCGTTCAAGGCCGTGCAAGACGGCAAGCAGGTTGCGATGCTTGTGCCGACGACGCTGCTCGCCAACCAGCACTTCGAGACCTTCCAAAACCGCTTCGCGGGCTTCCCCGTGCAGCTGCGCGCGCTCAGCCGCTTCCAGACCGACAAAGAAGCGAAGGAGACGATCGAGGGCCTCGCCGCCGGCACCGTCGACGTCGTCATCGGCACGCACCGCCTGCTCGCCGACGGCGTGATCTACAAAGACCTGGGCCTCCTCATCATCGACGAGGAGCAGCGCTTCGGCGTCGAGCACAAGGACAAGCTCAAGGCGCTCAAAACTGGCGTCGACATCCTCGCGATGAGCGCGACGCCGATCCCGCGCACGCTCGAGATGGCGGTGACCGGCATCCGCGAGATGTCGACGCTCGCGACGCCGCCGGAGGATCGCCACCCGATCCTCACCTTCGTTGGCCCCCGGAGCGACCGGCAGATCTCGGCCGCGATCCGCCGCGAGCTGCTGCGCGAGGGGCAGGTCTTCTTCGTGCACAACCGGGTGAGCTCGATCGGCCGCACCGCGGCGAAGATCGCCGAGCTCGTGCCCGAGGCGCGCGTCGCCGTCGCGCACGGCAAGCTCTCCGAGCACCAGCTCGAGCAGGTCGTGCAGGACTTCTGGGAGCGCAAGTTCGACGTGCTCGTCTCGACGACCATCATCGAGACCGGCCTCGACATCGCGAACGCGAACACCATCATCATCGACCAGGCCGACAAGTACGGCCTGAGCCAGCTGCACCAGCTCCGCGGCCGCGTGGGGCGCAGTCGCGAGCGTGCGTACGCGTATTTCCTCTACGACCCTGACAAGCCGCTCACCGAGCTCGCGAACGAGCGGCTCGAGACCCTCGCCGCGAACAACGAGCTCGGCTCGGGCATGCAGGTCGCGTTGAAGGATCTCGAACTGCGAGGGGCGGGCAACCTGCTCGGCGGCGAGCAGTCCGGGCACATCGCGGGCGTGGGGTTCGACCTGTACCTGCGCATGATCGGCGAGGCCGTGAGCACGTTCAAGGGTGAGGACGTGCAGACGAACACAGAGCTCATCCTTGAGCTGCCGGTCGACGCGCACATCCCCGAAGACTATGTCGAGAGCGAGCGGCTGCGTCTTGAGGCCTACCAGAAGTTCTCGGCCGCCTCGCACCCGCAGGCCCCTGCGGAGAACGTCTCGCTCGTGCTTGAGGAACTCACCGACCGCTACGGTGAGCCGCCCGCGGAGGTGCTGCGCCTGGCCGGTGTTTCCTCGCTGCGCCGCCGCGCCTCGCTGCTCGGCCTGTCGAAGGTTGTCGCGCTTGGGCCGACGCTGCGCATGGAGCCGGTCACTCTGCTCGACTCGCGCCGTATGCGCATGAATCGCATGTACCCGGGCGGCAAGTACACAGAGTCCACGAAGACGCTGCAGATCCCGTTGCCGGGGGGTACCGCGTCGTCCCGTAGCCCGCTCGCGGGTGTCGGACAGCGGTCGTCCCCCGAGGATGGCGACATCGTCGCGTGGACGTCGAACGTGATCGCGGCGCTGCTTGAACCCGACGCGGAAGCGAAGGCGTAAGCGACAACGGGGAAGCGTGACCAGCTAGGAGCCGGTGCAGAGCTGTTGCAGCGCTGTGCCGGCATCCTGCAGCTCCTTGAGCTGCGCCGTGATGTCTCCGACATAGCCGGGAGCCTCGAGCACGTTGGCAGGGGCAGTGATGCCCTCGAAGCCCGTCATGGCTGCCTGGACGCGCTCCAACGCGGTGAGCAGCGTGGGGTCGGTGATGCCCTCGGTGAGCGAAGCAAGGTCCGTTTCGAACGGCGCGACGAGCGCGGTGAGATCAGGTACTTCGCCGGCGAGCACCGAATCTTGAACCGGCCCAAGCTCAGCGAGTGCGTCATCGACGAGGGCGGACACCCGCTCAGCACTCACGCCGCACCCTTCCGGGCCCACGCGGCCGGGGGCCTCGGCGCCGGCTTCGGGCGTCGACGCGGCGCTGAACGGGAGCGATGCGCAACCGGAGAGCGCAAGCAGCAGCACGGAAGCAGTGATCGCGGTGTGGGTTCGACGAAAGCTGCGGGGTTTCATGCACACGAGCCTAACGACATCGGTCCGTGTGGGGCTGTGATTCTCCCTACGCGGAAGTCGCAACACCGGTGCCACCCGGGCACCTTTTCACCGCACCCGTTAGGCTCTCGGTATGGATGCTGGCTCTGACAGACCCAAACCGACACCCGCAAGCGAAGCCGTGCAGGGGGTGTTGGACACAGTACGCCGCATGGTCGCGGACGGAGGATGTGCCTGGCACGCCGAGCAAACGCACGAATCTTTGGCCCCGTTCCTCATCGAAGAGACGGCCGAGTTCATTGATGCGATCGAGCGCGACCTGCCCCCGGAGGAGGTGCGCGGTGAGCTTGGGGACGTGCTGTACCAGGTGCTGTTCCACGCGGTCATCGCCGAGCGAGATGGCGAGGGCTACGACCTCGCATCGGTCGCGCAGTCGCTCAATGAGAAGCTCGTGGCGCGCCATCCGCATGTGTTCGGCGACCGGGGGCACATGACGGTCGCCGAGCTCAACGCAGAGTGGGAACGGCTGAAGGAAGACGCGGCGGGGGAGGATCGCGGCTCGCGCGCGCCACTCGAAGGGATACCGGCCGGGATGCCGACGCTGGCCCGCGCGGCGAAGGTCGTTGAACGGCTCAAGCGCGCCAGGCTGGTGGATCCGTCCGCGGCTGAGCGCTCAGCCGAGGATCCACTGTCGGCCGCGATTGGACCGGCGGAAACCGCAATGGCCGAGGTGGGTATCGGCGACGCGATGCTCGCGCTCGTCATTCGTGCGAACGCGGCCGGTGTGGATCCGGACCGGTCACTGCGCCTCGCGGTGAATCGGCTCGCTGAGCGCGTCAGCTGCGACTAGCCCACGGAGAGCTCCCAGCTAGGGAATCACGCCGAGTCTGCGCGCCGTGGCGACGGCGGCATGCCGGGTCGACGCTTCAAGCTTCGCCATGCTCGTCTTGAGATAGCTCTTCACGGTGCTCTCCGCCAGCTGGAGGGTCTGCCCGATCTCGACATTGGTGCTGCCTCGAGCAACGAGGACGAGCACGTCGATCTCGCGCTTGGACAGGTGTACGGAGCTTTCGATGCTCGCGGCGGGGCTCCCGATACGCGCGAATCGATTGCCGAGTTCGGTGAGTCGCTGTCGAATTTCTGGATCGTTCACGGCTGCGGTGAGCGCGCGCAGCTCAGCGTGCCCGCTGCGGAGCTCCTCGAGTATCGCGCTTGGAATCGCTCCCAATTGGCTTCGGTCTGCTGCACCTGGGCCGTCCTCTGTTTCGCGCGCAGCTAGCCGCCGCTCCACTTCGTCTTGCACTCTGAGCTCGTTGGCCAGCTCCTGCGCGATGGCAATTCCGGCCGGGACGGAGGCCTGCCTGGAACGGGAATCGCTCCGGTTGCCGCCGTAGAGCACGGCGCGCACGCGGCCGTCGAGGATCACGGGTATCGCGAGCAGTGTCACGATGTCCTCGGCGCCGATCTCGGTGTCGTAGTCGTGAGTGATCAGGCGCGAACGCGCGTAGTCGGGGGTGAGACGTGGCCTCGCCTCGCTCATCGCGCGGCCACCGAGCCCCCTCGCTCGCTGCACTCTGAGGCCGAAGAGGCTGCGGGTGCGGTTGCCTGCGACCGAAGTGACGGTCGTCGTGCCGTTCGACTCGAAACCGCCGAAGGCGAGCGGAAATGACGTGACGCGAGAAAACTCGGCTACTGCCTCGTCAATGACGCGGTTGAGACTGGACTGCAGGAGTTTCACCATTGAAGCTACCAACTTTCGGGGGTATATCCATCGTACGCGCTCTCCATACCATCAGGGTACGCATTGCAACGACGCAGTGTGTCTTGAACAAATGCTCAGGAGACTCATCGTGACAGAGATCATGTCAGCTGTTCCCCGAAATGGCTACCAGGAAGTGTGGGATCGCAGTCAGTCCCACCGAGACGACTTCTGGCTCGAAGCTGCTGAACGCCTCGACTGGGACACTGCGCCACAGACCGCGCTTGAGCAGCGCAGCGAGACGGAGTGGCGCTGGTTCCCAGATGGCACGCTCAACGTCTGCGCAAACGCGCTCGACCGCCACATCGATGCCGGCCGCGGTGACACCATCGCGCTCATCGCCGACTCAGCGATGACCGGCACGCAGCAGCGCATCAGCTACCTCGAGCTGCGCGATCGCGTCGCAACATTCGCCGGTGCGCTCCGCAGCCTCGGCGTCGAGAAGGGCAACCGGGTGTTGATTTACTGCCCGATGACTCCGGAGGCCGTCGTCGCGATGCTCGCGTGTGCGCGACTCGGGGCGATCTATTCGGTCGTGTTCGGTGGGTTCGCAGCGAATGAGCTCGCGACCCGCATCGAGGACGCGAAGCCGAGCGTGATCGTGACCTCCTCCGGCGGCCTCGAGCCTGGGCGCCAGGTCCGCTACCTTCCGCTCGTACACCGCGCGCTCGAGATCTGCGGGGAGGAAGCATCGGGGGTACACGCCGTCATCGTCGCGAACCGTGACGAGGTGCCAGGCTCAGCTGCCGACTACGCCGACGACGGCGCTGGCGCGGCCTGGCACGATTGGGACACGCTCGTCGCCGGAGCTGAGCCAGCCGATCCCGTACCCGTCAACGCGAACGACCCGCTGTACATCCTCTACACCTCGGGCACGACCGGAAGCCCGAAGGGCATCGTGCGCGACAGCGGCGGATACGCGGTCGCGCTCAGCTGGGTGATGCGCGGCATCTACGACTTCGGGCCGGGTGACACGATCTTCACTGCGTCAGACGTCGGCTGGGTCGTCGGTCACTCGTTCATCGTCTACGGGCCGCTCATCGCGGGCGGTACGACGGTGCTGTATGAGGGCAAGCCGGTGGGCACGCCGGATGCCGGCGCATTCTGGCGAGTGCTCGCTGAGACGGGCGCGAAGATCCTCTCGACCGCCCCGACAGCGCTCCGGGCGATCCGGCGCGAAGACCCAGACCTCGCCGAGCTCGCGAAGTACGACCTCTCGAACCTCCGCGCGATCTACCTCGCCGGCGAACGCATGGACCCCGAAACGTGGCACTGGCTGCGCGACGGCCTTGGTGTGCCAGTGGTGGACCACTGGTGGCAGACGGAAACCGGCTGGCCGATCTGCGCGAACCCGCTCGGCATCGAGGAGCTGCAGGTGAAGGCCGGCTCCACCACTGTCCCGATGCCCGGCTACAACGTGCGCATCGTCGACGCGGCGGGAGCCGACATTACCGCGCCAGGGGTTGAAGGCAACATCGCGATCAAGCTCCCGCTGCCCCCGGGCGGCATGCTTGAGATCTGGGGGAGCAAGCAGCGCTTCATCGACTCCTACCTCGCCGCGTTCCCCGGCTACTACGCGAGCGGCGACGCCGGGCACTTTGACGACGACGGACACCTCTTTGTGATGGGCCGGACCGACGACGTGATCAACGTCGCCGGGCACCGGCTGTCCACAGGCTCACTCGAGGAGGTGCTCACGCAGCACCCGGCCGTCGCAGAGTGCGCGGTCATCGGAATCGCCGACGAACTCAAGGGCCAGCGCGCTGCCGGCTTCGTCACGATCTCGCGCGGATCGGACATCGCCAGCGCGACGCTCGCGAGCGAGCTCATCGCCCTCATCAGGGAACAGGTCGGCCCCGTCGCATCCTTCCGCGACGTCACCGTGCTGAACCGACTTCCCAAGACCCGCTCAGGAAAGATCCTGCGCAAAACCATGCGACAGATCGTCGACGGCGAGGAGTACACCGTTCCGGCAACGATCGAGGACGCGGGTGTCGTTGACGAGTTCATCGAGGCCCTCTCGACGACCGTCTCCGCGCCGCCGACCAACGTCGTCACGCTGCCGCGGTAGCGCACGAACCATTTTGATCCACACCGTGAGGCAAGGAGGCCCCATGCATACAGATCCAACAGGTGGTGAAGGTAGCGCCGAAGCGCGCCCAGACACCCCAATCGACTACGAAGCGTTCCAAGCACAACCCGAGTTCCAAGAGCTCAAATCGCGGTTCCGCCGCTTCACCTTCCCACTCGCAGTCGCGTTCATCGTCTGGTTCCTCGGCTTCGTCTTGCTCGGCGCCTACAACCACGCGTTTATGGCGCGGCCCCTGCTCGGCATGAACGTCGGGCTCTGGCTCGGCCTGGCCCAGTTCGTCACGACCTTCGGCATCACCATGTGGTACGTGAGTTTCGCGAACCGGCGGTTGGACCCCGCCTCCACCGCACTGCGAGCTGAGCTCGAAGCGCTCGCCGCAGCTGGCGACGTACCGACGACCACACCGGGAGGCGCACGATGAATCACGCCACGATGTTTACCGCGCAAGTTTCTGGGGATCAGAATCCCGTCCTGAATATTTCCATCTTCCTGGCATTCGTCGCCGTGACGATGGTGATCGTGATCCGTGCGAGCCGCAACAACCGCACCGCCGCAGATTTTTACGCGGGAGGGCGGTCGTTCACTGGCCGCCAGAACGGCATCGCAATCGCTGGCGACTACCTGTCGGCGGCATCGTTTCTCGGCATCTGTGGCGCCATTGCGATCTACGGCTACGACGGCTTCCTCTACTCGATCGGATTCCTCGTTGCGTGGCTCGTCGCACTGCTCCTCGTCGCTGAGCTCATGCGCAACACCGCGAAGTTCACGATGGCCGATGTGCTCTCGTTTAGGCTGCGCCAGCGCCCCGTGCGCATGGCGGCCGCGCTGACGACACTCGCGGTCTCGTTCTTCTACCTCCTCGCGCAGATGGCCGGCGCCGGCGGGCTCGTGTCGCTCCTGCTCGGGGTGGACGACAAGCTCGGGCAGTCGCTCGTCGTCGCCGTCGTCGGCGTCGTGATGATCCTGTACGTCCTCATCGGGGGCATGAAGGGCACGACCTGGGTGCAGATCATCAAGGCGGTACTGCTCATCGCGGGCGCCGGCGCGATGACGGTCTGGGTGCTCGCGCTCAAGGGATTCAACTTCGCAGCCGTGCTTGAGGCCGCGGTCAATCACCCGGAGAACGTCAACGGTGACGCGATCCTCGCGCCGGGGCTGCAATACGGCGGCAACCCGCTCGACTTTGTCTCCCTCGCGCTCGCGCTCGTGCTCGGCACCGCCGGCCTCCCGCACGTGCTCATGCGGTTCTACACGGTGCCAACGGCGAAGGAAGCACGCCGCTCGGTGGTCTGGGCGATCTGGCTCATCGGCATCTTCTACCTCTTCACGCTGGTGCTCGGCTACGGTGCGGCCGCACTGGTCGGCCCGGAAACCATCATGAACGCGCCCGGCGGACAGAACTCGGCAGCACCCCTGCTGGCTGCCGAACTCGGTGGACCGCTGCTGCTCGGGTTCATCTCGGCAGTTGCGTTCGCGACGATCCTTGCCGTGGTGGCGGGGCTCACGATCACCGCGTCTGCGTCGTTCGCGCACGATATTTACAACAGCGTCATCAAAAAGGGAAAGGCCACGGCGAAGCAGGAGGTGCGCGTCGCAAAGATCACCACGCTGGTCATCGGAGCGGCAGCGATCCTCGGCGGGATCGGCGTGCAAGGACAGAACGTCGCGTTCCTCGTCGCACTCGCCTTCGCAGTAGCGGCCTCGGCGAACCTCCCCACCATCCTGTACTCGCTCTTCTGGTCGAATTTCACGACTCGTGGGGCCGTGTGGTCGATGGTGGGCGGTCTGCTCGCAGCCGTGCTGCTCATCGCCTTCTCGCCGGTGGTATCGGGTAACGAGACCGCCATGCTTGGGGCTGGTGTTGACTTCGCCATTTTCCCGTTGAAGAATCCGGGCATCGTGTCGATCCCGCTCGGCTTCTTCCTGGGATGGATCGGCTCGGTGACCGATCCGAATCGTGAATCCAAGAAACTCGCCGCCGAAATGGAGGTGCGGGCCCTCACCGGATACGGTGCAGAGCCGCCAGTCAACCACTAACGTGCACGGCGAAGCCCCGGGACGCTCGATCATTCGAGTGGCCCGGGGCTTCGCCGTTACCCGCGTGCGACCCGCGGATCGTTCTGACGGCCCCGCACGGACGGCAATGAAAACCCGCGGCGACCCTTGGCTATGGGATGAGGCCGAAGCCACGCGCAGCTGCGACGGCAGCGTGGCGGGTTGAAGCCTCAAGCTTGCCCATTGCGGTCTTCAGGTAGCTCTTCACAGTGCTCTCAGCGATGCCGAGCACCACTCCAATTTCCGCATTCGTTCCACCCAACGCCGCGTGTGTGAGCACGTCGAGTTCCCGATCCGTGAGGTGGATCGTGTCGTGCGGCTGCGACCCACGGCCCAGACCAGCGAGCCGGTGTTCCAATGTTGATAGGCGTGCACGTGCGACTGGGTCGGTGGTCTCTGCTGCGATCCGCCGGATCTCCGCGTGGCTGTTACGCAGTTCTTCGAGAAGCGGCCCCGGGAGTTCTGGTGCCGCCGGCTCTGGGGAAGCGGGGGCCCTGGCATCTTCCGTGCGAATCTCGTCCGCGAGCGTATGGGACACGGCAGCTGCTGCGCGCAGGAACGACTCGTCAGGCGGAGCCTCACCACGGGTTCCGCCGTAGAGGACGGCGCGGGTCTCGCCCTCGACGACGACTGGCACAGCGACGAGCATCACGATGTCTTCGGCGCCGATCTCGACATCGTAGTCGTGGCTGATTTGGCGCGAGGACATGTAGTCCCTGGTGAATCGTGGTCGGTGCTCAACCATGGCCTTCCCGCCGAGCCCCCGCCGGTTCGCCACGCGCAGGCCCTGCAGGCTTAACCCATGGGTTCCGCTGAGCGCAGTTACCGTGGTTATACCGTGAGACTCATAGCCTCCGAAAGCGAGTGGAAATCTAGTCGCGCGCGAAAACTCTGTAACGGCGTCCTGAATGATTTGCTGACTCGTTTCGCTGAGAGAAGACATCACCGGCTTCCCAACTTTCGGGGGTACTACATGCATATCACGGTTTCTAGCATCGGAACCAGACCGCATAGCCGTGGTTCTCAAGGGGCGAGCCGTTCACTGTAGAACGGATGCTCTGCACCTTGACATCCGGAGGAGGGCAAGGAGGCCCAAATGTCCGACGAAGATGCCCCAACGGTGGAAGGTGCAGCACCCTCCATCGACTACGAGGAGTTCCAAGCCAGACCGGAATTCCAAGATTTGAAACACCGCCTGCGGAAGTTCGTATTTCCGCTCGCGGGCGCATTTCTTGCCTGGTTTTTACTGTATGTGTTTCTCGGCGCGTATGCGCACGAGTTCATGGCCCAACCGCTGCTCGGCATGAATGTCGGGATCTGGTTTGGCCTCTTGCAATTCCTGACCACGTTCGCAATCACGACCGCGTATGTGATGTACACGAACCGGCGCATCGATCCGCTCGCGGAGTCGTTGCGCGCTGAGCTCGAAGTGATGGTCCCCACGATCGACGTTGAAGTTGAAGGAGACGTGAAATGAACGTGACTGAATCTTCAAGCTTTGCGGCAATCGGGCCGTTCAAAGCAGCGAGCGCAGCTGAACAAAACCCTGTCCTGAACATCTCCATCTTCCTGCTGTTTGTCGCGGTGACCATGGTTATCGTGGTCCGAGCGAGCAGGAACAACCGGACAGCGGCCGATTTCTATGCCGGTGGCCGGTCATTCACCGGTCGACAAAACGGCCTTGCAATTGCGGGGGACTACCTCTCCGCGGCTTCCTTCCTCGGGATCTGCGGGGCGATCGCAGTGAACGGCTACGACGGCTTCCTCTATTCGATTGGATTCCTCGTCGCTTGGCTCGTTGCGCTCCTGCTCGTCGCCGAGCTCATGCGCAACACCGCGAAATTTACGATGGCCGACGTGCTCTCGTTCAGGCTCAAGGAACGGCCAGTACGTATGGCGGCATCGCTCACGACACTGGCGGTCACATTCTTCTATCTGCTCGCACAGATGGCCGGTGCTGGCGGGCTCGTCTCGTTGCTGCTGGGCGTCGATGCGGGATGGGGCCAATCGCTGGTGGTTGCGATCGTCGGGCTCGTGATGATCCTGTACGTGCTCATTGGTGGCATGAAGGGCACGACCTGGGTGCAGATCATCAAGGCGGCTCTCCTGATTCTTGGTGCCGCAGCCATGACTATCTGGGTACTCGCACTCAAATGGTTCAACTTCGCGGCGGTGCTGGAAGCAGCCGTCGCAAACCCCGAGAACACGACTGGCGATGCGATTCTCGCTCCCGGTATCCAGTACGGAGCACTTCCCATCGACTTTGTGTCGTTGGCGCTTGCCCTCGTGCTCGGCACTGCCGGTCTGCCGCACGTACTCATGCGGTTCTACACGGTGCCGACGGCGAAGGCAGCACGCCACTCTGTGGTCTGGGCGATCTGGTTGATCGGGATCTTCTACCTGTTCACACTCGTGCTGGGCTACGGCGCAGCCGCATTCGTTGGGCCGGAGACCATTGTTTCGTCCCCGGGAGGTGTGAACTCTGCAGCTCCGCTGCTCGCGGCTGAGCTTGGCGGTCCAGTGCTGCTCGGGTTCATCTCCGCGGTTGCGTTCGCGACGATCCTCGCGGTCGTCGCCGGGCTCACGATTACCGCGTCCGCGGCATTCGCGCACGACATTTATGCGAACGTGATTAAGAAGGGCAAGGTGACGCAGAAGCAGGAAGTCCGTGTCGCACGGTACACGACCGTGGTGATTGGCCTCGTCGCGATCGCTGGCGGAATCGGGGTGCAGGGCCAGAACGTTGCCTTCCTTGTGGCACTCGCATTCGCGGTCGCAGCGTCGGCGAACCTGCCGACGATCCTGTTCTCGCTGTTCTGGAAGCGCTTCACTACACGCGGCGCAGTGTGGTCGATGATCGGGGGCCTCGTCACGGCAGTCGGACTCATCATCCTCTCGCCCGTGGTCTCCGGCTCTCCGAACTCCATGTTCGGAGAGAACATCGACTTCGCGATCTTCCCGCTGTCGAACCCCGGCATCATCTCGATCCCGGTCGGGTTCCTCCTGGCCTGGATCGTGTCGATCACCGACAAGACCGTTGAATCTAAGAAACTGGCGGCCGAAATGGAGGTGCGTGAGCTCACCGGGTACGGCGCAGAACCGCCCAGCTCCCACTAACCGAGTGGCTGTCGCGCGACCAGCTGTGCGGCTGCCCACCGCGGCAATACCCCGACACCATTGCAGATGGTGCCGGGGTATTCCTGTCCGACGAAGTGTCCCGGGAAGCGCGTGGTGGGGCTGCGCCTTGACCGGCGACGGGAGTGCTGATCTCGGGTCAATGCCAAGTGAAGTCTGGTTTCTGCCCGCTGAGGAAAGCTGTCCGGCCCGTAGCGAAATCGGGGTTGTCTGGCATGTCCTCCCACACCGCAGCCCACTCATCGTCGAGGGTGTTCCCGCCGCGACCCTCTGCTCCGGTGCCCGCATCGATGAGCCGCTTGGTGGTGTGTACCGAGTACGGTGAATTTACCGCAATGCGAGCGACGAAGCCGGCACTCTCAGAAGCGAACTGCGCCGCAGGAAGCAGCGTGGTTACGAGCCCCCAGCGCTCCGCGTCGACAGGCGAAACCCTTGTGCCGCTGAACAACAGATACTTTGCGCGGCTGGCGCCGACGAGTCGCACGAGGCGGTCGACGCCGCGTCGCGGGTAGACGATGCCGATGAGCGCGGGGGTAATCGCGATTTTCGCGTCGTCAGAGCACAGCACGATGTCGCACGCTGAGGCGAGTTGCCAACCGCCCCCCATGCAGACTCCTTGGACGAGGGCGACGGTTGGCTTTGTCGCGGCACCGAACGCTACGTCGGCAGCGGTGAGATGGTCGAATCCGGTGCGACCGGCGGGATCGCGATCCGAGGTATCGAAGAGGACTCGGGGAAGCTCGGCGATGTCGGCCCCCGCCGAGAAATCCCCATCTGCGCCGGCGAGGGTGATGACACGAACATCTGGGTTCTCGTCAAGTCGCGCCACAGCTGCAGCGAGTTCGTCGCACAGCTCCGGCGTCACCGCGTTGCGCTTGTCTGGACGATGGATTTCGATCGCCCCGATCCAGTTGTGCACTGAGACGCGGATCTGTCCGGCGGTCAACGCTGGACTCCGGTGTTGGGGTGTCCGGCAAGCACGCCATTTGCGATGAGGGTGTCGATCTCGCCCTGTGGAAGGCCCAGTTCGCGAAGTACGTCTTGCCCGTGCTCGCCGAATAGCGGCGGCGGGAGGTGGACGCCGGTCGCGGCGCCGTCGAGGCTCAGTGGGCCGCGAAGTACCCGAAGGTCGCTTCCGTCGCCACGCACGGTGTCGGCGATCATCCCGAGCGCTGCGGTGTGCGGGTGCGCGAACACCTGACCGTAGTCGTGGATCGCGCCGCAGGGAATCCCGACGGCATTGAGCGCTTCGATCCACGCCTCAGCCCCCTCGTTCGAGAGGATCTCGGTGATGAGGTTGTTGAGCACTGCGCGGTGCTCGGTGCGGTCTCGCCCCGTGGTGAAACGTGGGTCGGCAAACAACGATTCAGCGCCGAGCGTGTCGCAGAAGTTCCGCCAGTGCGACGGGGTTGTCACCGCGACCACGATCGGTTCGGTGCGAGTCGCAAATACGCCGTACGGGGTGATGCTCGGGTGATCGTTGCCTTGGGGGCGCGGCACCGATCCGTTCGTGAGTGCTCCCTGCCCCTGAAATACCGAGAGGCTCAGCGCCGTCTCGTAGAGCGAAGTCGAGACGCGGCCAATCCGGTCGTCAGGGGAGCTCTGCCGTTCTCGCCCCAGGAGTGCAGCGAGCAGGCCGATTGCGGCCGTCATCCCGCTCGTCAGATCCACGATCGGGAGGCCGACCCGGTAGCCGCTCGCATCTGCCGGGCCGGTGACCGACGTGATGCCGGACACAGCTTGGATCACCTGGTCGAGCCCGGGCCGCTCGCTGAGCGGCCCGGTGTCCCCATACCCGGTCACGGAAGCGACGATGAGCCTGGGATTGAGTTCGTAGAGGCGCTCCTCGGTGTAGCCCATGGCAGCAAGGGTTCCCGGCTTAAAGTTCTCAACGAGTGCATCAGCGCCCTGGAGGAGACGGTCGAGCACCGCCGTGCCAGCGGCGCTGTAGAGATCGAGCGCGATGGACCGCTTGTTTCGGTTCACCGAGTCGAAGTACAGACTGTGCTCTCCCTCAAACGGGGGCCAAGCGCGCGCAGGGTCGCCGCTCCGCCCGGACTCGACTTTGACGATATCTGCGCCGAGGTCAGCGAGCAGCGCCGTGCAGTGGGGGCCGGCGAGTGCTCGGCTGAGATCGATAATGCGAACAGAACTCAAGGGAAGCATGGTGGATCCGTTTCGGGTTGTGGCTTAGAGCATCGTGGGGAGGACAAGCACACCGACGAGCAAGACCGGCCCGACGATGACCATGGAGAGCCCCCAGCGGGTCAGTAGGCGGTTCATTCGTGGACGTTCGTCTTCGTCGACGGTCGCCACGAGGGTCGCCCCGACCGTGGAGAACGGGGAGACATCGACGATCGAGGAACAGACGCCGAGCGCCGCAATGACAGCCCAGCCAGCGATGTCGCCTGAAGCGACGAGTGGAATCGCGAGCGGCACCAGTGCCGCGAGCATGCCGGTAGTCGACGCAAAGGCGGAGATGAGGCCGCCGATGAGGCAGATGACGAATGCCGAGAGCAGGGGAGTGCCCACATTGCTTGCGGCCTCGCCCAGTAGGTCGACGGCTCCCATGTGTTCGAGGACCCCAACGAAGGTGATGATGCCGCCCACCATGAGCACGGTCGACCAGTCGATCTTTGAGACCGCAGTCTTACCCGCGCTCGGGTCGATGATCGTGAGCACCGTGCCGAACGCAAAGCAGAGCACACCAATGTCGGGGGTGAGGCCGAGCGCAGCCAGAATGATGACGCTTGCGATGAGCCCGAGCATGCACAGCACCGTTGCGACCTGCACCCCGCTCATACGCGCGAGCGCGGGCTGCAGCAGCTTGGGATCCTCGAGCGTCTGGATGCCAGAGGTGACCGCATGGCGGCTCTGGGCTGCGTGGCCCTCGTGCTCGAACGGGTGCTGCGGGTTCGGCTTCGTGGCGCTCAGGTGCGGGAGGTCGTCGGGGACCAGGCCGGCTCCGCGCCTCCGGAAGAGTGCGAGACCGCCGAACATCACGTATGCCGCAGCGAGGAGCAGCAGGTTCGTGCCCAGCGCGACCGCGAATAGAACGAGCGGGTTGAGGTCGATGTCAACGGAGTGGGCCGTGCCGTACGTCACGATTCCGAAGAGGCTCGTCGGGGCGAAGGCGCCGGCGCTCAGCCCGCAGCCGATGGCGAGCCCCATGAGCATGCGGTCGATCCCGTATTTCTTTGCGAGCGGCATGCCCACTGGGGCCATCACGAGGCCGGCGAGGGGGGAGCCCATGGCGCTGATGCCGGCGGTGAGGATGAAGAATGCGAGGGGGAGGAGTGCCGCGCGATCGCCAACGACGCTGATTGCGCGCTCAATGATCCTGTCAACAGTGCCGTTCGCTTGCGCGATTCCGAAGAAGTAGGTGACGCCGACGAGGAGGACGAGCAGAGATACGGGGAACCCCGCGATCACGTCTGGCAGACTCATTTGGGCGAGCCAGAGCCCCACTGCGGCGGCGGCCGCAAACATAATGACGCCGAGGTGGACCTTACGCAACGTTGCGAGGACGAACACTCCGACGAACAACAGCAGTGCGATGATTTGGGCCGTCATTGGCCAACCTTTCACTCAAGAGTTCGGGAACGAGAATTCACCACTGGTTCACTAGATAAACCAGTGGTTCACTTCGCGTTCCGACTAACGTATGTGCTTGTCAGCTTTCCGTCAAGGCCGGTACGCGCAATGATGGAACCATGAGTACCCAAAGTGTGGTGACCGCTATCCGCGTGATCGAAGCAGTCTCAGATGAGCAGCCGGTCGGGCTGTCTGAGCTCGCGCGCGAACTCGATGCGTCCAAAGCCACGGTGCTGCGTGCCCTCACGACCCTCGAGGGCTTGCGTTGGGTGGAGCAGAACGACTCAAGCAAGCTATGGTCGCTGACCGCGCACGCCTACGCTGTCGCGGTCAGAAGCGGCGCTATGAGTACCCTTCGAGACATTGCGATCGCGCCGATGAACGCGCTACAGCTCGCAACGACCGAGACGGTGCACCTCGCGATTCCAGACGGGGACATTCTCATCCTTGCCGAGCGGCTGGACACGCCGCACGTGCTGCGCGCCTTCCTCCCGCTGGGGAGCAAGATCCCACTGCACGCCTCTGCCACCGGGCTCGCATACCTCGCCGCTGCGGAAGACGCGTATATTCACCGCTACTTCGAAAGCTCGCTCGACAGTGTCACGGAACGGACACTCACCGATCGCACTGTGCTTCTCGACGAGATCCGGGCCGTACGCGCCAGGGGGTACTCGATCAACGAGGAGGGGCTGAGCACGGGAATCACGTCGCTCGGGGCGGCAATTCTCGGTCCCGGAGGGGACCCGCTCGGCAGCGTCTCAGTGTCCGGCCCGTCGAGCCGCATCGTCCCAGAGCGTTACGCGGAGTATGGTGCGGCCGTGCACGAGGCGGCCCGTGCGATTGGCCGCGCGGCCGCGCCGGGCGCGCGCTGACCCCGCCGTGCTCGAACCGTGCCACAACATGGAAGAATGGAGCGCATGGCTAACCCAGTGAACCCGCCGCGCGGCATGCGCGACTTCCTGCCCGCCGACAAGGCCCGTCGCGAGCACGCGCTCGGAATCATCCGGGGCGTCTATCGCTCGCACGGCTTCGACGAGATCGAAACGCCCGTCGTCGAGGATCATGCGCGGCTGCATTCGGGCCTCGGGGGAGACAACGAGAAGCTGAGCTTCTCGATTCTCAAGCGCGGCATCAAACCGGAGGCGCTCGCCGCAGCTGTCGACGCCGGCGACCCCGAACAGCTTGCCGACCTCGGCCTGCGCTTCGATCTCACCGTGCCGCTCGCGCGCTTTTACGCGACGCACCGCGCAGAGCTGTCGCCCGTGTTCCGCTCGATCCAGATCGGGCCAGTGTGGCGCGCCGAGCGCCCGCAGAAGGGGCGCTACCGCCAGTTCGTACAGGCGGACATTGACATTATTGGCGAGTCCGGCGTCATCGCCGAGATCGAGCTCATCACCGCGACGTCGCAGGCGCTCGCGCAGCTCGGCCTCAAGGACTGCGTGATCCGCGTGAACGATCGACGGATCCTCTTCGGGCTGCTCGATCACTGCGGTTTCGCCGCAGAAGAGCAGGCTGGTGCGCTCATCACGATCGACAAGCTTGACAAGATCGGTGTCGACGGCGTGACCGCCGAGCTCGCCGAGACGAACGCCGCGGCCGCTGAGGCCATGCGTGCGATCCTCACGGGCGTTGACGCCGCGCTCGAAGCGGGCATCCCCGTGACCCGCGAGGCAATCGCGTCCGTGCTGCCCGCTGGCGCTGCCGAAGAGGGCGTCGCGAGCCTCGTCACGCTTGGCGAGGCGCTCGCCGGCGGCCTGCCGGAGGGCGTCGAGATCCGCTTCGATCCGACGCTCGTGCGTGGCATGGGCTACTACACCGGCACAATCTTCGAGATCGCGCACCCCGGATCCGGATCCTCCGTTGGTGGCGGCGGCCGCTACGACGGCATGATCGGCCGCTTCCTCGGCCAAGACGTGCCCGCCGTCGGGTTCTCCATCGGATTCGAGCGCGTCGTCGACCTCATCGAGGTCGACTCGAGCGCAGGCCCGGAGGCCGTCGCGCTCGTCGCCGACGCCGACGCGTCACTCGACGACCTCATGACGCTGAAGCGGGCCCTCGTCGCCGAGGGATTGCGCGTGCGCCTCGAGAAGCGCCAGAAGAACATGAAGACGCTCGTCGCCCGGCTCGAAGCCGAGGGCTTCAGCCGCTTCGCGAACGTGCGCGCCGCAGTGCGCGACGTCACCGAACTCAGCTGGCGCGATCTCGGCGAGTAATGGCCTGAACTCCCGGGGCTCACACCCTCACACCCTCTACACTGAGAAGAGGCGCGGAACACGCGTCTCATGACTTCCACCACAAGGAGCAAACTGTGGCATTTATCGACGCGGTGATCGCACGCGAGATTCTTGATTCGCGCGGAAACCCGACCGTTGAGGTCGAGGTTGGCCTGACCGATGATTCGGTGGGACGCGCGGCTGTGCCCTCGGGCGCATCGACGGGCGCCTTCGAAGCATACGAGCTGCGCGACGGCGACAAGGACCGCTACCTCGGCAAGGGCGTGCTCAAGGCCGTCGACGCGGTCTTCGACGACCTCGCCCCGGCAATCGAAGGCTTCGCAGCCGACGACCAGCGCATCATCGACACCGTGCTCCGCGAGGTCGACGGCACCGACAACAAGTCGCGCGTCGGCGCGAACTCGATCCTCGGGGTGAGCCTCGCAGTTGCGCACGCCGCAGCCGCGTCGGCCGAGCTGCCGCTCTACCGTTACCTCGGTGGCCCGAACGCATCGACACTTCCCGTGCCGCTCATGAACATCATCAACGGTGGCGCGCACGCCGACACCGACGTTGATATTCAGGAGTTCATGGCCGTGCCGCTCGGCGCTGAGAGCTTCTCGGAGGGTCTCCGCTGGGGCGTCGAGGTCTACCACGCGCTCAAGGCGCTGCTCAACGAGCAGGGGCTCTCGACCGGTCTCGGCGACGAGGGCGGCTTCGCCCCGAGCCTGCCGAACAACGTCGCCGCGCTCGACCTCATCGTCGAAGCGATCAAGCGCGCAGGCTTCGAGCCGGGCCGCGACATCGCGCTCGCACTCGACGTCGCGTCGTCGGAGTTCTACGAGAACGGCGTCTACAAGTTCGAGGGCCAGGATCGCACCGCAGCCGAGATGGCCGCGTACTACGCAGATCTCGTCGACCGCTACCCGCTCGTCTCGATCGAGGATCCACTCGATGAGGACGACTGGGACGGCTGGAAGCACCTCACCGACGAGCTCGGCGCACGCGTGCAGCTCGTGGGCGACGACCTCTTCGTCACGAACCCCGAGCGCCTCGCAGACGGCATCAAGAAGGGGGTCGGCAACTCGATCCTCGTGAAGGTGAACCAGATCGGTACCCTCACCGAGACCTTCGACGCCGTGCAGATGGCGCAGCGCGCCGGCTACACCGCAGTCATGTCGCACCGCTCGGGAGAAACCGAAGACGTGACGATCGCCGACCTCGCCGTCGCGACCGACTGCGGTCAGATCAAGACTGGCGCACCGGCTCGTTCCGACCGCGTCGCAAAGTACAACCAGCTTCTCCGCATCGAAGAGGAGCTCGGCGGCGCAGCACGCTACGCTGGCCGCGACGCGTTCCCGCGTTTCCAGGCGTAACCACACGCCGAAGCTGAGGAGTACACGGTGAAGCACTGGGGCGCAGACATCGCGGCGTGGGCCGCGAGTCTGCGCTTTAGTGTGTTCACCGTGGTCGTGGTCGTCTCGGTCATTGCCGGGGCGTTCATTCTCAGCCCAAACATCTCGACGTTCGTGCAGCAGCAGCGCGAGATCACCCAGTTGCGTGAGAGCGTGCGGCAGCACCGTGAGGCGGTCGAGGAGATCGACGCTGAGCGCTCACGCTGGAAAGATCCGGCGTATGTTCGCGCCCAGGCTCGCGATCGACTCTCGTACGTGTTGCCTGGCGAAACCCAGCTGAGCATCATTTCCGATGTGGTGCTCCCCGTCGAGTCTCAAGAGCAGACGAGCAAGGACTTGACGCACGTCGAACGTAACTGGGCGAAGGACCTGGTTGGTTCCGTGATCGCCTCAGGTACTGCAGTTCCCGATACCCCCACCGAAGACGAAGCCGCAAGGAGCACGAAGTGACCCGGCCCCCATTCCCCGCACCGACACCCGAGGACATCGCGGCGGTGAGCGACCAGCTTGGCCGTGAAGCACGAGGCGTCGTTGGAATCGCAGCGCGCGCGTCCGACGGCAGCCCGACCGTTGTCGCGACGTCACCGCGGCTCCCTGACGGCTCGCCGTTTCCGACGTTCTACTACCTGTCGCATCCCGAGGTCGTTGCAGCTGCGTCGCGGCTTGAAGCTGTCGGGATGATGGTCGAATTCAATGAGATGCTCGCCGAAGACGAGGAGCTCCGCGCCGCATACGCGCGTGCTCACGAGCAGTACATCGCTGACCGTGACTCGGTCGGCGAGGTGCCTGAGCTCGCCGGAATTAGCGCCGGCGGCATGCCCACCCGCGTGAAGTGCCTGCACGCCCTGATTGGGCACGCCCTCGCGGCGGGGCCCGGGGTGAACCCGATTGGCGATCTTGCGCTCGAGCGTTCCGGTTGGGGTGTATAACCGCGCATATCGTGCGGAATGAGTGAAATTCACTCGTAGAATCATCGGTTTGGGTGCGCCAACTCGACGTTTGTGACGATCTGCAGCAACTTTGCAGGTAGGGTGTACTGGGTTGGGTGAATGTTGCCCAGCAGGCTTCCCGCGCGACGTGCGGGCGCACCCTGCACCCTGCAATTTGTGCATATTTGAGCATTCAAGGAGATCGCTTCGTGGCGAAGAAGATTCTGATCGTCGGCGGCGGATACGCCGGCTTCTACACCGCATGGAAGCTCGAGAAGCTGCTCCGCTCGGGCGAGGCAGAGGTCACCATTGTTGACCCGCTGCCCTACATGGCGTACCTGCCGTTCCTTCCCGAGGTGGCTGCTGGCTCGATCGAGCCCCGACACGCAGTTGTTGCGCGTCGCCGCCACCTGAAGAAGACCGCGAACATCGCCGGCAAGGTGACTGGCATTTCGCACGCAACGAAGACGGCGACCATCACGCCGACCGTGGGCGAGGCGTACGATTTTGAGTATGACCAGATCGTCATCACGACCGGTTCGGTCTCGCGCACCTTCCCGATCCCGGGAATCGCGGACCTCGCGATCGGTATGAAGACCATCGAAGAGGCAGTCGCGATCCGCGACCGCATGGTGGGCAACTTCGAGCGCGCAGCGTCGCTGCCCAAGGACTCGGCTGAGCGCGCACGTCTGCTCACCGTCACTGTCGTTGGCGGCGGCTTCGCAGGCATCGAGTCGGTTGCCGAGCTCCGCTCGTTCGCGACCGCGCTGCTGCGCCGCTACCCGGAGATCACCTTCGACGAGACGAAGTTCCACCTCGTCGAGGCAATGGGCCGCATCATGCCCGAGGTCACCGAGGGGCTCGCTGACTGGGTCGTCAAGGACCAGACCCGTCGCGGCGTCGACATTCACCTCGACACGCAGCTCTCCAGCGCTGAGGGCGGCCACATCGAGCTGTCGACCGGCGAGAAGTACGAGTCGGACCTCATCGTCTGGACCGCTGGCGTGATGCCCCGTCCGTTCCTGAAGGGCACCGATCTTCCCATCGGCGGGCGCGGCCACGTGGTCGGCACCCCGTCGCTGCGTGTTGCGACCGAAGACGGCGACATCGTCGAGGGCGCTTGGACCGCGGGCGACACCTCGCAGGTCCCCGATATCTCCTCGACCCCCGGCCCCGGCGGCTTCTGCGTTCCGAACGCACAGCACGCAGTCCGCCAGGGCAAGCTCCTCGCAAAGAACATCGTGGCGACGCTGCGTGGCGAGGGTGTTCACGAGTACAACCACAAGAACGCCGGCGCTGTTGCTGGTCTCGGCATGAACACCGGTGTGTTCCGCTCGGGCAACTTCACGCTGAAGGGCTACGTCGCGTGGCTCGCACACCGCTTCTACCACGGCCTTGCAATCCCGACGTGGGAGCGCAAGTGGCGTGTATTCGGTGGCTGGGTTGGGCACTTCTTCCTCGGCCGCGACATCGTGAACATCGAGGCAGTGACCGAGCCGCGTGCGATCTTCGAAGAGTTCGCTTCGCGTCCGCGCCCCGCTGCTGACTAACAGCTGCTCAAACGAAAAGGCCGCGGTGGATCCTGATGGATCCCCGCGGCCTTTTCGCGTCCCTGCCGCGCCGGCGCCCTGGCCAGTGCGGAGCTACATCGCGGGAGCGTGCTTCGAGAGGAACTCGTACATCGATGTATCGTCGACTCCGGGGAACGTGCCGGTTGGCAGCGGTGAGAGCACGTGCTGGTGCATGCGTGCGCTCGGCCAGGCCTTTCCTTCCCAGCGCTCACGGAGCGCCGGCGGAGCCGTGCGGCAGCAGGACTCGTCGGGGCACGTGGATCGCCTACGAACCTGGGTGTCGCGTCCGCGGAACCACCGCGCATCATCGAATTGCACGCCACAGGCAATGGCGAACGGGCCGAGCTCGGCGTCACCGGGCTGCACGCTCGACCAGTAGGTCCCGTTGGGTGTGGCCGTGAACTGATAAAACTCGCTCGTGCGGTTCTGCCGGTTGAACGCGGTTCGTCCACCCCACTTCGCGCAGAGCAGTTCTCCCTCAATCGCACCGCCCTCGTCCACGGGGAAGGGGAGCCCATCATTCTCGTATCCGCGAACGAGGGTGCCAGCTCCGTCGGTGCGGTAGTGATGCACGCGGAGGTCGAGGTGTCTGGTGGCGAGGTTTGTGAACCGGTGTGCCGCGGCCTCGTGGGTAACGCCGAACGCGTCGCGGAGATCCTCGATCGCGAGATTCCGATCGCGTTTGGCCTGCTGGAGGTACTCAACTGCCCCATCCTCAGGGAGCAGGCAAGCGGCTGCGAAATAGTTGATCTGCAGGCGCTGTTCGAGAAATTGGGCGTAACTTTGCGGCTCGGAGTGCCCAAGCACCCGGTGCGCCATCGCCTGAAGTGCTAGTGACCGCAGTCCGTGCCCCCCGGGAATGGAGGTTGGCGGCAGATAGATGCGCCCATTGTCGAGGTCGGTGATGCTTCGCGTGTTCGGTGGGAGATCGTCAACGAAGATCAGCGTGAATCCGAGAATTTCGGCGAGAATTGCGACATCGCGGTGCGTGACGGCGCCCACGGTGTGGCCAATCCGTCCCATGAGCTCCGTCGCGATCCGTTCGATGTCGGGGAGGTAATTATCGAGCTCCTGCATCTTCATCCGAATCGACGTATTCGCGCGTCGCGCTTCCTCAGAAGTTGTCGCCGCGGCGCGGGTGCGACGTGCGAGTTCGCGGTGTAGGCCAATGAGCGCCTCAAGCGTGTCATCGTTGAGCGCGCGTGGCGAGCGGATCCGGGGGAGCCCGAGCTGCTCGTATCCCGGGGTGCTTTGGGCTCGCTCGAGTTCGATCTCGAGCTCACTGCGCCGGTCGGGAGCATCCGCGTTGAGGAGATCACCCGCGTCGATGTTGAGCGCCCTGGCGATGGACTGGATCAGCGTGAGTTTCGGTTCGCGCTTTCCGTTCTCGATGAGTGACAACTGGCTGGCGACAACACCGACACGGGAACCGAGCTGTTCGAGGGTGAGACCCGCCTCGGTGCGGAAGTGGCGCAGTCGTTTGCCGAGCACCAAACGGTCGATCGTGGCGGCACTGAGGGAGGGTACAGAAACCTGAGGCATAATTTGACTATATGGCAAGAAGTTGAGAAATTGACAGCCTGTTTGGTAATTGTTTACCCGAAACGACGGCCAGAATAGGAATACAAGCCAACTTCGACGGCACCACTAGGGAGAATCCGTAGGCATGAGCAACACAACCCTCGCTTCGATCGCTGAGCTCGTACGCGAGAGCGCTACCACCACCAACCCCGAGATCCTGCAGTGGGTCACCGAGGTAGCCGAGCTTACTCGGCCCGATTCTATTTATTGGTGCGACGGCTCGCAGGACGAGTGGAACCGCATCACGAGCGAAATGGTTGAGTCGGGATCGCTGATCGCCCTCAACAAGAACCTTCGGCCCGGCAGCTTCCTCGCCCGGTCGAACCCGAGCGACGTTGCGCGTGTAGAAGATCGCACGTTCATCTGCTCGGAGAACGAAGCTGACGCAGGCCCCACGAACAACTGGGTCGCTCCAGACGCGATGCGCGCTGAGCTCATGCCCAAGTTCGAGGGCTCGATGCGCGGCCGCACGATGTACGTCGTGCCGTTCTCCATGGGCCCCGTCGGTGGCGCGATCACCCAGCTGGGTGTCGAGATCACCGATTCACCCTATGCAGTGCTCAACATGCGGATCATGACGCGCATGGGGCAGGCCGCACTCGACGGCATCGTGCCCGGGAGCGAGTGGGTACGCACCGTGCACTCGGTCGGCGCACCGCTCGTTGACGGCGCGGAAGACGTCGCGTGGCCCTGCAACGACCTGAAGTACATCACGCACTTCCCCGAGACCCTCGAGGTCTGGTCGTACGGCTCGGGCTACGGCGGAAACGCACTGCTCTCGAAGAAGTGCTTCGCGCTGCGCATCGCCTCCGTCATGGGCAAGAACGAGGGCTGGCTTGCCGAGCACATGCTGCTCCTCAAGCTCACGAACACCGAGACTGGCAAGGACTACCACCTGTCAGCTGCGTTCCCCTCGGCCTGCGGCAAGACAACCCTCGCGATGCTCCAGCCGACCATTCCCGGCTGGAAGGTTGAGACCATCGGCGACGACATTGCATGGCTCCGCCCCGGCAGCGACGGTCGTCTGTACGCGATCAACCCCGAGGCCGGCTTCTTCGGCGTGGCTCCCGGCACCGGCGAGACCACGAACCCGGTGGCAATGGATACCCTCTGGGGCAACACGGTCTTCACGAACGTTGCACTGACCGATGACGGCGATGTGTGGTGGGAAGGCATGACGGACGCGGTCCCGTCGCACCTCACCGATTGGCAGGGTAACGACTGGACTCCTGAGTCGGGCCGCCCCGCTGCGCACCCGAACTCGCGGTTCACCGTGCCGATCCAGCAGACCCCGACGCTCGCCGATGACTGGTTCGAGCACGACGGTGTCCCGCTCGACGCGATCCTCTTCGGCGGACGCCGCGCAACCAACGTCCCGCTCGTCGCGCAGTCGCGCTCATGGAACCACGGCGTCTTCATGGGCGCCACGATCTCCTCGGAGAAGACGGCAGCCCAGGAGGGTACCGTCGGCGAGCTGCGCCGCGACCCGTTCGCGATGCTGCCGTTCTGCGGCTACAACATGGCCGACTACTGGGGCCACTGGCTCGAGATGGGCGAAAAGCTCGGCGACAAGGCTCCGAAGATCTTCCAGGTGAACTGGTTCCGCAAGGGCGACGACGGCCGCTTCCTGTGGCCTGGTTTCGGCGATAACTCGCGTGTCATCGACTGGGTGATCCGCAGTGTTGAGGGCGAGTACGAAGGGCGCGAGACTCCGATCGGCATCGTGCCTGCCGACGGTCAGCTGAACCTCGACGGCATCGAAGAGGTCGCACAGGATCTTGACGAGATTTTCGACATCGACCCGAAGTCGTGGCTCGCAGAGGCCGACCTCACCGAGGAGTTCTTCGCGCAGTTCGGTGACCGCCTGCCCGCAGCTCTGAACGCAGAGCTCGAGGGGTTGCGCAACCGCCTGGGCGCGTAACCACTTCCGTGAGCACGAGCTCCGGCGCGGTGCGAGATCTCTGGATCTCCGCACGGCGCCGGAGCTCTTCTCGTTGCTGGCGCGCGAGAGGCGCCCCGGCTGTGGGAAGATTGAACAGCCCCCTATAGCCCAACTGGCAGAGGCAGGAGACTTAAAATCTCTTCAGTCAGGGTTCGAATCCCTGTGGGGGGACTGCGCGCGGGCCGCCGAGCGGCTACCGCCGCGCGAGCTGCTCGGTGAGCTGGTGCGCGTGGTCGAGGAGCAGCCGGCCGAGTTCGGGGATCCGGTCCGGGGAGAAACGGGACTCGATCCCGGTGAGCGTCAGTGCCCACGCTGGTTGCCCTGAACTGGTGAAGACCGCAGCGCCCATGCCCCAGCTGCCGGGCACGATTAGGCCGGGGTTGACCGCGTAGCCGGTTCGCCGGGTCTCGGCGATTCGCTGCCGGAGTGCTGCCGCCTCGTGCGCCTCGCCGTAGTGCTCGGTGAGGCGCGCGTCCACGAGATAGGCGTCGACGGTGGCTGCTGGCAGAAACGACAAGATCGCGAGCCCAGCCGAGGCGACCCCGAGCGGGAAGCGCTTACCCTCGTGAAGCACGAAGGAGCGGATCGGGAAGTTTCCGTCCTGCCGCTCTAAACACACGGTTTCGCTGCCGCGCCGCACGGAGAAGAACGCGCTCTCTCCGGTGGCGGAGGCGAGGGCGGTGACGTGAGTTCGCGCGATTTCGGTGACGTCGTAGCGGTCTGCTGCGACCGTTCCCATGAGGTACAGCTCGGGGCCGAGGAGCCAGCGGCCGCTGTGTAGCTCGCGATCCACGAAGCCCTCCTCGGCGAGGGCAGAGAGGAGTCGGTGCGCGGTCGGGCGCGTGATCTCAGACTCGCGTGCGAGAGCCGTGGTCGATGCGCCCTCGGGCATCGCGGCGCTGAGTGCGCGGAGGATGCCGGCCACGCGGCCCACCACTTGGGTTCCGGGAATGCGCAACGTAGCGTCCATAATGTGAACGATAGCACGATGATGAATCACGAGGTGAGCGGTTCCAAACCGACGCGCCCGTGGCCCTTGCGCCGCCTATTGCAGGAGTTCTACGCTCGGCATAACGTGGTCGCAGTGACCGCATCGTGAACGGAGGGTGGCGAGGATGGCATCAAAGACCTGGAGCAGCGCGGCAGAGGCAGTGGCCGATGTCGCACGAGACGGCATGACGGTCGCGGTGGGAGGCTTTGGATTGTGCGGGATTCCCCACAATCTCATCGTCGCCCTGCGTGACACGGGGGTGAAAGACCTGACAGTCGTGTCGAACAACATGGGCGTCGACGGTCAAGGGCTAGGACTGCTGTTGGAGAACCGGCAGGTGAGCCGTGTGCTCGGTTCCTACGTCGGCGAGAACAAGCTCTTTGCCGAGCAGTACCTCAGCGGTGAACTCGAGGTCGAGTTCGTGCCGCAGGGCACCCTCGCCGAACGTCTTCGGGCCGGCGGTGCGGGCATCCCGGCGTTCTACACGCCCACCGGGGTTGGCACCCCGATCGCCGAGGGCAAACCCGAGGCCGAGTTCGACGGCAAGCGCGCGATCCTCGAGCGTGGCATCGTCGCTGACCTCGCGCTCGTGCGCGCACACACCGCCGACCCCGAGGGCAACCTCCGCTACCGGCTCACCGCACAGAACTTCAATCCCCTCGTCGCTATGTCTGGCCGCGTGACCCTCGCAGAAGTCGAGCATCTTCAAGCGGAGTACATCGACCCCGAGCTCGTCAACACCCCCGGGGTCTTCGTGCAGCGCATCGTCGCCGTCGAAGATCCTCTCAAAGTCATCGAACAGCGCACCGTACGCACCCGAGAGGCGGTCTAACCATGTGGACACGAGACGAAATGGCCGCGATCGCTGCGGCAGAGCTCGAGGACGGGCAGTACGTGAATCTCGGGATCGGCATCCCGACACTCGTTGCAAATCACCTCCCCGAGGGCGTGAGCGTGATGCTGCAGAGCGAGAACGGCATCCTTGGCATGGGCCAGTTCCCCTTTGAGGGCGACGAAGACCCCGACCTCATCAACGCTGGCAAGCAGACAGTGACACTCGTGCCCGGGGCATCGATCTTTGATTCAGCAACGTCGTTCGGCATGATCCGCGGCGGCCACGTGCAGACCGCGATCCTTGGCGCGCTGCAGGTTGCGGGCAACGGTGACCTGGCGAACTGGACCATCCCGGGCAAACTCGTGAAGGGCATGGGCGGGGCGATGGATCTTGTCGCCGGTACGCCACGCGTGATCGTCATCACAGATCACGTCGCGAAAGATGGCACCCCGAAGATTGTGGCCGCGTGCGACCTTCCCCTCACCGGCGTTGGTGTCGTGAACCGGATCATCTCGGACCGTGCGGTGTTCGACGTTGAAGCCGGGGAGCTCGTACTCCGGCGGATCGCGCCCGGTCACACTGAAGAGGAGCTGCGCGAAAACACCGGAGCGGTGTTCACTGTCGACCTACAAGCGTAACCGCGAGGGCACACACACAGTTGAGGGCGGTTGCCCGCAGGAACTCCTGCGGGCAACCGCCCTCAACTGTGTTCTGAGAGCTTAGGCTCCACTGCGACGGTTACTCAGTCGCCTCGCAACGAGCACGACGCTGCCGAGAAGCAGGATGCTTCCAGCAGCGAGCCCGAGCATCAATTGCTGCTCGCCGCCGCCAGTGACCGGCAGCTTCGGCGGCTTCACGGTTTTCTTCGGCGGATCTACTGTTGCCGTCGGAGGCACTACGGGCCCGGACTGCTGGGTCCAGTCGGCGTAGATGGTGGTGTTGGTGGTGATGGGGGTGGTGAAGTCGTAGGTGGTTCCGGCTTCGGTGACCCA
>NZ_LOHP01000054.1 GCF_001482305.1 Leucobacter sp. G161
CGAAGGTGTGAGCTTTGCGCCGTTCCAGGTGCTCGCGACCGAGGGGCGCGCGCGGTACGCGGATCCGCACCCGTGGCACCCCGAGGCCATCGAGCGGCTCGCGGCAGCGGCCCCCGAACTGGTGCGCCGCACCAGGCACCTCACCGTGTCTCCCCCCGACGAGGCGCGCGTCGCTGCGGGGATCGCCTGGTGGGAGGAGCTCACGGGGGCCGGCGGCGAGGGGATGGTCGTGAAGCCCGAGGCCTCCGTGGTGCGCGGGCCGAAGGGGCTCGTGCCGCCGGGACTGAAGGTGCGCGGGCGCGAGTATCTGCGCATCATCTACGGCCCCGAGTACCTTGACCCGAAGAACCTCTCCCGGCTGCGGGAGCGTGACCTCGGGCGGAAGCGGTCGCTCGCGCTTAGGGAGTTCGCGCTCGGTGCCGAAGCGCTCGACCGCTTCGTGGTGGGCGAACCGCTGTGGCGCGTGCACGAGGCGGTCGCGGCCGTGCTCGCGCTCGAATCGGACCCGGTGGATCCCAGGCTGTAGCTCGGGGACTTGACGGGGCATGAGCGCCGTGGGCTAGGCTGGCCAGCAACGACACGGGGTGCCGCAACCAGCGGCTGAGATCAGACCCGTCGAACCTGCTCTCGGTAATACGAGCGAAGGGATGTCCCTATGCACGCACCATTTTCCATGCCCGCAGAAGCGCTGGGGGAGGTGACGGCAACACTGCTCGCCCGGCTCCGGCAGCGCGCGCCGCTCGTGCACAGCATCACCAACGGCGTGGTGCAGGGCTTCACCGCGAACACCCTGCTCGCGCTCGGAGCGGCCCCCGCGATGGTCGACATCACGGGCGAGGCCGGGCTCTTCGCCCAGGCAGCAGACGGGCTGCTCATCAACCTCGGGACGCCGGCCCCGGAGCAGCGCGATGCGATGCGCGAGGCCGTCGCGGGAGCGAACGCGGCCGGCACCCCGTGGGTGCTTGATCCCGTCGCAATCGGCTCGCTCCCGATCCGCACGGCGCTCGCGCACGAGCTCGTTGCGCTGCGCCCGACCGCGGTGCGCGGCAACGCCTCGGAGATTCTCGCCCTCGCGGGGCTCGGCGCGGGCGGCCGCGGAACCGACGCCGCCGACGCGAATACCGCGGCACTCCCGGCCGCGGCGCAGCTCGCGGAGGATCACGGCTCGGTCGTCGCCATCTCCGGCCCCGAAGACCTCATCCACACCACTGGCCGAACAATCCGCGTGCTCGGCGGCGACCCGCTGCTCACCCGCGTCACGGGCGGCGGCTGCGCGCTCGGGGCTGTCGTCGCGGCGTTCCTTGCGGTGCGCGAAGACACCGACGCGGTCGCGGCGGTCGCGGCTGCCCACGCCGTCTACGGTCTTGCGGCCTCGGCCGCCGCAGCGGTTTCGGCCGGGCCGGGAAGCTTCGCCGTGCGGCTGCTCGACGAGCTGTCGCTGCTCACTCCCGAGCGGGCGCGTGCTGAGGCACGGTTCGCTGAGTTCACGCAGGAGGCCCGCGCATGAAGCTCGACCTGTATCTCGTCACCGACGCCACCCTCTCGGGCGAGCGTGGGGTCGTGGAGACCGTGCGCCAGGCCGTGAACGGCGGCGTCACCATAGTGCAGCTGCGCGAGAAGCACGGCTCGGCTGCCGATCAGTTGCGCCAGCTCGAAGAGCTCGCCGAGGCGATCGACGGCCGCGCGGATCTCGTCATCAACGACCGCCTCGACGTTGCGGTCGCAGCACGCGCTCGCGGGCTGCGAGTCGGCGTGCACCTCGGGCAGGGTGATGACGCGGTGACGCGCGCCCGCGCGGAGCTCGGGCCAGACGCGATCGTCGGCTTGACCGCGAACACCCGCGCGCACCGCGAGGCCGTCGTGCTCATGGACCCCGGCACCATCGACTACCTCGGTGTCGGCGTGATCCGCCCGACGACGACCAAACCTGACCATCCGCCGGCGCTCGGCGTGAGCGGATTCCGCGAGTTTGCCGCGCACACCGAGTTGCCGTGTGTTGCGATCGGCGGCGTCCAGTTCGCCGATGTCGTCCCGCTCCGCACGGCTGGCGCCGCCGGCATCGCGCTCGTCTCGGCGCTGTGCGCGGCACCCCACCCGGCGGAAGCCGCACGTATGTTTCTTTCTGAGTGGCAGGAGGCCGCCCGATGACCGCAGTTGCAGTACCCCAGACCCGTCAGACCCCGAACATCCTCTCGATCGCGGGAACCGACCCGACGGGCGGCGCCGGCATCCAGGCAGACCTGAAGTCGTTCGCAGCGGGCGGCGGCTTCGGCATGGCGGTCGTCACCGCGCTCGTCGCGCAGAACACTCGCGGGGTGCGCGAGGTGCACGTGCCAGATACTGCGTTCCTCCGCGCCCAGCTCGACGCCGTCTCCGACGACGTGCGCATCGACGCGGTGAAGATCGGGATGCTCGCGAGCGTCGACGTCATCACGACGGTCGCCGCCTGGCTCAGCGAGGTGCGTGACCGCGACGCGACGCAGGGCGCCGTAGCGCATCCCGCGTTCCCCGTCGTGCTCGACCCGGTGATGATCGCGGCGAGTGGGGATCCGCTGCTCGAACCCGACACCATCGAAGCGCTGCGCGCGCTCGTGCCGCTCGCTGATCTTGTCACGCCGAACCTGTTCGAGCTCGCTGAGCTGGCAGGGGAGCCGCTCGCGGCTGACTGGTCTGCGGCGCTCGCCCAGGGGGCGCGCATCGCGGAAACCTACCGCGTCCGCGTGCTCGTGAAGGGCGGCCACCTCGCAGGCGACAGCGCACCCGACGCGCTCGTGGATCCGGCGGGGACGGTCACGGAGTTCCCGGGGGAGCGGATCCACACCCCGCACACGCACGGCACCGGCTGTTCGCTCTCGTCGGGTGTCGCGGCGCGGATCTCGCGTGAGCCTGGTGAATGGGCGGCCGCAATTCGGGAGACGAAGGCCTGGCTGCGCGAAAGTCTCCAGGCGGCAGCGCAGCTGAGTGTCGGTGAGGGATCCGGCCCGCTGCACCACCTCGTCGGGCTCTGGGAGCGGGGCGGGCTCTCCACCCAGCCCACCGCTGCCGCGATCCGCACCGAGTGGTGGGACCGTATCGCGCAGGTCCGCGAGGAGACCGAGGCGCTCGGGTTCATTCGGGGGCTGGCGGACGGCACGCTCGAGCGCGAGCACTTCCTCGAATACATCGCGCAGGATTCCGTGTACCTCCACGCCTACGCACGGGTGCTGGCGCGGGTGTCTGAGATCGCGCCAACACCCGAGGAACAGGCGTTCTGGGCGCGCGCCTCGCACGGCGCGATCATGGGCGAGCTCGAATTGCACCGCGCCAGGCTCGGCGACGACACCCCGATCCACGTCGCGACCCAGGCACCGTCGGCCGCGACCAGCGGCTACGTCAACCATCTGTTGGCCGCGAGTACCAAGGACTACGCGGAGGCCGCCGCGGCCGTACTTCCCTGCTTCTGGATCTACGCGGATCTTGGCCAGCGCCTCTTCGCTGGGGAGATCCATGAGCGGGCGCAGTCGCCTGACCACCCGTACGCGGAGTGGATCGCGACCTACGACGACGCGGGTTTCGCCGCCGACAACGAGACCGCGATCGGGTATGTCACGGCCACCGCCAGCGCTGCAACACCCGCGACCCGCGAACGGATGTGGCGCGCGTTCGAGGCCGGATCGATCTGGGAACGCGAGTTCTTCGGGCAGACTCCCGCGCGGTAGGTGGCCCGGGGCTGTGTGGCCGGGGCCCTTGTGGCCGGGGCTGTGTGGCCGGGGACCCGGCAGCGCGAGCCGCCTCACGTTATATCTGGGATCGACGTTCCCTATGCAACCCGCCCCAGGGATGTGGCATAGGGAACGTCAATCCCCTAGGTAACGCACGGCAGCTGGGGGCTGGGGGCTGGGATTGGGGTTGGGGCTGGTGCTGGGACTGGGGCTGGGATTGGCACTGGGCGAGTTCCCGGCCATAGTGCCAGCACGGGGGAGTACCTTGGGAGCAACAGGAGGCATCATGCGAGACATCAACGTGCAGTTGGCAACGGGCGAGACCGTGAAGTTCGGCGACCTGGCCCCCGGGCCGGTGCTTGTCGTGAACGTGGCCTCGAAGTGCGGGTTCACCCCCCAGTACGCGGGCCTCGAAGAGTTGCACCGGGAGTTCGGCCCGAAGGGTCTCGCCGTGATCGGGATGCCCTGCAACCAGTTCCTCAGGCAGGAGCCGGGGAGCAACGACGAGATCGCCGAGTTTTGTTCGGTGAACTACGGCGTCACATTCCCGCTGCTCGCGAAGGGCAAGGTCAACGGTCGCGGCACCGAGCCGCTGTTCAAGGAGCTGCGGCGCGGCAAAGATGGACTGGGTGCCGCCGGACTCGTGCGCTGGAACTTTGAGAAGTTCGTCGTCGAGGCCGACCCCGCAGACGGGAGCGCCCCGCGCATCCGCCGCTTCCGCTCCTCAACCGAGCCCGACGACCCGATGATTCGCGAGGCGATCGAGCAGGCGCTCGCGGGCTAAGGCCAAGCATCCGAGAGGGGCGGCATGGCGTTCAGAGAACGCCATGCCGCCCCTCTCGCTTTCCATGCGCTTGGTCGGTTGCGCCGCCTCGTCGGGCGGAGGTGCCGAGATTGGGCGTTGCGCAGAGCGTGCCCTGCAGCTACGCTCTACCCCACAAGGCTGCGCTACTTAATAATCAGATGAAGCGCAGGTTCGAGGGCTCGGTGCCCGCACCGCCCGATAGTCGCCGCCGCCGCCTCGGTGGGAGGCAGTGCGCACTGGGGCGGGAACGCTAGACGAAGAGGGGGCAATGATGTCGAAACCTCCACACGCGGCTGATGCTGATCGCGACTCATTGCCGACCGGTGAAGTCGAGCATTCCTCGTCACTCGCTCAGGCTCCGGCGGCTCCGGATACCGCGCTCCCCGACGTGAATCCGTTCACGTGGCGCAGCATTGCTGGCTTTTCGCCGCTCTACTTCGCGCTGTTTGCGATCGTGGTGGGCGTCGCCGGGTATACCGACAACCTGCCGGACTCAATGTTCGCGGGGTTCGCAATCACGATTGTGCTCGGCGGCGTGGTCATGTGGCTTGGCAACCTCGTGCCCGTGATCCGCGATTTCGGGTTGCCGACAATCATGTGTATCTTCTTGCCAGCCATTTTTGTGGTGTTCGGGTGGCTCCCCGAGAGCCTCGTCGCGATCGTGCAGAACTTCCTGGGCGGTTACAGCTTCTTGGCCTTCTTCGTGATCACTGTGATCACCGGCTCAATCCTTGGTATGCCGAGGGCCCTGCTGCTCAAGGCCGGGCCGAGATTCGCCGCGCCCATTCTTGGGGGACTCGTTGGCGCGTTTGGGATCGTCGGGCTCGTGGGGGCCGCGATCGGCTTCGGGTTCCTCGAGACGCTGCTCTTCATCGTCGCGCCCATCATGGCTGGCGGGATCGGGATTGGGGCGATCCCGATGTCAGAGATCTACGCCGGCAAACTCGGTGGCGACCCCGCCGACTTCCTCGGACAGCTCATGTCTGCCGTGTTTCTCGCGAACCTGCTCTGCATCGTGTGCGCGGGTATCTACAGCGGGCTCGGGCGGCGCAAAAAACAGCTCTTCGTCGGCTTTGACGGGCATGGGCAGCTCATGCAGGTCGCAGGAGCGCACAACGATCTGCAGATGCCGCCCAAGCGAACGGCTGCGACGTTCCTTGCGCTGGGGAAGGGTCTGACAATCGCGGCGGTGCTCTACACGTTTGGCCAGCTCGTCGGAGGTGTGGCCGATTTCCTGCACCCGTACGCCTGGACGATCATTGCGGCGGTGATCATCAAGCTGTTCCGTCTGTTTCCCAAGGATCTCGAGGAGGCCGCGACGGATTGGAGCGGCCTGATCACCTCATTCCTCACGCCCGCGCTGCTGGTGGGTGCGAGCCTGACCTATATCGATATCAACGAGGTGCTCATTGCGCTGTCCAACCCCGTGTTCATTCCGCTTATTGCGCTGACGGTTGTCGTGGCGGCGCTCTCCGCTGGCGTTGTGGGGTGGCTCGTGAAGCTCAACTTCGTCGAATCATCGATTACCGCGGGTCTCGTCATGGCGGACACGGGTGGCAGCGGCGACGTCTCCGTCTTGAGCGCCGCCGGCCGGATGCATCTCATGCCCTTCGCCGCGCTCACCACCCGGTTCGGCGGAGCGTTGGTGCTGTTCGTGACCTCAATCCTTGCGTCGTTTCTCTGATCGCAGAGTGCCGTGAGCGCGTGCGCGTGCGCAGGGCTGAGCGCGGTGGCCCGTCAGATCCGGGCGATCTCCTGCCTGGGTCGCACCGCGAGATCGGTAATCTGTACGTCGGCCGGCGCATCGACCACGAAGCGCACCGCGCCCGCAACCGATTCGGGGCGGATGTATCGGTCGGCCTCATACGCGTCGGCGGGGATGTTGCCCCGCAGCATCGCCGTGTCGGTCTGCCCGGGAGCGAGGGTGACGACGCGGATCCGGTGTGGTTCCTCATCGATGCGCAGCACGTCGGCGAGGCCGCGGAGCGCGTGCTTCGTGGCCGTGTACACCGCTGAGCCGGGGGCGGGCCGCGTACCGGCACCCGAGCCGATGAAGATCACGGTGCCCGAGGTGGCCCGCAGGAGCGGCAGCGTGAGCCGGGTGAGTTCGGCCGGTGCGGTGACGTTGAGTGCACAATAGTCTGCCCAGTCACCGGGTCGGGCGGCCTCAACGGACAGGGATCCGCCCCGTGCGGCAGCGTGCACGAGCACGTCGAGCCCCGTGAGCGATCCGACCTGCGCCGCGAGAGCGTTGCTATCGGTGATATCGAGCTCCCAAATGTCGGCGCCGGTCTCGGCCTTGAGTGCTTCGAGCTGCGCGGTGTTGCGGCCGACAGCGATGACCCGGTGCGTGGCGGCGAGGTCGCGCACGATGGCAGAACCCATCCCGCCGGTTGCGCCGGTGACGAGAGCGATGGGGCGGGAATCAGGCACTGAGTGCTCCTTCGGAGAGAGGTGATGATGCCGAGTGGATGGCGGTCTCGAGTCCGCTGCGCGAGACCCTGTCGGTTTCGCGCAGCATGGGCGGATCTGTGCCCGGCATCGGGCTGATGACGGTGCCGTGGAGAGTCGCGTCGACGGGGATCCCGCTGAAGTGGATCGCGGGGTCGAGCTCGCCGTCGGCGCCGATGAGGCGACCCGTCGCGGCATCGATGTCGATGCCGGCGGTCTCGACGGGCCCGGATCCGCGGCGCGCTGCGACGGTAAAGACACGTGCTCGACCGGCCTCGAGGAGCGACTGCGTGAGCGGATCGGCGCTTGCGCGAGCGTCGTGTGAGTGCATCCACGCGTCGATGAGCGCACGAGCGGTGACTTCGGATCCCGTCACGGCGGCAGAGCTCGCGACGAAGCCGCGTTCGTCGACGGTGAGGCGGGCGTCTGGACCGATGAAGTGCACAACCCCTGCGGCGGCCAACGCGAGCAGCTCGTTGTTGCGGAACGCTGGTGGCCCGGATCCGAGCATGGCGCCGAGCGCGGTGAGCAGGGTCGCGCCGCTGCTGCGTGACTCGGCATCGAACCCTCCGAGCGTGCCGACCTGCGCGGCGAACCCGCGCGCCGAGCTCACCGACCAGAACCCAGCCTTCGCGGGACTGTCCTCTCCGAGATCCACCTCGCGGAGGTCTGCCGCCACCCGGTCTGCCACCCAGGCGTCGAAGGCGGCCGGGTTCGCGAATGAGTGATCGACCGGGCTGATCTCGCCCGCCAGGTCGAGCCGGTGTGCGGGGTCGGGGATGAGTGGGGCAACAGCGTCGGTGACGAGCGCGACCGTACTGGTGATGTCGGCGGGGAGCGTGCCGTCGAGCACCGGTGCGATTGCGGCGCGAACCGCGCGCTCGAGCTGCGCGAGCACGGCATCAGGGTCGCTGCTGAGGGCATCGCCGAGAGCGGCAGGTGCGACTCGGCGCAGCGTCGCCGCGTGGGCAAGGAACGCGTCGCCGACGATGCGGGGCCACAACAACCGGTCAAAATCAATGGGGCGTGGCACCTCGCGCCAGTCGACTTCGCGGAGCAGGCGCTGCTCGGCGCGGGGCGGCAGCCCGCCGTAGCGGGATTTCGCGCGGAACGGGACCCCGCGCCGAGAAGTGACATGCAGGATCGGCTCCCGCCCAGAGGGAAGGTACGTGAGCCCGCCGGGTGCATCCGTGTCGGCGACATAGGTGCCGCCCCGGCCGAGCGTGAGCAGTGTGAGGGTGTCGAAGAACCCCATGCCGAGACCGCGCACGATCGCATGCTCACCGGGCAGGATCCCGTCAAGATCCTGTTCAACTGGGCTGCCATCGCGCACCCAGGTGAGTCCGGAGTGCTGTGCGACCCCGGCCTCAAGTGTGGCATCGGCACGTGTCGGAGTGCGCGGCAGCCAGCCGGTCGCTGCGATGACAGCGTCCACCGTGATCGAAGCCGCACCAGCCATAGTTGGACGATCGAGTGAGATGCGCTCGCCGCAGTCGTCCCGCTCGATGGCCGTCGCTCTCGCGCGGTGGTGGATCACCCGCACGCCAGCCGGGAGTTCGGCGACGGCTCGCTGATAGAACCAGGCGAGGTATTCGCCGTAGAGTGCGCGGCTCGGGTGCGACTCGGGTCGGAGCTGCGCGAGTTCCTCGCGGTAGTCGGCTGTGAGCCCCGGTCGCGCTGGATACTCGGCGAACGCGACAGTTCGGGCGCGGGGGATGGTGGATCCGACCGGCCCGGCGCTCGTCTCGCGTGCGAGCACGCACCACTCGAAGAGCGTGGGCCCCTCGATGACAGGCCCGGTCACGGTTGCCCCGGGCTCGGTGAAGAGGGTCACGGCGTCCGCGAGCGTGTTCATGCAGAGCTCGCGGGTCTGGTCGGTGCGCCAGATGCGCCCGGGCCCCGGCTGCGAATCGTCGATGAGGTGGAGCTCGAGTCGTGGCTCCTGCGGCCGCGTCGATAGGTGTGCCCCGAGGCGTTCGATGAGTGAGGCGCCGCGCGGGCCGAGGCCGATGATGGCGATGCGGGCCTGGCCGTCGGACGCGCTGGGGGAGGCGTGGGAGTGCATCGGGAGAGGACCACCTGAGGTTCGCTGAAATTATGGCTGCCATAACCCTAGCTTGGGTTGTTGTGCGAGCGCTTGGTGCGGCCGCGTGGGTTACGGAGTGTGACAGGGCGTGCGGGTGCCGCGTTGCGGTGGGCCGCCTGGCCGTGCAAGGATAACTTCTTGTAATACCTCACAGAAGTAAAACCTATGCTTCGTGAGGGCTCGCCTCAACCAACGGAGACACCACACATGCCACGCATTCGCCGCGCGCACCTCGCCGCGCTGTCCCTTGCCGCCACGACCGCGCTGCTCGTGGGCTGCGCGGGCGGAGCGCCCAGCAGCGAGACTCCCGCGGGCGAGCCGGTCACGGGCGGAACCCTGAGCTACCTCGAGCCGCAGACGTGGACGACGCTGTACCCGCCGGCCGGCGGCTTCTACCCGAACGGCGGCATCGTGAATAACATCACCGATCGTCTCCTCTACCAGGATCCCGAGACGCTCGAGCTGGAACCGTGGATCGCGACGGAGCTGCCCGAGGTGAACGCCGACGCCACCGAGTACACGTTTACGATCCGCGATGACGTCACCTACTCTGATGGCTCGAAGCTCACCGCCGAGAATGTCGTCAAGAATCTCGACCTCTACGGCAAGGGCGACGCGGATCGTGCGCTCACCCCCTCCGAGGCGATCAACAACTACGACCGCGGCGAGGTCGTCGATGCGACGACGGTGAAGTTCCACTTCACCGCCCCATCACCCGGCTTCGCGCAGGCTGTCTCCACGATCAACTCCGGGCTCGTCTCAGACGCGACGCTCGACCTCAACAGCGAGGGCTTCGGCCCAGGGAGCGCGACCACAGTCATCGGCAGTGGGCCGTTTGTCGTCGCCGACGAGAAGATCGGCACCGAGACAAGCCTCACCGTGCGCGAGGACTACGACTGGGCACCGGCAGGTGCAGCGCACGAAGGCCGCGCCTACCTTGACGGCATCAGCTACGTCGTCGCAGCCGAGAACAGCGTGCGCGTGGGCACCGTCGTTGCACAGCAGGCCGACGTTGCCCGGCAAATCCCTGCCCCCGACGAGCCGCAGTTTTCCGCTGACGGTCTCTCGGTGCTCGCGGCATCGACGAACGGTGTGACGAACAGCCTGAACTTCCGCTTCACGAACCCACTGCTCAGCGACGTCAGGGTGCGGCAGGCGATTATCGCTGGTATCGACCGCGAGAAGATCGTCGAGACGCTCTTCACTGACAGCTACCCCCTCGCCACCGGAGCGCTCGCGACGACGGCGCTCGGCTACGTTGACACGTCTGAGTACTACACGTACGACCCAGCGGAGGCAGCGAAACTGCTCGCCGACGCCGGATGGAAAGCCGGCAGTGACGGCGTGCTCGAGCAAGACGGTGAGCGCCTGAGTCTCACGTTCAACGAAGCGATGCCGCAGCCGCGATCGAAGGAGGTCGTCACCCTCATTCAGGAGCAGCTCGGAGAACTCGGGATCGAGGTCAACCTCTTCTCCGGCGACTACGCCGCGCAGACCGCTGCGAGCCTCGACCCGGATACCGTGCAGGTGTACCACTCGATGGTCGGCCGCGCCGACTACGACGTGCTGAAGTCGCAGTTCTTCTCGACGAACCGCAACACGCTGCTCAATTACGACACCGCGGGCGAGCAGAACGCTGACCAGCAGCTCGACGACCTGCTCGCGAAGGTCGCGTCGGCGCCGACACCCGAGGAGCGCGCAGCCGCATCCGAAGCAGCGCAGCTCCACCTCGCCGAGCAGGCATACATCCTGCCGCTCTTCGAGGAGCCGCAGGTGTTCGGGCTCACTGATGCCGTGCAGGGGTTCGGCACCGAATCGGTCGGCAGGCCGAACTTCTACAACACCTGGCTGAACCGCTAACCACGCTCAGCCCTTCACTCCCCAAGACCCGAAAGGAACGTCCAGATGCCGTACATCGTGAGGCGCGTGCTGCAGGCGCTCGTCGTGCTGCTGCTCGCCTACACGGTCGCGTACGTGCTGCTGTCGGCGCTGCCGGGGGATGCCGTGCTCGCTCGCTACGGCAACCCCGAGCTCGGGCTGTCGCCCGACCAGCTTGACGCGATCCGCCAGAGCTTCGGCGCGGACCGCCCGCCGCTCGAGCGCTACGTCGACTCAATCTGGGCGTTCCTGCGGGGTACCTCGGGTACTCAGTGAACAGCGGCGCGGCGGTGACGACGCTCCTTGCCACAGCCCTCCCGTCGAGTCTGGTGCTGGCGCTGTCGAGCCTCGTCGTCGCCGTGTTCCTCGCCGTGACGATCGCGTTTACCGCGAGCTACGGGGGAGCGGCGTGGCTGCGTCGCTTCTTCCGCGGCCTGCCGCCGCTGTTTGTGTCGCTCCCGGTGTTCTGGATCGGCATCATGCTCATTCAGATCTTCTCCTTCCAGCTGGGTCTCGTGCCCGCCATCGGGGCGACCGGGCTGCAGGCCCTCGTGTTGCCGGTGTTGACGATCGCGATCCCGATCGCCGCTCCGCTCGCGCAGGTGCTGCTGCGCTCGATCGACGAGGTGCGGAGTCAGCCCTTCGTGGCCGTCGTGCGGGCGCGCGGCGCGAGCACATCGTGGCTGCTCTGGCGGAATGTCGCACGCAACGCTCTGCTGCCCACGCTCACGATGGCAGGCGTACTGTTCGGCGAACTCGTTGGCGGCGCGGTCGTCTCCGAGTCTGTGTTTGCGCGGGCAGGGATCGGGCAGCTCACCGCGCAGGCGGTAGCCACGCGTGACACTCCGGTGCTGCTTGCGATTGTCGTGCTGGCTGCGCTCGTGTTCGTGATCATTAATCTCGTCGTCGACCTGCTGTATCCGGTTCTCGACCCCAGGCTCCGTGCGGCTTCCGCGACGGTGGCCGCGCCAGTGAAGGGGGCAGTGCGATGAGCATCCTCACCAAGCCGAGCACGCAGCGGGGGTCCGTGCCAGGTCCAACGCCGCCGGGGTCCCGCGGTCGCAGGCGAACGCGTGGCACCCTTGGCCTCGTGGTTCCCGCCGCCGTCATCCTCCTGGGCCTCGCCTGGGCGATCGCGCCCGGCCTGTTCGCGCATGGCAGCCCGACCGAGACCGTCGGGCCCGCACTCCAGAGCCCGAGCCTCGCGCACTGGTTCGGGACGGATGCCACGGGGCGTGACCTCTACACGCGGGTCATCTTCGGTGCCTCCCAGTCGATCGTCGGTGCGCTCGTCGCGGTGCTCGTCGGCCTCGCGATCGGCACGACGATCGGCGTGCTCGCTGGCTCCGTTGGCGGCCTTGTCGACGAGGCGCTCATGCGGCTCATCGACGTGCTGCTCGCGATCCCTGCGCTGCTGCTGTCGCTGAGCATCGTGATCCTCCTCGGCTTCGGCACCACCAACGCGGCCATCGCGGTCGGTGTGACCTCGATCGCGGTGTTCGCGAGACTCGCGCGTTCGCAGGTCGTGAGCGTCAGGGTGAGCGAATACGTCGAGGCCGCCTACGGCTCAGGCGGCACCTTCTGGTCGGTGCTCTGGCGCCACATTCTGCCGAACTCACTCACGCCGGTCATCGCGCTCGCGGCTCTCCAGCTCGGATCCGCGATCCTGCAGATCTCGACACTGGGCTTCCTCGGCTACGGAGCGCCGCCGCCCACCCCCGAGTGGGGGCTCCTCATCGCGGAGGGCCGCAACTACGTCGCGACCGCCTGGTGGCTCACCGTGCTGCCTGGGCTCGTCGTCGTCGCCATCGTGCTCGCCACCAACCGACTCAGTCACTTCATCCGAGGAGGAGATCCAGCATGAGCGAGACCCAACTGCTCAGCGTGCGCGACCTGCGCGTCGCATACGCCACACCCGCCGGCACAGTGGACGCCGTGCGCGGCGTTTCCCTCGACGTTGCGCCGGGCAAGGTCACCGCGCTCGTGGGTGAATCCGGATCGGGCAAAACCACCGTCGCTCAGTCGGTCATCGGCCTGCTTGCCGGCAATGGCAGCGTGACCGGCGGCGAGATCACCCTCGCGAGCGCGGCCCGCGGAACCGAACGCCTGACAGGGCTCTCGGAACGGGCGTGGCGCGGGGTGCGCGGTCAGCGGATCGGCCTCATCCCGCAAGATCCGGGCAACTCACTGAACCCCGTCACGCGCATTGGAACGAGTGTTGGCGAGGCCCTCCGCATCCACGGCTGGCGCAACCGCCGCGCCGTTGAAGCGCGCGTGCTTGAACTCCTCGACCGCGTCGGCATCGACGACCCCGAACGGCGGGCGCGGCAGTACCCCCATGAACTGTCCGGCGGGATGCGGCAGCGCGTGCTCATTGCGGCGGCGCTCGCCCTCGAACCCGAGCTGGTGATCGCTGATGAACCGACGAGCGCACTCGACGTCACGATCCAGCAGACCGTGCTCGATCTCCTCGACCGGCTGCGCCGCGAGACGGGCATGGGGGTGCTCTTCATCACCCACGATCTCGCCGTCGCTGCGGACCGCTCCGATTCGATCGTCGTGATGCGCGGGGGAGCGGTACAGGAAGCGGGAGTTTCCGCCGAGGTGCTCTCTCACCCCCAGTCCGACTACACGAAGCAACTGCTCGCCGATGCTCCCTCGCTCGCGCAGGTTGTGGTGCGGGAGCGGATCGTCGCCGCCGAGCCGCTCGTGCGGGTGACCGGGCTCAGGCAGGAGTTCCAGACCCCTCGCCGTGGCGCCCCGTTCGTCGCCGTCGATGACGTCTCCTTCAGCGTGCCGCGCGGCACCACGCACGCGATTGTCGGTGAATCAGGTTCGGGGAAGACGACGACGGGGCGCGCGATCGCCGGCTTCCAACGGCCGACGGCGGGCACGATCACCGTCGGTGACACCGAGGTGACCGCGGGCCGAGTCGCCCGCGACTTCCGGCGGCACACGCAGCTCGTCTACCAGAACCCATACGGCTCCCTCGATCCACGGCAATCGATCGCCGCTGTGCTTGGAGAGCCGCTGCGAAACTTCGGCATTGGTGCTCCGGCAGAGCGTGCCGATCGCATCGCGCACGCCCTCGAACTCGTGGCGCTCGCACCCGAGATGGGGCAGCGCAAGCCTCGCGAGCTCTCCGGCGGGCAGCGGCAGCGCGTCGCGATCGCCCGCGCACTCATCGTCGAGCCCGAACTCGTCGTGCTCGACGAGGCAGTATCGGCGCTCGATGTGACGGTGCAGGCTCAGATCCTCAGATTGCTTGCCGATCTGCAGCGCGATCTCGGCCTCACCTATATCTTCATCTCGCACGACCTCGCGGTGGTGCGCCAGATCGCCGACACGGTATCCGTGCTGCAACGCGGGAAGCAGGTCGAGTCCGGGGACGCCGCGCGGGTGTTCGCGGCTCCCGAGCACGACTACACGCGCACGCTGCTCGCCGCGATCCCCGGAGGCGGGGCGGGTAGCGTGGGAGCTCCTGGCGCCACGCGCACCAGTCACGCGGCGCGTGCCGCAGTCGCCGCGCGTGATCTGCTCACCGAAGCCCGCACTGACGCTGAACTCGCGGGAGCGAACCGATGAGCTTCGGGCTGCGACCGCGCAGCTCGCCATCCGAGACCCGCCCGGCCACACTCTCACACCTCAAGGAAGCCTCATGACCGAGACCACGAACGCCGACCTCATCGACCTCCTGGCTGGCATCCTCCCGGGCGACACGCTCGAGGGGATTCGCGACCAGCGCGCCCAGGCGCGAGAGAACGCACAGCGCAGCTTCTCAGCACTGCTCGAACCCGCGGAACCCGGGAGCTTCCCGCTCCGCGAACGCTACGCCATCGCTCTGTTTGTCGCGCAGCTGCACCGGTTCACAGCAGCCGAGGCCTTCTACGCCGACGTGCTCGGCGACGAAGCTCCCGAACTCGTGACGGTGATCCGCGGGCTCAACGAACAGGCCGCCTCACACGGCCCGGTCGGCGCATACCGCGAACCTGGACTGTACGCCGAGAGCGTGCTCGCCCTGCCGTGGGAGCCCGACACTGTCGCGGCAGGGGCACTCGGTACACGTCTGGCCGCTGCGTTCACGCATACCCACCTGCTTGTGTTCAGGCCGCGCGAGGCAACGCCCGCGGCGCTCGCCGCCCTCGTCGATGCCGGTTGGTCCGCTGACGATGTGGTGTCGCTGTCGCAGCTCGTGTCGTTCCTCGCGTTCCAACTGCGTGCGGCCTGGGGGCTGCGTGCACTGAGCGGGGCCTCGAAGGGTCGGACGGCCACCGGACCCGCCGCCCACATTGCGCCACAGGCGGCGAGCACATCGCCCGCGGGTACCGACTTCTCTGCACGTGGCGAAGACCTCATCACAAGCTACCCCGACCTCAACCGTCCTCACGCCTTCACGCAGAACAGCCTCGGCTGGGTGCCGTGGCTCGCGCCGGTGCCGGAGACAGAGCTCACTGCCGAACAACGCGGTGCGCTCATCGATCCGCAGCGGGCGAAGATGCCGTACTTCCGGTTGCTCGCGCGCGACCCACAGGCGCTGCATGCACGAACGCTCACGGACCTCGACATCTTCTTCAACGTGACCGGCGGCATCGGCCGCGCCGAGCGCGAGCTCGCCGCGACCGCAGCGTCCCGGCACAACGGTTGCGTGTTCTGCGCGTCGGTGCACTCCGCTGCAGCGACACGAGAGTCCGCGGGCGCTGACGGCGGCGGCCGCGGCGACAGCGTGCAGCGGCTGCTCGACGAGGGGATCAGCGCAGACCTGGGCGACCCGGTGTGGAACGCAATTGTGCGTGCCTCCGTGTCGCTGACGAACACCCCGCTCGCATTTGGCGAGCCGGACGTTGCCGCACTGCGCGCGGTCGGGCTCGACGACGCGGAGATCGTCGACGTCATCAACGGGGCGGCGTTCTTCAACTGGGCCAACCGACTCATGCTGTCGCTCGGCGAACCCGAAGTGCCGGCCCGGAGGGCGCGGGCATGACCGCGCGCCTCGACCACATCGTCATCGCCGCACCCGACCTTGCAGCGCTGGTCGGCTGGTTCGCCGTGCGCACCGGTGTGGTCGCGCAACCCGGCGGGAGGCATCCGACAGGGACCCAGAACGCGCTCGTCGCGCTGACCGTTGGCGGCCAGCGCGGGCCGCAGTATATCGAACTCATCGGCCCCTACGATGACGCCGGTGACGCGCCGCGCCCGACAATGTTCGGCATCGACCGGCTTACCGGGCCGGCCGTGCAGACGTTCGCGGTGCACCCGGTCGACATCGATCGGGCCGTGCACGACGCGCTCGCCGTTGGCTGGGAGACCGGACCGGCGCGCGAGCTGTCGCGGAGCACACCGGAGGGTGAGCTGCTGCAGTGGCGACTCACCCAACAGGCCGAGGTTCCGGCGCGACTCGACGTCCCCTTCCTCATCGATTGGGGCGCCACCCGGCACCCGGGTGAGACCGTCGCCCCGGCCCTCGAACTCGTTGAGTTTGCGAGGCTGGAGCCGACCGCGGAACGTGCGGAGGCGCTGCGCCGCGAGTACGCGGCGGTCGGCGCTGAGCACATCGATGTGCGCGTTGCCGAGCGTGCCGGCTACCTGCTCAAGCTGCGCACCGCCGCGGGCGAGGTCGTCGAGTTTCGGCCAGAGCCGGGCTAGTCGGCCGAGGGGGCCGCGGGCTCAGGCCGGCGTTCCGAGAAGAAACGGACGACGTTCGGGTCGACGATCACGTCGCGCGGCTGCAGGGGCCGCGCGAGGTAGAGGCCGTCGAGCGAGCGCACGCGGCTGAGCGCGACGTAGGTTTGCCCGGCGCTGAAAGCGCGCGGCCCGAGGTCGATCTCGGCGGCATCGTAGGTGTGGCCCTGCGACTTGTGGATCGTCACCGCCCAGGCCAGTCGCAGCGGGAACTGCTCGAACTCGGCGACGACCTCCTTCTCGAGCTTCTTCGTTTCGGCATCGTAACGGTAGCGGAATCGCTCCCACGTGGTTGGCTCGACCTCGTATTCCTCGTCGCCGACGTCCACCCAGACGGTGCCCTCGATCTTCGAGACCGTGCCGATGGTGCCGTTCACCCAGCGTCCGTCGGGGTCGTTACGTAGGAACATCACCTGCGCGCCCTTTTTCAGCTCGAGGACTTCGTCAGCCGGGTACGTGTTCTCGCGGAACTCGCCGGTGATCTCGGCTGCGGCCTTCAGGCCAGAGCCCTTGATCTCGGCCAGGCGCTGCGCGTTGATGCGGTTCACGGTTGCGTTCGTGGTTGCGAGGGTGATGACGTCGCGCGGCGCCGGCCTCGCGCCCGCCGCGTTGAGCTCGTTCGCCTGCGACTCGTCGACGACGCCGTAGCGCACGGCGCCCAGGATCTGCTTGAACCGGTCATCGCTCTGGCGGTGCACCTCGGTGAGCTCGATGACGTCGAGCGGGTTCTCCTGCCACACCTTCGAATCAAAGAACCAGAGCGAGCGGTAGGTGTCGTCGAAGTAGGCGCGCTCGTGCGGATCGCGCGGCGGCACCGGTGGAAGTTGGAATGGGTCGCCGAACATGATGATTTGGGCGCCGCCGAACGGATCGTGTCGTTTGCCGCGTGCGAGCCTGAGGGAGCGGTCGATCGCGTCCATGAGATCGGCGGACACCATTGAGATCTCATCGATGATGAGCGTGTCAATCGAGGCGAGCATCTTCTTCAGCTCGGCCGGCTGGTCGAGGTCATGATCCGCAATGACGCCCGTGGGGAGGCGCAGCAGCGAGTGGATCGTCTGCCCGCCGACGTTCAGCGCCGCGACGCCCGTTGGCGCGCAGACCGCGATGATCTTCGACGTGTTCCACGAGAGGTGGTTAAGGATCGTCGATTTGCCGGTTCCGGCCCGACCCGTGACGAAGATGTGTTCGCGCGTATGCTCGATGCGCTCGTAGACGGCGAGCTGTTGTGGGCTGAGATCTGGGCGAGACACTCGAATAGGCTACCTCGCAATGGGATACTAGTGCGGCGCCATCGCGCGCGGGCCATATCTCGGCCATCGGAAAGCCATGGAAGGCGGCCAGCTCCGTGCCCCCACTCACCACGTTTCGGCGCAACCTTGCGCTGTTCGCGCTCGCCCTCGGCGGGTTCGCGATCGGCACGACCGAGTTCGCCACGATGGGCGTGCTTCCCGAGATCGCACACGACCTGGTGCCGGGATACGCGGCGGATCCGCAGCGCGGTATCGCCGAGGCGGGCACACTCATTACGCTGTATGCGCTCGGGGTGGTCGTCGGCGCTCCCGTGTTCGCGGTGCTCGGTGCGCGGATGTCGCAGACGAAGCTTGCGCTGTGGCTGCTCGTGCTGCTGGTCGCCGGAACGGTCGGGTCGGCGCTCGTGCCCGGCTTCGGCGCGGTCGCCGTGTTCCGCTTCATCTCTGGGCTGCCACACGGCGCCTACTTCGGCGTCGCCTCCCTGCTCGCTGCCCGCCTTATGGGGCCCGGCAACATGGGTAAGGGGATCGCGCTCGCCATGAGCGGGCTGACTGTCGCGAACGTCATCGGTGTGCCGCTGTCGACAGTCCTCGGGCAGCAGTTCGGCTGGCGGTGGGTGTACGGGCTCGTCGCGGTCCTGTTCGTAGCTACGCTGCTGCTCGTCGCGCTCTACGTTCCACGGTTCCCCGGTAGCCCTGAGCGGAGCCCGCTGCGCGAACTCGCGGCGCTCGGCAGCGCGCGCGTGTGGATCATGGTCGCAACCCTTTCGATCGGCTTTGGTGGTTTCTTCGCCGTGTACTCCTATATAGCTGAGGTGACGACCCGCGAGGCCGGGCTCGGCGCGGGGATGGTGCCGTGGGTGATCGCGACCATGGGCATCGGCATGGTGCTCGGCAACATCCTCGGCGGGATCCTCACGGATCGCAGCCCGGTTGGCACGGCGGTCTGGGGCTTTGTCCTGTTTATCGCCTCCTTCGTGCTCTACTCGCTCTTCGCCGCACATCCGCTCGGGCTGTTCGTCTTTGCGTTCCTCGTGAGCTTTGCGTCGTCGGTGCTGCTGCCGGGGCTGCAAGCGCGGCTTATTCGCATGTCGAGCGAAGCGCGCCTGCTCGGGGCGGCCCTGAACCACGCGGCTGGCAACGTCGCGAACAGCCTCGGTGCATGGCTCGGCGGCCTCGTGATCGCGGGCGGCTTTGGATACCTCGCACCGGGCTGGCTGGGTGCCGCGCTCGCGGGCGCCGGCCTCGTGCTGCTGCTCGTGAGTCTCGCCGTGCAGCGCCGCGACGGCGGAAAGAGCCTCGACACCGCCGGCATTCCGGTCGCGTAGCGGCCCCTTCGCCCCGTCCCCCCTTCGCCTCGTCGCCTCGGGCCTCGGTTCCAGGCCTCAGACCCCCGAATAATTCACTCCGACTCTTGCACCGCCCAAACAAGGCTCGGAGTAAATGAATCGGGTCGGGGAGGACTGCGGGGGCTCCCGCGTCTGGCGCGTAGCTGACGGCGCCCGATTGCGCTGAGTGGTTTCCTCCGCCCAATGGGTCGCAGCGAAGCAAGTCCACCCTAAATGGCGCTCACAAGACATGTCCTCAGCGAAGTCATGAGCGATCTGCAGCAAAAAAGCCATGACCTCGCTGAGGCCATGGCTATTGAGCGCTCCTCATCGCTGAGGTCTACACCTTCGACTGTGCAGAACCGTTAGACCGATGCGAGCTCCGGCTCGGAGGTGTCGGGCTTCCGCACGAACACGAGCGTGAGCAGCAAGCCGATCGCGACCACGATGATGAGGCCGAGGATGCCGTAGTGGGTCGCCCCGAACCAGCCGATGAACGCCGCCCACAGCCACGGTGAGAGGAAGCTCATTACGCGACCGGTCGTCGCGTACAGGCCGAAGACTTCGCCCTGCATGCTCGCCGGCGTCATGTGCGTGAGCAGCGAGCGACTCGATGCCTGCGCCGGGCCGACGGCCGCGGAGAGGATGAGGCCACCGATCCAGAAGATCGCCTTGCCCTGCTCGCGGAAGAAGAAAATGAACAGGCCGCTCACGACGAGCGTGATGAGCGAGAACACGATGATTGCGCGCGGCCCGAATTTGTCGTCGAGGCGGCCGGCGATGATCGTTGAGACCCCCGCGACGAGGTTGAGCGCGACACCGAAGATCATCACCTCGGTTGCCGAGAACCCGAACGAGACGGCGGCGAGGATGCCGCCGAATGCGAAGATGCCGGCGAGGCCGTCACGGTAGACGGCGCTCGAGATGAGGAACCAGAACGTCTGGCGGTGATTGCGCGCGAGTGAGCGCAGATCGCGCACGAGCACCGCGTAGCTGCGGAAGAAGCCGACCCGTGGCCGATCGGTGCGGGCGGGAGGCTCCGGCACCCACAGCACGAAGGGGATCGAGAAGATGATCGTCCAGACTGCGGCGCCCACGGCGATGAGGCGGTACGCAAGCCCGTCGGAGACGTCCATCCCGAACCAGTCGAGTTCGGTGAGGACAACGACGATGACGAGCGCGACGATGCCGCCAATGTATCCGAGGCCCCAGCCGAGGCCGCTCACGCGGCCGACCGTCTTTTTCGAGGAAACGTCGAACAGCATCGCGTTGTAGCTCACGCCGGCGATTTCGCTCGCGACTGAGCCGAGGGCGACGGCCGCGGCGCCGAACCAGAAGAACTGCGGATCGGAGTAGACAAAGAACATCGCGAACTGGATGAGCGCGAGCAGGGCGGTGCCGAGTACCACCCAGCGCTTCTTCGCGCCGCGCGCGTCTGCCTGCTGCCCGAGTACCGGGGCGAGTAGCAGGATGAAGATGCCGGCCGCGAAGGTGACCCAGCCGTAGTTCGCAGAAAGCTCGGCGAGGCCCGTGCAGTAGGCGGTGCCTGCGTCTGTGGTCTGCGAGCACACGAGACTACCGTCGGCATTCTGAGCTGCGACCTCGGGGGCGAGGAAGGAGTCGGACACAAGGTAGAGCGACACCCACACGAATGTGAGGATCACCGAGTTGAACGGCTGCGTCGCCCAATCCCAGAGAGCCCAGGAGTTTACGGTGCGGTTCGTTGCGGGTACGTTCGGTGTCTCGCTCACAGCTTCAGGGTATCGCGATCGCGAGAAAAGCATAGGGGGGCGTTCGGTGTCCGCCAGGTGAACGAGGTTCCCGGTGTGGATGCCCTGTGAACGGTTCCTGAGAGTTGAGTGAACTTGACTCAAGTTTGACGCTTTCGACTTGACACGCGAATCGCCCCGGGTAAACTTGAGTGCAGAAGGCTCAACTTGTCAGGAAGGCAGCTTGGGTCCCGCGAACTACCGGCGCTAGCCGCCGGTCCCGTACAACGCAAGGAGAACATATGTCACGTGCAGTAGGTATTGACCTCGGCACCACCAACTCGGTCGTCGCCGTTCTCGAGGGTGGCGAGCCCACCGTCATCGCGAACACCGAAGGCTTCCGCACTACCCCCTCGATCGTCGCGTTCACCAAGGACGGCGAGGTGCTCGTCGGCGAGACCGCAAAGCGCCAGGCAGTCACCAACGTCGACCGCACGCTCGCATCCGTCAAGCGCCACATGGGCACTGACTGGAAGAGCGACGAGATCGACGGCAAGAACTACACCGCGCAGGAGATCAGCGCGCGCACGCTCATGAAGCTCAAGCGCGACGCAGAGACCTACCTCGGCGACAAGGTCACCGACGCAGTCATCACCGTCCCCGCGTACTTCAACGACGCAGAGCGTCAGGCAACGAAGGAGGCCGGTGAGATCGCGGGCCTCAACGTGCTCCGCATCATCAACGAGCCCACCGCCGCAGCTCTCGCGTACGGCCTCGACCGCGGCAAGGAAGACGAGCTCATCCTCGTCTTCGACCTCGGTGGCGGTACGTTCGACGTCTCCCTCCTCGAGGTGGGCAAGGACGACGACTTCTCGACCATTCAGGTGCGTTCGACCTCGGGCGATAACCGCCTCGGCGGCGACGACTGGGACGAGCGCGTCGTGAAGTGGCTCAGCGAGCAGTTCAAGAACTCGACCGGTGTCGACGTTTCGAAGGACAAGATCGCACTGCAGCGCCTCAAGGAGGCAGCTGAGCAGGCGAAGAAGGAGCTCTCGAACTCGACGAGCACCCAGATCCAGCTCCCGTACCTCTCGCTCACCGAGAACGGCCCGGCGAACCTCGACGAGACGCTTACCCGCGCGAAGTTCGAGGAGCTCACGAAGGATCTCCTCGAGCGTACCCGCAAGCCGTTCGAGGATGTCATCAAGGAAGCCGGCGTGAAGGTTGGCGACATCGCCCACGTCGTGCTCGTTGGTGGATCGACCCGTATGCCCGCAGTCACCGAGCTCGTGAAGCAGCTCACCGGCGGCCGCGAGCCGAACAAGGGCGTCAACCCGGATGAGGTTGTCGCGGTCGGCGCAGCTCTCCAGGCTGGCGTGCTGAAGGGCGAGCGCAAGGACGTTCTGCTCATCGACGTGACCCCCCTGTCGCTCGGTATCGAGACCAAGGGCGGCATCATGACGAAGCTCATCGAGCGCAACACGGCCATCCCGACGAAGCGTTCGGAGACCTTCACCACGGCTGAGGATAACCAGCCGTCGGTTGCAATCCAGGTCTTCCAGGGCGAGCGCGAGTTCACCCGCGACAACAAGAACCTCGGAACGTTCGAGCTCACCGGCATCGCACCCGCGCCGCGTGGTGTGCCGCAGGTTGAGGTCACCTTCGATATCGACGCGAACGGCATTGTCCAGGTCTCGGCCAAGGACAAGGGCACCGGCACCGAGCAGACGATCACCATCTCCGGCGGATCGACGCTCTCGAAGGACGACATCGAGCGCATGGTGCGCGAGGCTGAAGAGCACGCAGCAGACGACAAGAAGCGTCGCGAAGCTGCCGAGCAGCGCAACAACGCCGAGCAGCTCGCCTACTCGGTCGAGAAGCTCATCTCGGAGAACGAGGACAAGCTCCCCGAGGACGTCAAGACCGAGGTTCAGGGTGACCTGGACGCGCTCAAGGCCGCACTCGCTGGCGAAGACGACGACGCGGTGAAGACCGCTGCTGACAAGCTCGGCGAAAGCCAGCAGAAGCTCGGCGAAGCCATCTACGCTCAGGCGCAGGAGGCCCCCGAGGCTGCGGCAGAGGGCACGGAATCGAATGACGACGACGTGGTCGACGCAGAGGTTGTTGAAGACGACGAGGAGCAGAAGTAACCATGGCTGACAAGGAACATCTGGGCGACGACCAGCCGATGGGCGATGTTCCGGCTGGCCAGGCTGGTGAGGGATCGCAGGGCGAGACCTCACCAGCACCAGGGGCGGAGGGTCACACCTCCGCCTCCGGGCCGGAGGGCGCTGACCTCACGGTAGACGACATTCTCGGTGCCGCGCAGACCGAGGAGGCCGCTGGCGCGGACTCCGACGCTGCTGCAGAGGAGGAGAACCCGTACCTGGAGGATCTCCGCCGGCTCACCGCTGAATACGCGAACTACCGCAAGCGCACCGAAGCAAACGTCGAGCTCGACAAGCAGCGCGCGAAGGCCTCGGTCGTCATGCAGCTGCTGCCCGTGCTCGACGATCTCGACCGTGCCGAGCAGCACGGCGACCTCGAAGAGGGCAGCGCGTTCACCACGATCGCGCAGAAGCTCCGCGCGAGCCTCGAACGGCTCGGCGTTGAGAGCTTCGGCGAAAAGGGTGAACTGTTTGACCCGCAGGTGCATGAGGCGATCGCGCAAGTTCCGGTTCCCGGAACTGAGCAGCACACTGTACTTGACGTAGTCGAGCGGGGCTATCGCATCGGAGATGTTGAACTGCGCCCCGCCAAGGTAGCGGTGGCGGTGGGGGCAGATGGCTAGTCAGGACTGGTTGGATAAAGACTTCTACCGCATGCTCGGCGTCTCAAAAGACGTCGATGATGCCGAACTGAAGAAGGTCTACCGCAAGCTCGCCCGTAAGTATCACCCGGATTCAAACCCGGGCGATGCGGCGGCTGAGGCGAAGTTCAAGGAGATCAGCGAGGCTTACTCGGTGCTCTCCGACAAGGAACAGCGTGCGGAGTATGACCAGATTCGGGCCATGGGCGCAGGGGGTGCCCGCTTCACTGCGGGCGGTCAGGGCGGCCAGGGCTTCGAGGACGTCTTCGGTGGGATGTTCGGTGGTGGCCACGGCGGCCGGAACACGCAGTACGGGTTCCAGCAGGGTGGCGGCTACGACGACCTCTTCAACATGTTCGGTGGCGGGGCGCGCGGTCCACAAAAGGGCCGTGACGTCAACGCGACGACGACGATCGACTTCGAGACTGCGGTGAGCGGTGACACCGTCACGCTGCAGACTTCGAACGGCAACGTCAAGGTGAAGATCCCCGCAGGGGTGTCGAACGGGCAGAAGATCCGTCTCCGCGGCAAGGGCGAACCTGGCCCCGGGGGCACTCCGGCCGGTGACCTGATGCTCACGGTGACCGTGCGCAAGCACCCGGTGTTTGAGCGTGACGGGTTGAACCTGAAGCTCAAGCTGCCGGTGACCTTCACAGAGGCAACGCTCGGCGCTACCGTTGAAGTACCGACGCTCGGTGGGGAGACTGTGCGCCTGCGTGTGCAGCCGGGAACCCCGAGTGGCCGCGTGATGCGTGTGAAGGGCCGCGGGGTGAAGACCTCAAAGGGCACGGGCGACCTGCTCGCCGAGGTCCAGGTCGCGGTTCCAAGCCACCTGAGCGCTGAGGCCCGTGAGGCCTTGGAAGCGTTCCAGCAGGTGGAGCCGCAGGAAGACCCGCGGGCGGACCTGTTCGCTCGCGCACGGGCATAACCAACACACACAGAAACATGAAGGCGTAGGGAGGGGCGATGGCGAAAGTGCAGATGGACAGGTTCACGCCGGTATTTGCGATCGCTGCCGCGTCCGAACTCGCTGAAATGCACCCGCAGACGCTGCGGCAGTACGACCGCATTGGGCTCGTAGTGCCGCAGCGTACCAGCGGGAACACGCGGCGGTACTCGCTCTATGACGTGCACCGCCTGCGCGAGGTCGCCAGGCTCTCGGCCGAGGGCCTCAGCCTCGAAGGGATCCGCCGCGTACTCACGCTGGAGGATCGCGTGCGCGAACTCGAGGAGCAGGTTCACGACCTCGAACGCGCGCTCTCTGAGGAGATGCTCAAGCGCCCCGAGCGGCGCGTCTTCGCCGCGGGCGCTGGTGGCGAGGTCGTCACCCTCCGCCGCGGCACCCGAATGCGTCGTAACGCAGAGGTCGTGGTGTGGAAGCCGTAGCCGCGAGGCTCGAAGAGTTCTGCTCCACGCTCAGCCGCGATCCCGACTTTGACGCGCCCGAGCTGCAGGCGTTCGACGCCGCCGACCTCCTCCTCCTGCAGACCGCAGCCGAGCGCATCTCGGATGCCGCTCCGGGAACCGTCGTCACGATTGGCGATCGGCACGGAGCGTTGACCCTCGCCGCGACCAGCGTGCTCGGAGCGAGCGGGGTGCGCACCTATCAGGATCCGCTGCTCGCCGAGCGGGCGCTCGCGGCGAACGCGAGCCGGCTCGGCCTCGATACCGGCTACTCAGCTCAACCACTTGGCGCAGCGTTACTGTCTGGCGCGAAGACCGTGCTTGTGCAGCTACCGCGCGGGCTCGATGCGCTCGAGGAGCTTGCCTGGATGATCGCCCGCTACGCCGACCCGGACGTACGCGTGTTCGCCGGTGGCAGGGTGAAGCACATGACCCGCGCCCAGAACGACGTGCTTGGACGCACCTTCGGCGAGGTGACAGCGGGCCTCGGCTGGCGCAAGTCGCGGGTGCTGCAAGCAGAGACCCCGCTCCGTGTCGCCACCGTGTCACCGTTTCCGAAGTGGGGCAGCGACCGCGATCTGTCGTTCGCGCTCGCTGCCTTCGGCGCGACGTTCGGCGGCACGAAGCTCGACCATGGCAGCCGACTGCTGCTGAGCACGCTGGCGGGTGACCGTGGTGCTGCTGCGTGGGCCGGATCAGTTCGCCCGGAGCGAGTGCTCGACCTCGGCTGCGGCAGCGGCGTTCTCGCGGTCTCCGCCGCGCTCGCGCTCCCGAACGCGAGCATCATGGCGAGCGACCAATCTGACGCCGCCGTGCGCTCATGCGCGCTCACCGCGGAGGCTGCGGGCGTCGCCGATCGGGTCGTGATTCACCGCGCAGACGGGGCCGAAACGGCGCCCGATGGCTGGGCCGATCTCGTGCTCCTGAACCCGCCATTTCATACCGGTTCGACAGTGCATGCAGGGGTAGCGCACAGGCTCATTCGTGACGCTGCTCGAGCGCTGAGACCGGGCGGTGAGCTCCGCATCGTCTTCAACTCACACCTCGGCTACCGGCCGCTCCTCGTGCGCGAGATCGGCGAGGCGCGGCAGCTCGCGCGCGACGCGACCTTCACGGTGCTCTCGGTCACCAAGCGCTAGCAAGAAGCCACCGAACTCACAGGCAACCGAAGCCTAGAATGAGGGTGTGAGCGATAAACTCTTGCACTTGGTGCGCCACGGGGAAGTACACAACCCCGATCTCGTGTTGTACGGCAGAATTCCCGGATTCCGCCTGTCTGAGCGCGGTCATGCGATGGCGGAAGCTGCCGCGCTCGAACTTGCCGGCAGCGACCGGAAGGTTGCAGCGCTCTTCGCATCACCGCTCGAGCGGGCCCAGCAGTCAGCGAAGCCGATCGCGAGTGCGTTTGCGCTCGAGATCCAGACTGAGCCGCGCATTATCGAGCCGACGAACTTCTTTGAGGGCAAGGTGAACTCCGGGCCCGAGGCAGCGTTCAAGAAGCCGCGCTACTGGTACAAGTTCTGGAACCCGTTCCGCCCGAGCTGGGGTGAGCCCTACCGGCAGGTTGCCGCCCGTGTACGCGAAGCGATGAACGATGCCTGGGACACCACACAGGGCGGCGACATCGTGATGGTCGCACACCAGTCTCCGATCTGGATGGCACACCTCGACGTCGCTGGCAAAGCGCTGTTCCACAACCCGGCGACGCGGCGCTGCGATCTCTCAAGCATCACGTCCTTCGAACGCCGCGGTGAGCGCTGGTTCGAAGTCGATTACCGTAACCCAGCGCAGTCGCTCATGGGCGACGCAACCGACGTAGGAGCCGTATGAGCGCGCGACGTTTTGGCGCGGTGACCGCCGCCGTAGCTGCCCTCGCACTCGGCCTAGCCGGGTGCAGCACGAGCGAGGCCGATAGCTTGTCGTCGCAGTGGCAAGACGGCGGCGACAAGGGGTATGTGGCCGGCGACGGCTCCTCCGCGTCCTTCCCCGTTGGGGATCGCGGCGAACCCGTTGAGTTCAGCGGCGAGACCGAGTTCGGCAACACGCTCGGCTCTGCCGATACGCTCGGCAGCGTCACAGTCGTGAACTTCTGGTACGCGGGCTGCGCCCCGTGCCGCATCGAGGCGCCAGATCTCGTCGAGTCGTACAACGAGTTTGAGCCCCAGGGCGTGAAGTTTGTTGGCGTGAATACCCGAGACCAGGCAGCGCAAGCGAAGCAGTTCGGTGTCGAATTCGGCATCGAGTACGAGTCGATCCTCGATAACCCAGGCGGGCGTACCGCGCAGCGGGCGTTCGCGGGGCAGATTCCGCTGAACGCCGTGCCCACGACCCTGATTCTCGACACTGAGGGGCGCGTCGCGCACACGGTCGTTGGCCAGCTCGCCGGGGCATCGCAGCTGCGCACGCTCATCACGGAGACGCTCGAAGAGCAGCCCGTCACGGGCAACAAGTAATGAGCATCCAGGAGATCATCGCCGACGGGCAGCTCCTCGTCGCCTCAGCGATCGCGGTCGCGGCGGGCCTCGTCTCGTTCCTGTCGCCCTGCGTGCTGCCGCTGATTCCCGGCTATCTCGCCTACGTGTCCGGCGTTGCTGGCACGCCGAGCCCGAACGCCGCGAACCCGAAGGCCGCGGGCCGGCGCGAGCGCAACCGTATGGTGCTCGGCTCGATCCTCTTCGTGCTCGGGTTCGCGATCGTGTTCGTGATTCTCCTCACGCTCTCGGGGGCGGTCGGCGGGAGCCGCTGGTATCTCGACTGGCAAGACGTGATCCTCAGGGTCATGGGCGTTGTGGTGATCGTCATGGGGCTCGTGTTCATGGGGGCGTTCTCGCGCTTCCAGCGCACGACCAGACTGAAGATCAGCCCGAAGGTCGGCCTCGCGGGTGCCCCGTTCCTCGGTATCGTCTTCGCGATTGGCTGGGCCCCGTGCCTCGGCCCGACGATCGGCACGGTGGGACTGCTCGCAATGCAGCAGGGCTCGGTCGGTCGCGCGGCGCTGCTCGCACTGCTGTACTCGCTCGGGCTCGGTATCCCGTTCGTGCTCGCTGCCTTCGGCTTCGGCTGGATGACGCAGACGATGACGTTCTTCAAGCGCCACATCCGCACGGTGAACATCGTCGGCGGCGTCATTCTTATTGTTCTTGGGCTGCTCATGGTCACCGGCCTGTGGGGCCTCATCATGAGCGAACTGCAGATATGGATTGGTGGCTATGTCACGCCCCTCTGATTACGATGACGGATCGGGAGCCCCAGCGGCGGTCACCAGCCCGGAGCTCGGCCTGAAGGGCTGGCTCCGCTGGTTCTGGCGCCAGCTCACGAGCATGCGCGTCGCGCTCATCCTGCTGCTGCTGCTCGCTGTTGCTGCGATTCCCGGATCGCTCGTGCCGCAGCGCGGCGCCGACCCCAACGGCGTGATCCAGTACGAGAAGGACAACCCGACGCTCTTCAAGATCCTCGACACGTTCCCAATTCAGGCGTTCGACGTCTACGGGTCCGTCTGGTTCTCGGCGATCTACCTGCTGCTGTTCATCTCGCTCATCGGCTGCGTGCTGCCGCGCATCAAGCACCACTGGAACGCGTGGCGCGGCACACCGCCGAAGACGCCTGCGCGGCTGAACCGCATGGCTGGCTTCTCCGAGATTCGCGTGACGAACGCGGACGCGAGCGAGGCAGAGCGCCTCGCGTTCGCGAACGCCGCGGTCGAGTCCGCTGCGAAGATCCTCCGTAAGCAGCGATATCGTGTCGAGATTCAGGAGGCCACGCACCGTGGAGTGTCCGAGGTCTCGGTGTCCTCCGAACGCGGCTACCTGCGCGAGACGGGCAACCTGTTGTTCCACGTCGCGCTCGTTGGCGTGCTCGTGTGCGTCGGTCTCGGCAGTGCGTTCACCTTTAACGGTCAGCGTGTGCTTTACGAGGGCGAGAGCTTCGTGAACCAGATCATCGACTACGACTCTGCGAATTCGGGTCGCGCGTTCCGTTCGGACACGCTTGAGCCGTTCGCGCTCCGCCTTGACGACCTTGAGGTGAACTACATCACTCCAGATGATGCCGACGCGAGCCCGAACTCGATTGGGCAGGTGCGCGAGTTCATCGCGAGCATGACGCTGACGGACCCCGAGGGGAACGCGACGAGCGAGGAAATCCGCGTCAACCACCCGCTGCGGGTGCACGGCTCGCCGATCTACCTTCTGGCGAACGGCTACGCGCCGACAATTGTGGTTCGTAACGCGGCAGACGAGATTGTCTTCCAGGAGTCCGTGCCGTTCATCCCGCAGGGCGCGGACCCGAACCTCACCTCGCTCGGTGTCGTGAAGGTCCTCGACGGGCTGACTGACGAGGCCGGCGAGCCGACCCAGCTTGGCCTGCGCGGCTTTTTCTACCCGACGCAGACGAAGCTCGAATCGGGCGCGTACACCTCGAACTACCCTGACCTCGAGAACCCGGTGCTTACGCTCGACGCGTACGCTGGTGACCTCGGCGTCGACGGGGTTGGAGCGCTGCCGCAGTCGGTGTACTCGCTCGAGACGGACAAGATGGAGCAGCTCACGGGCCGTGCCATCGACAAGCCGTCGATCGAGTTGCGCCCAGGTGACCGCGCCGAACTGCCCAACGGGCTCGGCTCGGTGACGTTTGAGGCGGTGCCGCGCTACGCATCCTTCGACGTGATGCAGAACCCGTTCCAGATCGGCATCCTCGTCTTTGCGTTGCTGTCGCTCGGCGGGCTCATCTGGTCGCTGTTCGTGCCTCGCCGCAGGCTCTGGGTGAAGGGCATCCTCACCGATGACGGCGTTGTGCTCCAGTACGCTGGCCTCGCACGTGGCGACGACCCGTCGCTCGATCGTGCCGTGGAAGACATGCGCGAGGCGCACCGCGAGGTGCTGTAATCGGTTCGCGCACGGGCAGCGCGATGTCTGCGGGGTGTGGGACGCTACGCACATGGAATTGAGCGCCCACACCCGGCAGACCGACAGGCTGCTGCTCGCACCCCTCACGTTAGCTGACACTGCCGACGTGTTTCGCGTCTACGGCGACCCGGCGACATGGGCGCACCTTCCCGCGGGGCGCTTCAGCGAGCTCGCGCAGGCTGAACACCAGGTCGCGGCTTCCGAGCGGAGTTTCCGCGCGCGGGGGTTGGGTACCTGGGCTGTGCGCGTCACTACCGAGGGCGCTACGACGGGGCTCCCCGAGGGGGCCTGGATCGGCTCGGGCGGGCTACAGTACCTCGAGGACGCCGGTGTCTGGAACCTGGGCTATCGGCTCAGCCCCGAAGCCTGGGGCAGGGGGTTCGCGACCGAGCTCGCCCGCGCAGCCGTGACAGCGGGTGCGCAGGTGGCCCCAGCGGTGCCCATCACGGCCCGCGCGCTCGTGAACAACCCCGCGTCGACAGCAGTGCTTGAAAAACTCGGGTTGACGCTCGTCTGGGAGGGCGAACGGGCCGGCGGCGAGGGTGCTGGGTCGCGTACGTTGCTGAGCCGGGTGTACGCCGATCGCCCGCTCACAGCGACAGCCTTCGACTGGCTCGTGGCGCACGCCTAGCCGTGGGCCTCAAGCCCGCGGGCCTCAGCCGTGGGTATAAGGCAGCGCTGCTACGCCTGCAGCCCGTCGAGGAAGCTACGCACGTCGGACTCAAGCTCGGCGAGCGAGCGTTCAGCTGCTGCGCGCCGCTTCGAGGCCTTGCCCTTCTCGCTGAACGTGTCGAGGTAGATCTTGAGCTTCGGCTCGGTGCCGCTCGGCCGGATCATTACACGTGACCCGTCGGCGAGATCGTAGCGAAGCACGTTCGAGGGGACCTCGGCGAGACCGGGCTCGAGTAGATCCTTCGCCGCGGTGACCGCACGCACACCAAACGCGGTCGGTGGAGCGGTGCGGATCTCGGCAGCGAGCGCCGAGGCGGTCGCCATCGAGTCGAGGCGGAGCGTGATCTGGCTTGAGGCGAAGTGACCGAAGCGCTCGGTTGCCTCCTCGAGAAGGCCCCACACGTCGGTGCCGCGGCCCTTCGCCCAGCGGGCCATCGCGATCGCGTCAGCGCCAGCAGAGATGCCGTCCTTGTCACGAACGACGTGCGGCTGCGTGAGGTAGCCGAGCGCTTCCTCGAAGCCGAAGACGAGGTGTGGAACGCGCGAGACCCACTTGAAGCCCGAGAGGGTTTCCGCGTAATCGAGCCCGTAATCCTTGGCGACGGCGCTGAGCGCGGGCGAGGAGACAATCGTGCAGGCGAGGGTGCCGGCGAGGGGGATCTTCCGCTCCTCCGCGTCCTGCATGGCGCGCTCCGCGGCGCGCCAGCCGAGCAACAGCCCGAGCTCGTTGCCGGTGAGCGCGCGATACCCGGATTCTTCCGCGGCATCGGGCAGCGCGATCGCGAGCCGATCCGCATCGGGATCGTGGGCGACGATGAGCTCCGCGTTCACCTCGCGCGCGGTGCGGTAGGCGAGGTCGAGCGCGCCCGGCTCCTCCGGGTTCGGGAAGTCGACGGTCGGAAAGTTGCCGTCGGGCTCGTGCTGTTCGGGGACGGCAATGGTGAGGGGAAGGCCGCTCGCAAGGAGCACCCGCTCGGAGAGCTCCGCGCCGACGCCGTGCATTGCCGTGTACACGACCTTGACGGGCACCTCCTCGTTGAGCGTGCGGCCGTCCTGCGTGACGGGGAAACCGGCGAGCAGTGATGCCGCGGTCTTCGTGACGTAGCTGTCTGCGATATCCGGGCTTGCGTAGCCGTAGGTGGAGCTGCGTGACAGATCCGAGACGGGCGCTGCTGCTGCCGCGTCGATGCACGCCGCGATCTCACTGTCCGCAGGCGCGACGATCTGGGATCCGGCATCCGCGTCGCCGAGGTACACCTTGTACCCGTTGTCGCGCGGCGGGTTGTGGCTTGCCGTGACCATGACTCCAGCCGAGACGTTGAGGTGGCGCACCGCGAACGCGACGAGCGGGGTCGGAACGTGGGCGGGGAACAGTGTGACCTCAACACCTGCGCCCGCCATGATCTCCGCTGCGTCGCGAGCGAACACGTCAGAGTTCACGCGTGCGTCGTAGCCGATGACAATCGACGGTGGGTTGCTTGTCTCGCCGCGTGCGGCGCGCTCGAGCAGGAACGCGGCGAACCCGGCGCTGGTCTGGGAGACCACGACGCGGTTCATGCGCGAGGGGCCTGCGCCGAGTCGACCGCGCAGCCCGGCGGTGCCGAACGCGAGCCGGTCGCCGAAGGCCTCGGCAAGCTCTTGTGCTGCCGCTGCGTCGCCCGCCTCAGCCTGGGTGGCGAGCCGCTCCGCCTCGGCTTGGGTGACCGGGTCAATGTCGTGCGCTGCCCACTCGCGCGCACGCCCCAGTAGAGCTTCGAGCTGATTCGGTGCCATCACGCCCCCCACAGTTGATTGCTATAGACAGTTCAAGCTACCACCCGATCGACGCAAGCGGCGGGAGCGGACGCGGCAAGCTGATGGAACGGTGGGTGAACGGTGGCTCTGAGCGGGCGCTGCGCTGGACGTCAAGAGCGGGCACACGGGTATCGTAGATAGGTACGATTTCTGGCGAAGAACTGAGGATGATGGACGGGCAGGTGTCGCACTGGTCGGGGGATGCGGGCCGGCCGGTACCTCGTCTCGACCTCCCGGGAAACATCTCCGCGGACGTCGCGATCGTCGGAGCGGGGTACACCGGGCTCTGGACTGCCTACTACCTCAAGAAGGCCCGTCCCGGCCTGCGGATCGTGGTGATTGAGGAGCGGCACGTCGGCTCCGGGGCCTCGGGGCGCAATGTTGGGGCGCTGACGAACGCCATCACGGGTGGGCGTGAACGGTACGTTAGAGCGCACGGCCTGGACGCAGTCGGGCGCTTCCACGCAGCCATGACCGACACAGTGAGCGAGATCATGCGCGTGGCAGCGGCGGAGCGGATCGATGCGGATATTGTGCACGGCGGCGAGTTCACCGTCGCGACCACTCCGGCGCAGGAGGCGCGGCTGCGCGCCTTCGTGGCCTCCGAGCGGCGCTACCCGGGCACCGATCTCACACTCCTCGAGGCCGCGGAGGCCGCGGAGGCTGCCGAGGCGTCGAGGCGGATCAACGTAGCGGGCGCTCGTGTCGCCTCGTGGCATCCGCACGCAGCACGGATCCAACCGGTCAAGCTCGCGCGCGGCCTCGCGAACGCGGTAGAGCGGCTCGGGGTCGCCATCTACGAACGCACGCGTGTGGTCGAGGTCGACCCCTACGAGCTGCAGACGACGCACGGCACCGTGACGGCTGACCACATTGTGGTGACGGGCGCTGGCGTCTCCGGGTACCTCGGTGGTGCACGTCAGCGGTGGTTCCCGGTGCGCGCGTCGCTCATCGCGACGGTGCCGCTCCCCGCCGAGATCTGGGACGCGATCGGCTGGGCAAGCGGTGAGATCCTCAGGGAGGCGACGCGCGGGGTCATCTCCGCACAGCGCACTCCAGACGACCGGATTGTGCTCGGTGCGCGCGCGCCAGCGTACCGCCTGGGATTGGGCCGCGGTGGCGACGGGGCAATGTCTGCGAGTTCGGTGCGCGCGCTGCGAGAGACGCTGCAGCGGCTGTTCCCCGCGACTCGCGGAGTTGAACTTGCGCGCGCGTGGTCGGGATCGCTGCCGGCGGCGCGGGACGGGAGCGCGACCGTTGGTATCGATCACGCGACCGGGATCGCCTGGGGCGGTGGATACGCCGGCTCAGGGATCGCCGCGTCGAACCTCGCCGGCCGCACGATCACCGACCTCGTCTTCGGGCGAGAATCCGAGCTCGTGGCGCTCCCGTGGGTGCAACGCCCGATGCCCGGATCGCGGCGGTCGCCGCTCGCCGTGGTTAGAAGCGCGCGACGATCTCGCTGAGCAGGGCGGCCAGGCGTGGCTCCGCTTCGCGGCCAGCCTCGATGACCTCTGCGTGGCTCAGGGGTGTCTCCTGGATGCCCGCGGCGAGGTTCGTGATGAGTGAGAGCCCGATGATCTCCATGCCTGCCTCGCGGGCGGCGATTGCCTCGAGCGCGGTCGACATGCCGACGATGTCGCCACCGATAGTGCTCGCGTAGCGCACCTCGGCCGGGGTCTCGTAGTGGGGGCCGGTGAACTGTACGTAGACGCCCTCGTTGAGCGAGGGGTCGACGCTGTGTGCGAGCTCGCGGAGCCGGGCCGAATAGAGGTCGGTGAGGTCGACGAAGGTCGCGCCCTCGAGCGGCGACGTGGTCGTGAGGTTGATGTGGTCGGAGATGATCACGGGCTGGCCCGGCTTGTACGCCGGGTTCACGCCGCCGGCGCCGTTGGTGAGCACCATGACCTGTGCGCCGGCCGCGGCAGCGGTGCGGACGCCGTGCACGACGGCGCGGACACCTCGACCCTCGTAGAAGTGGGTACGTGCGCCGATGATGAGCGCGTGCTTCCCGTTTGCCATCCGCACCGAACGCAGTGTGCCCGGATGGCCGGGGACTGCCGACGCGTGGAAGCCGGGGACCTTGTCTGCCTCGATCACGGCCACGGTCTCGCCGAGGGCGTCTGCTGCCTTGCCCCAGCCGCTGCCGAGGGTGAGGGCGATGTCGTGCTGGGCGACGCCGGTGAGGTCGGCGATGACGGCTGCTGCTTCGGCCGCGAGGGCCTGCGGGTCTGAAGAAGTGCTCATGCGTTCAGCCTACGCGGGGCACGGCGCAGATAGCGCGCACCCCGCGTAGTCACAGCAGTTACGAAGCGTTCTTGATGATCCGGTAGCCGCGCAGCGGATCGTAGCCGTGGATCTCGCGGGTATCGAGTACCTGCATGAACGCGAGCACCTCGGGCGACACCACCTGCCCGGGGACGAGCACCGGGAAGCCGGGCGGGTACGGGGTGACGAAGCCCGCCGAGATTGGCCGCTCGCCAGCGTCAACCCGCGCGCGCAGATCATCGCCGAGCACGTACTCAATGTTCCCGCGGCGCTGCCCGCGGAAGAAGGCCGCACGCAGGTCGCCGTCTGGCAGTTGCCCATCGGTCGCGTAATCGGGCGCGAACGAGCTGAAGTCGGGCAGCGGCGGCATCGGGATCTCGGCGGGCAGCGGCTGCTCGGGATCGCGCTGCGCCTGCTCCTCCTCGAAACGCTCCGCAAGCTTCACGAGCACCTCGATGAGGTACGCGACCGAACTGCGCGAGGTGCCGATGTTCGTCATGAACAGCACCGTGTTGCGGCTCGTCTTGTTCACCTGGATGCCGTAGCGGTCCATGAGGTGTTCGTGCTTGAACGTGTCGCCGTCGACCCCGGTGCGGGAGATCTCGATGGTGATGCGCGACGGATCCACAACGAACTCGTCGGTGGCCCAGGCCTCCCACATGCTCGACAGGCCGTCCCGGAGCGGCATCGCGCGCCCCGTCTCGCGGTACTGCTCAGGAATGAGATCGTGTGCGGTGAGCACCCGGAAGGTGCGGCGCAGCAGCGTGTGCCTGGCGATCGCCTGCGACAGGCTCGTCGCAAGGTCGAGCTGCTTCTGCACGAGTTCGAAGCCCTCAAGCTCCACCTGCCTGCGCCCAATGTCGAGCGAAGAGAGGATCTGGTAGTTCGGCGAGGTCGACGTGTGCGTCATGTATGCCTCGTGGAAGGGATCCTGCGCGTCGCGTACCCAGTCCTGATCCCAGACGTGGATCATCGAGCCCTGGCGCAGCGCGGTGAGCGTCTTGTGCGTCGACTGCGTCGCGTAGACGCGCACCCGTGCATCGGGGGAGGGGATGAGTCGCTCGCGCAGCCACACCTCGTCGGGAGCCGGGGTGCCGTCCTCTGAGAACAGGATCTCCTGCTGCTCGCGGTATGCCCGCTCGTGCGCTGCGGACTGCAGCTGCTGCTCGAGCAGTTTCGCTGAGGCCATCGCGGTGCGGCAGCGGGTGACCGGGTGGAAAGCGCCGAACGCGAACCACGCCTCATCCCACAGGAACACGAGGTCGGGCTTGATCGCCAGGCACTCGCTCATCACCCGGTACGGGTCATAGACGATGCCGTCGAACGTGGTGTTCGTGAGTGTCACCATGCGCACCTCGTCGAGTCGACCAGCTGCGCGGTAGTCGAGCAGCAGCTGCTTCACCCGCTCGATCGGCACCGCCCCGTAGAACGCGAAATCGTTCAGGGGGTATGCATCGAGGTACGCGGGGCGACCGCCCGTGAGCATCATCGAATGGTGGTGGGACTTGTGACAGTTGCGGTCAACGAGCACGACATCGTTCGGAGCGACGAGCGCCTGATGCACGACCTTGTTCGCCGTCGAGGTGCCGTTCGTCACGAAGAACGTGTGCTTGGCGCCGTACGCGCGGGCGGCGAGCTCCTGCGCCTTCTTCAACGTGCGAACCGGGGCGAGCAGCGAATCAAGCCCGCCCGAGGTCGCGCTCGTCTCAGCGAGCAGCAGGTTCAGGCCGTAGAAGTCGGCGAGGTCGCGGATCCACTTCGACGACATCACCGATCCGCCGCGCGCAACAGGCAACGCGTGAAAAACGCCGACAGGGCGGCGGGCGTGATCCTGAATCGCCGAGAAGAACGGGGTGTCGTAGAGGTGGGAGACGCGACGCAGCAGCGACAGATGCAGTTCGAGATGATCCTCGCGGCGGAAGACACGGCGGAAGCGCTTCGTCATCGCCCCGGCGAGCTCCTCGATGTGCGCGCCAGCCATGAGGTACAGGTCGAGTTCGGGCCTGAGCGCCGCGAGCGTGTCGGCGAGGCCGAGTACACGCTGCACCGACGCAAGCTGATTCCGGGCGGTGGTCTGCGGATTCGTCGTCGCCGCGTGTGCGAGTTCGATGGTTTCGCGCAGGTCGCGGCTCAGAGTCTGCTTCGTGCGCTCGCTGAACCCCGGCCGGATCACGCAGGCAAGAATGTTCGGGTTCGTGAGCACCGCTGCGACGGCGTCATCGGCCGACGGCACGATCACGTACTCGTAGACGAACGCGTCAGCCGCGCTGCGCATGCGCAGGCTTTCGGCGCGCATCGTATCCCGATCCACCGCTGTCGTCTCGTCGACGACGAGCACCTCGAAGCGAGGTCGCGAATCGTTGTCGCCGGGGAACTCCTCATCCGAATCGGGGTCGACGTCACCGGCGGCCTCCTCCGACGTGCCGACCGCTCGGAGGCGGTTCACGACCCGGCCGATCCGATCCAGCGCCGACTGGTATTCGCCCGCCGCGAGCATCTCGCCGATGGTCGTGACGTACCGCTGCCCGAACCCCGCCCAGTACATCTCGAGGGTCTCGAGGGAGCGGAGCGAGCGATGAATTTCGCTGTCCGCAGCAAGTGCCTCGTCCGCCTCGGAACGGTCACCCAGCGCGAGACGCTTCACCGCGAAGCGGAGATACTCCCACGCATCACTGCGCATCCGCCACGTGCTAGAGGGCATGCCCGGGTCGCGTTCCAATACCGGTTCTGCCTTAGGGTCTGACACCAATTGCCTCCAACGTCGCTGTCGCGTGTACGGCCTGCAACCGGAAACCAGCCGGTGCAGTGCCCTAAGTCCCCGATCTTACGGTGCCGAGCATGCCTGAGCACGCCTAGACTTGGGGTATGGCGAAAGAACGTAAGCACAGGATCGTTGTACTCGGCGGCGGACCTGGGGGGTACGAGGCGGCGCTTGCGGGCGCGCAGCTCGGTGCCGAGGTCACTCTCGTTGAACGCGCGGGCGTTGGCGGATCGGCTGTCCTCACCGACGTGGTGCCCTCGAAGAGTCTCATCGCAACGGCTGGAGCGGTGCAGTCCGTGCGTGACGCAGGCAAGCTCGGCGTGCAGGCGTTCCTGCCAGGCAGCGACGGCAAGCCCGTGCGGCCCGAGATCGCAGTGAACCTCGCTGCGGTGAATAAGCGACTGCTCGCGATGGCCGGCGCACAGTCAACCGACATGCGCCAGAGCCTCGAAGAGAGCGGCGTGCACCTCGTGCAGGGCTCCGGCCGGCTCGATGGCCCGAACGCCGTGCTCGTCTCCACGTCGCAGGACGGCGGCACCGACTTCGACCGCATTGAGGCCGACACGATCGTCGTCTCTGTGGGTGCGAGCCCGCGCGAGCTCGACTCAGCGAAGCCCGACGGTGAGCGCATCCTCACGTGGCAGCAGCTCTACAACCTGCAGGACGTGCCCGAGCACCTCGTCGTCGTCGGCTCGGGCGTGACCGGCGCCGAGTTCGCCAACGCATACGCCACCCTCGGCTCCGAGGTGACGCTGGTCTCCAGCCGCGAACAGGTACTGCCAGGTGAAGATCCTGACGCGGCGGCGGTGATCGAGCACGAGTTCAAACGCATCGGCATGAACGTGATGTCGAAGTCGCGAGCCGACGCGGTCGAGCGCACCGAGCACGGCGTTCGCGTGACGCTCTCGGATGGCAACGTCGTCGAGGGGTCACACTGTCTCATGGCCGTCGGGTCCGTCCCGAACACCGCGGGACTCGGGCTGGAAGAGGCCGGCGTTGAGCTGAGCGACAGCGGACACATCAAGGTGAACAAGGTCGCGCGCACGTCGATCCCCTCCGTCTACGCCGCGGGCGACTGCACCGACTTCTTCCCACTCGCCTCGGTTGCTTCGATGCAGGGCCGCACCGCCATCATGCACGCGCTCGGCGACTTCGTGCGCCCGATCGACCTCCGCAACGTCGCATCGAACGTCTTCACCTACCCCGAGATCGCGACCGTCGGCTGGAACGAGCGCACGCTCGCCGACGCGACAAACGTAGCGATCGCGATCAGCCACACGATCCCGCTCAACGCGAACCCGCGCGCGAAGATGATCGGCTTCACCGACGGCTTCGTGAAGCTGTTCGCGTGGAAGGCCTCGGGCACCGTCATCGGCGGCGTCATCGTCGCGCACCGCGCCAGCGAACTCATCTTCCCGCTCGCGCTTGCCGTCGAACACCGCCTCACGGTCGACCAGGTCGCCTCGGCGTTCACCGTCTA
>NZ_LOHP01000055.1 GCF_001482305.1 Leucobacter sp. G161
CCACCGCAACCGGCACGGGATCCGCGGGGGCAGGAGCGGGCTCCGCCACAACCGGAACCGGATCGGCGGGAGCGGGCTCCACCGTCACGGGCTTCGGCACCACTGCAACGGGCTCGGGCTCGGACTTCGCCGGTGCGGGGGGCACCGGATCTGCCCAGGCTGGCGCTGCGAGCTTCGGCCCGAGAGAACTCAGCCGGGCAGCAGCACGCTCAGCGAGGTCATCGACCGGGGCCTTGGGCTGCTGTTGCGGTGCTCGGTGGGGCTCCTCGGAGTCGGCCGGGGCCGCTCCCGGCTGTGGCGGGGCCTGGGTTTCGCGTGGCGCGGTCACTTGGCGAGGCGCGTAGCGCACACGGATTCCGGTTGCCTCGAGAATCGTCTCGCGCAGCGGCCCTGCACCAGCAGACTTAAACGCTTCGAGATCCGAGCGGTTCGACACGCCAACGAGCAGCAGGTCACCCTCGAGCCCCAACGGCTCAACGGGGCGAACCGCGTTCCATGCGTCACGGTTGGTTTCCAGCAGCTCTTCGAGCAGATCCGGCCACATCTCGCGCAGGTCTTCAAACCCGGGAAGCGCGTCAGGGCCGGCGTCGGCGTCGTCCTCCAGCAGAGCGGAGGTTTCCTCAGGGGCTCCGGGGATTGCGGGAGCGTTGGGAGCGGTCGGTGCCGCCATACCTGGTTCGGGGGTGCCGGGAGTACCGGGGCCCTGAGCAGCTGCCTGAGGCGCCACGGGGGGCGCAGCTGACGCAGGCGTTGGGGCTGGCGGTGCAGGTGTGGTTGGCTCGGTACCGATCGACGCGATCTGGGAAGCGCTCAGCACGTCGGAGATCGGTCGACCGAACCCGGCGGCACCCTCGTTGGGGTGCGTTGCACGAGCCGCTCCGCTGTTCGCAGCGTCTGCGGCCGGCTCCGCAGAAGGCGGCACCACGGGGGCTGAGGGCTGCGCCGCTGCAGGGGGCTGCGCTGGTGGCTGCTGCGGGGCCGCCGGTGCGGACGGTGCAGACGGAGCGGCCGGTGCGGGCGTCGCGGCAGGACTCGTGGGTGCGCTGGCACCCGAGTCCTCGTTGCGCAGGAACTCGCGAATCGATGCCGCGGTTTCCGCTGCATTTGCAACGCGCTCCGGCTGCGCGGGCGCAGGGGTCTCGGGCGCAGCAACCGGCGGCACAGTGCCGCCCTGCTGCGCACTGTGAGGCTGCGCACTGTGTGGCTGCGCGGGAGCCGGCGTCTGCGGGCGCGGCGGAGTCGACGGCGCAGGCATCGTCGCGGGCTGCGCCCCGGGAGCCTGCTGTCGCTGCGGCAGCGGAGGCAGCGAGGCGCCGGGCTGTGCCGGAGCGACCTCTTCATGCTTCGAGAGTTCAACGAGCGCCCGGGCGATCATGAGTTCGAGGTGAAGCCTCGGCGGAGTCGCGCCGGTCATCTGGTCGAGCGCTTCGCTCACCGTGTCTGCGGTGCGGGACAGCTCCTTCGCGCCGAAGCCACGCGCCTGCTCGAACATCCGGTCGAGCTGATCCTGTGGCACCCCGCGCAGCACTGCCGCAGCGCCATCGATCGACGTCGCATTCACGATGATGAGGTCGCGCAATCGCTCGAGCAGATCCTCGACGAAGCGCCGCGGGTCCTGCCCGGTCTGGATCACCCGGTCAGTCGCGGTGAACGCCGCAGCGGGATCTCCCGCTCCGAGCGCGACCACGACGTCGTCGAGCAGTTCGGTGTGGGTGAAGCCGAGCAGCCCGGCGGCGCGCTCCGCGGAGACGCTGTTGCCCTCGGAGCCTGCAATGAGCTGGTCGAGGATCGAGAGCGTGTCTCGTGCAGAGCCACCGCCAGAGCGCACAACGAGCGGCAGCACGCCAGGCTCGACGATGACGCCCTCGCTGTCACACAGCTGCTGCACGTAGTCGATGAGCGCCGCGGGCGGGATCAGCCGGAACGGGTAGTGGTGGGTACGCGAGCGGATCGTGCCGATGACTTTCTCGGGCTCCGTCGTCGCAAAGATGAACTTCACGTGGGGCGGCGGCTCCTCCACGATCTTCAGCAGGGCGTTGAAGCCGCCCGCGGTGACCATGTGGGCCTCATCGATGATGAAGATCTTGAAGCGGTCGCGGGCTGGCGCGAATACGGCTCGCTCACGCAGGTCGCGCGCGTCGTCGACGCCGCCGTGGCTCGCGGCGTCAATCTCGACGACGTCGAGTGAGCCGCCACCGGCGCGGCTGAGCTCAACGCAACTCGGGCAGGTGCCACACGGGGTATCCGTCGGGCCCTCCGCGCAGTTCAGGCAGCGCGCAAGGATACGCGCGCTCGTGGTCTTCCCGCAGCCCCTCGGACCGCTGAACAGGTACGCATGGCCGACCCGGCCGGTACGCAAGGCCGTCATGAGTGGATCGGTCACCTGAGACTGCCCAATCATCTCGGAGAATGACTCTGGCCGATACCGCCGATACAGTGCTGCTACCACGACACCCATGCTACCTGCGGGCACCGACATTTATGTGGGTGCGTCGCAGACTGGGGAGAACCCGGCGGCATTTCGCAGGACGCGCGTGAGTCACGCACCGGCGCTCGGTGCGTCTCTGGAGGCACTCGTGTCACCCGTATCGGACGGAGCATCCGCGGGATGGGCCGACGCGTCGAGGTGAGGATCCGACTCGACCGGGCTCTCGACGGCGTCGTCGTCCGAGACGAGGTCTTCGGCGTCTTCCGCGGATTCCGTTGGCTCCCCCTCCGCGGTCACGGTCTCGCCCTCGATGCGTTCCTCGGGCGCGGGCTCCTGCGCTTCAGCGGTGTTCACGTCGGCGCTCACCTCGGCGCTAACCTCGGCGCTTGCGCGCGGCGCCCGGAGTTTGATGACGATCGGTGAGAGCTGCTCGCGCTGGCTGTCATTTCCCAGCCTCCCGTCTCGCCCCGACCCCCAGCCGTACAGTGTGCCATCGGCCGCAAGCGCGAAGGCATGCAGGTCGCCGGCCGCGATGTCGGTGATGACTGCCTGAGCAGGCAGCGCCACCGGCACCGGAACCGCACTGGTCCCGGGCTTGCCCGTGCCCAGCGCCTTTGCACCCCAGGAGTACACCCGGCCGGTGTCGCTCAGGCCGAGCGAAAACTGATCGCCAGCCGCAACGTTTGCGAGTCGCAGCCCCTCGGGCAGCAGTACTTCAGTGGGGGTGAAGTACGCCCAGGAAGGTTCGCCAGTCAGTGGGAGCCCGATCTCGCCGAGGCCGTTGACGCCCCATCCCAGGAGGCCGCCGCTCTCGGTCACGGCAAGCACATGGACGTTGTTGGTCGTGCTCGCCGCTGACACCTGCACGATGCGGTCGGTCACTGGCATCGCGATGCGCTGCGGCCGTGAAATCTCGGTGACCTGCTCTCCGAGCCCGAGCATGCCGTAGTCGTTAGATCCCGTCGCCCACACCTCGCCGTCCTCGGTCACGGCAAAGGTCGAGTCGAAGCCCGCCTCAACCGCGACGAAGCGCTTGTTCGGCAGGCCCTGCATCGGCGTGGGCGTGGGAAGGGTCCCACTAGACGAGCCGTTCCCGAGCACACCCCGGTTCGCGTCGCCCCAGACGTACACCTTGCCGTCGGTGGAGAGGGCGACCGAATGCCGCCACCCGGCCGAGACCGACTGGAATCGGACAGCACCGTCTGCAGCGAGCACCGGTGCCGGTGCCGTGACCGGCTTCGAGATGCCCAGCCCGGTTCCGGTCTGGCTGAACTCGTTGTCGCCCCAGCCCCAGAGGGTGCCGTCGTCGGCGACTGCGAGTGAGTGCTCCCACCCGGCTACGACGTGCGTGAAGTGGCGGCCAGCGGGTGCCTGGGTGAGCACCGGCACGTCCGAGCTCTTCGCCTGGCCCGAACCGAGCTGCCCGCGGTTGCCGATGCCCCACGCGTACGGCGTTCCTGCACCGTTCACCGCGAGGGAGTGGCCTCGGCCGGCAGCGATGCGGGCGGGTGTGGGCGTGACGACGCCGCCGGAGACCTCGATGCCAGCCGCTGGCTGCGCGCTGACAAACCTGGCGGGAAGCGTGGCGAGGGCCCGCACCGCGAAGCCCTCGCGCCCAGCTTCGCCCGTCACGCGCACGGGGAAGCTGCCCCGCGCCGTCGGCGCGTGCGCGATGTCCGCGGTAATGCGCTCCGTGCGGGTGACGACCGTGTCTGCCCCGGCCTGCGCGACGCCCCATTCGATGGACCGGTCGGCCGTGGTCTCCGGGCCAGGCAGCGCACCCGCGGTGACACCGGCGGGCAGCGTGATTTCGGTCGTGAAGATGTCGCCGTCACGCAGGAAGAGCGTCTCGCCCTCCCCGTCTGGGTGGCTCGCGAAGGTGAGCGTGCCGTCGGACCGGGAGGATCCCCTGGCGAAGTCGAGGCCGTACACGCCAGATACCACGTTCCAGATCGCAGGCACCTCGGTGCTCCCCCCGGGGCTGGTGCTCGTGAGCCGCTCGGGCAGCTCGATCGCCGCTGTCACGGTGAGGTCCGCTGCGGGGCGGATCTCGGGGAAATCGGCGACCACGGCAAACTCGGCGTGCGGGAGGCGAACGCCTTCGTCAGTTCGCGCGAGCACCGTTGTCGTCACCCGCCACTGGCCTGCAAGCTCCTCCGCACTCCAGGTGCGCGCATACGTCGCGGCGGAGTCATCAGCCGGCAATTCCGCTGGCCGCATCCCGACTGGAAGCAGCACCGTCGCGGCCAGGGACTCGCCCGCGACGAGCGGCACCGACTGTTCGCCAGCGGGCTGCATCGCGAAGGAGACCGCGCCCGCGGTCTGCCCCGGCCCGAACCCGGCTCCGGTTTCAGGTGTCGCGGCCAGCTCGTAGATCCCCGCGTCCACGCGGAGCGCCTGCGAGAATTCGTTCCCGTGCACGGTCGATCGATCGGTGGCAATGGCGCCGACGAAGCCGGTGCTGACTCCGAGCATCACGGCGAGCACCGCGGCCCCCGCGGCCGTCCAGATCCCTGCGCGCGCGAGGGGTGATCGCTGCCCCCGCTGACCCGTGTGCTGCTGCGTGCTCCGCTTCATGGTGAAGCCCCTTCCAATTGCTTCCAGCACACCGCAGTGGCAGGGGCCCCGCAGTCTGAACCACTCGATCTACGGGGTACGCGCGGAACACCTACGCGTGCGCCGCAGCGCGTACGCGTAGGTGGCGGGCGCGCTAGCGCAGGGAGGAGTATTCGCCAATCTCGTCGCGGGCGAGCGCGCCGGACTTCCGGCGAATGTTCCGCAGGTGCGTCTCAACCGTGCGCACGGACAACGTCAGCGTTTCAGCGATCCCGGGGTTATTCATCCCCTTGGCGACGAGGTCGATGATCTCCCGTTCCCGCTGCGTGAACCCGAGCGTCGACTCAACCTGTGTCAGGGCGACCTCCGTGGCCGGATCCTCCGAGGACATGAGCGCCGCGATCTCCTCGCGGACCCGCGTCGCTTCGTCTTCGAGGCCGTCTTCCCGGAGCATCCGAGCCGCCGCGGTGAAATATTTGAGCGCGGAATCGTTCGCGTGTTCGCGGCGGAGCCACCTCGCCGCTTCGATGAGCGCCTCGGGGTCGCGCCGCTGGTGAGCGATCCGCGCATCGAGATAGGCGAGGAACACGGTCCCGCCCATCTTTTCGAGCCGCGCCCGCTGTTCGAGCGCGGCATCAAGGTCGAAGTCGATGAGCAGCGCAAGCATCGTGGATCCGGCTGCGGAGAACGCGTACCCCCGTGCCGCGAGGTCTGCGGCGAGCGCCCGGTATCTGCGCCCGGTTTCGGCGGGTTCCTCGTCGATCTCGGTGACGAGCGCCTCGGGAAAGTCGCGCGCGCCCATGGGGAGCGCATCGCTGCGGCCCGTGTAGCGGCTGCCGCGCTCGATCAGCGTGCCGACTGCGCCCGGCCTGCCACTGCGCCTGGCCGCGATGGCGAGTGCGTTCATCAGTGCCCGGTCGGGTCCGAAGAGCAGGTTCGCGGCCTGGAATTGGCCGCTCGCGACGATGCTGCCCGCGGCGGTCGCGTCCGCGTACCGGCTCATCGTCAGCAGCGCCATGACCGCAACGTATGCCTGTGCGACCATCGCGGATCGGTCGAAGCGTTCCCGCGCGACGGAGAGCTGGGAGGAGGCCCATTCGAGGGCTTCCTGGGGCCGGCCGGATGTGACGAGCGCGAGGCCCCGGAGCGGGGCCGCGAAGCGGGGCACCCATCCGGTGGCTGGCAACTGTGCAAACCGGGCGAGTGCCTCGCACGGGCGGCCTCCCAGCGCGTGCATGGCGACGTAGACGAGGCCCCCGACCTCACCGGCGAGGCCGGGGTGCTGCGCGATCTCCCCGATCCGTTCGAGAGCTGCTGGGGTGATTTCGGTTCGTTCGGCCCGGAATCCGATGAGCAGAGCCTCGATCGCGAGGGGTTCTCCGAGGTCGTGATCCCCGCGGAGTGTGTCCTCGATCGCCTCGAGCGGCAGCTCCTTGCTGGTTTCCCACCGTGCCCGCAGGTAGCGGAGATACAGCGCAATTGTCGGGTGTGCATCAGCGACGTCGGTGCGCGAGATGATCTCTTCAATTTGGCCGGCCGGGGCGTCCCCGGTCAGGCGGAGCTCGAGTGCGCGAGCTGCCTCGGCTGGCCCTTTCGCGCCTTGCCAGGCAGCCCAGGTCTGGTCGAGATCCTGCTCGAAGGCGTCGCGGAACGCTCGCGCGAGGAGCGGGATCTCGGGCTGTGGAATCACGTCGGCGAACTGACGTGGCACGGTGGGCTGCTCCGCCAGCACCACGCTGCTGTCCGTGCCGAGCGCTTCCTCGATCTGCTGTCGCAGGCGAATGCTGCGCACGGACTGCGGCAGGTGCCTGAAGTAGTCGCTGATCCCCGGTGGGTTCACCGTCACCCGCGGACCGCTGCCAGCCGTGAACAGCCGGACGAGGCCGCGCCCCTCAAGCGCTTCCAGGGTCTCCTGCCCGACGAGCGCCGTCGCCTGTTCAACGGGAAGCGGGCCCGTCGCGACGAGCATCTCCAGTGCTTCACGCGTGTCTTCCGGGTAGCGAAACAGGAGCGCCTCGAACGCGCCCTCGAGTTCGCTCGACCAGAGGTCAGGGCTGTCTTGCCAGACGAGCCCGTGCTTGCGCACCCGCCCGCGGCGTCGCGCGGCGTCGACGAACGCGACCGCGAATCCGGGAAGCCCGCCAGATTTCATGTGGATCCGACCGCTGAGCGTCGGAGACACCTGGTCTCCGAGCCGCTCCTCGAGAAGATCGTGGACCTCGTCGAGCCGGAGCTCATCGAGCGTGAGCTTCACGACCGGCTGCGCCACTTTGATGAGGAGCCGCTCGGCGGGGTCGCTCACGTTGCGCACCTCAGACGTGCCAACAATCGGAATCTGGAACGATTTGTGGAGCTGTTCGAGCAGCACCCACGAGGCTTCGTCGAGCAGGTCGATGTCGTCGATGAGCACCACAACCGGCCCCTCGGCTACCAGTTGTTTCACGAGCCGACTGAGCTCAGTGGCGAAGTCGGCGTCGGCGCCGCGCGCGGGTGCCACAGCGGGAAGCGCGGCGCGGAACGCCTCGAACGGGCGGGTGTTCTCGATCCCACGCAGCTGCAGCGTGGCGAGCCCGATCCCTCGCAGCGTCTCTGCGAGCTGCGTGAGCAGCTCGCTCCGCCCGGACCAGTGCTGACCGACGACCGATACCGATGCGCCGTCGATGACGTGCTGCACAATCCGTTGCACCTGCGCGCTCCGAGCGACCATTGTGTCCCCTCCCCCTGCCCGCGCATTCTCGCTGCGCACGGCCGGCCGCGTATCGCGGCCCCATTCAGTAGTCAGAATACGTGACTCCTTCCAAATGAAACAGTCACTCCGCGGCGCTGCGTGAGCGGCGACGCTGCGGGACAATCGTGACGCCAAGCATGATGAGCATCGCGGCGAGGAAGGTCAGGGCGCGGTGCGTGCCGTGCGACATCCCGGAGGTCTCCAGGGTCTCCGGTCCTGCGCCACCAGCCTCGGTGCCGGTGAATACCAGGTCCACCGTGGAAACTGCGGCTACCGGCGTCTCGCGATCGGCCGGGTACGTGACCAGGAGGCACAGGTCAGTAGCCTCGCCGGCGGGCAGCACCCCCAGGTCGATGCTCGAGGCTGCCGCCAGTGGCGTGCGTGGCAAGTTCGCCATCGCTGCCGCATCGCACGTGGCTCCGCGGCCGACGGCCAGCCACAGGGATTCGAGCGCGCGATCGTACCCGGCCCACGCCACCTGCTCCGGGGCAAGGCGGATCCGCAGCGCAGTGTTCGCGTCGTTGCGCAGCTGCGCTGCGGCGAGCGCCGTCTCACCGGGGTGCAGGGAGACGTCGAATAGCCGAGTGGCGGGTGTGACGGTGAGCGCTGCCTGATCTCGCTCCTCTGCGAGGATCGGCGAGGCTGGCGAGGCCGCCGCTGGATCGACCGGCCCCGCAGCCGAAGCGAGGAGGATCACGGCGGCACACGTCCAGGCGCGCAGGCGCATACCGGTCACCGCGCAAGGCTGGGCGCCGGGCGCCGCGATGCTTGCTCGGTCCCGTCGGTCCCATCGGTCCCGTCGGTCCCATCGATGGTGCTGGCCTCGGCCGTGCGCCGGGCTGCGCGGCCTCGGCTGGGCACAAACAGGGCGATGAGGAACACGGCTCCGACGATGAGCCGGACCGCCCACAGCCCCGAGAGGTGGAACAGGGTCGCCCAAGTGCCCTGGAGTGCGAGGCGGGGCGTGCCGAGGACCTGCTCCTGTGTCACGAGGAACGGGTCGTTGATCTCATTGCCGTCGCCCTTGAGGATCGCGCCCTCGTCGACGAGTTCCACGACACGGTGCACGTACTGGTCCGAGCGGTCGCCAGGCACCGGCGACACGATCACCGGTGCACCGGTGCTGCGAAGTTCGTCGCCCACGGGCCCCTGCACTACGAGGACATCGCCGACCTCGTAGGTGGGGCGCATCGATCCGCCGGTCACGGTCATGAAGTAGTCGCCCGTTACGGCCGACCAGAGAAAGGGGGCCGCGAGCGCGACGAGGAGCAGACTGGCTGCTGCCCGGATGGTGAGGATGGTGATGCGCATGCTGACCTCCATGTGGTCGTGTCGCTCGCGGCGGGTGTGATGAGAGGGGCGAGTCCGGCGGCCTGGGGATATGGGGAGGTGGCCGCCGGACTCGAAGAGGGAGTTACTTCGCGATGCTGTTGAAGAGGTAGTCAGCGGTGACCTCGGACTTATCGAGACCCGCTGCGAGGAACGCCGCGCTGTCCTTCACGTAGACGTCGATACGCACCTTCACCGAGTCACCCGGGGCGATGTCAAACGCCTCGTCCTCGGCAAGCTTCATGTTCGCCAGCTTGCCGGTGTCAATGAGCGATCCGCCGTCAATTGCGACGCGGGTGTCGAGCGCACCGGCGAGCTCGGCCGCCTGATCGCCGCCGGGCTGCAGCATCGAGCCGAGCCCAACGCTGAGCGTGGCGTTCTCCGAGGTGTTTGTCGCGGTGTAGTAGCCGGTGATTGCTTCGCCGTCCATGGCGCCCGTGAAGGTGTTCGTCATGGGTGCACCGGTGACGATGAGCTCGCCGTCAGCGCTGGTATCGGACACCTTGGTGTTAAACATGTTGTCGAAGATCGTGCTGTTCATCGTGACGAGCGCGCCACCGACGGTGACGCCGGCGATGAGGAGCAGCGAACCGCCAGCAATCGCGAGCTTCTTCTTGGTGGAGGTCTTCTGGGTAGTCATGCGGGCACGGCCTTTCTCGGTGGTGGGTGCGAGTGCGGCGCAGCTGCTGCGCCGTCCGAATCGCTGTTGTCTCAAGTACGAGTCAACTGGCGATCGCACCGCTCCCCACGGAGAGTCCCCGGATCTGCGGGGGCGAACGCCCCCATCTACGCGTGCTCCGTACGCGGCTACGTCTGAGCGCGCACGCTTCTGCTGGGTGACCACGCAGACGCGTGCAGCGCGCACCACATCCGCACCGAGCAGACCCGCTCAGCACATGCGCTGATCCCGAGTTAGTTGACGCGGTAGTCGAGCGTGATTCTGCGATTCGCGAGCGCTGGCAGCACGCCACGGGCGCGATCCACCGCGCCAGATGTGACGTCAGCGACCGCGATGCCCTCCTCGCGCGGGCCGAGACCCGCAACAACCTCACCGAGCGGATCGACGATGCGACTCAGGCCCACCGTCGCCGCGTTACGGGGCCCACCGCCGACGACCGCACTCGCGACGAGCCAGCTCACGTTCTCGAGTGCGCGGGTCTGCGTGAGCAGCGACCAGTGTGCTTCCTTCCCCGGGCCCGACGCCCAGGCGGCCACCACCACACACACGTTGGCGCCGCGGTCGACGAGGCTGCGAAACATCTCGGGAAAGCGAATGTCGTAGCAGTTCGCGAGCCCCAAGCGGAGGGTCTCCCCGTCATGTTTCACGTCAAACACTGGCGGGAGCTCCGTCCCCGCACGGGTGTGGGCCGACTCGCTCTGCGAGAAGGCCTCATAGAGGTGGAGCTTGCGGTAACGAGCGAGTTCCTCGCCCCCCGGGCCGACCGCGATCACCGTGTTAAACGGGAGCCCATCAGGCGACGGCTCGAAGCCCGCAGCGATGACAACGGCGTCGTGCTCGACCGCGAGTTCCGAAGTGAGCGCCGCGAACGCCTCCCACCATTCAGCCGCAACCTCGGAGAGCGCGTCGACCGTGACCGACTGCAGCAGCACCATCGTCTGCTCGGGGAACACCATCACCCGGGCGCCGGTGGCCGCTGCCTCCGCAGCGCGTACCCGCATCTGCGCGAGATTCTCGCGCGGGTCAGTCGTCGGCGTCAGCTGGATCGTTGCGATCTTCATAGCACCGATTCTGCCCGACCCCGCGCGCAACCGCGACCCCAGCGCCGAGCCGCGGAGGGTCGGGACGCCGCGCCGGTAGACTTGCCGGCATGGACGCATTCGCCCGCGCTGACGAGCACCTGCTCGACGACGTCGACCGAGACATCATTGACGAGCTCCGTGTCGACGGCAGGTTGTCATTCGGTGAGATCGGCCGCAGGATTGGGTTTTCAGAACCGACAGTCCGCCAACGTTACAACCGCCTGGTGTCGCTCGGGATTATTTACGTCGTCGGGATGTATGACGAAACAAAGATTGGCGGCATCGCTGCGCACGTCGGCATCAGGGTTGCCGGTGTTCCCGTCGCAAAAGTAGCCGCCGAAATAGCGGATCACCCGAACATTAAGTACGTCGCATGCGCCCTCGGGTACTACGACATCATCCTTGACGTCGTCGCCCAGGACGCGCAGGAGCTCGGGCAGATTGTGTTGCAGGATCTCCGCAGAATTCGGGGAATCTCAGATCTTGAAACGCTCACGGTACTCGAGGTTATGAAGGACACGTACCTCTGGAAGGGGTTTCGCGACCCAATTCCCGCGAACCGTGCAGGCAGACTCCTCAACCGCCCAGCTGACTGAGTCAGGCTACGTACCGGGGTCGCTGATGCTCTGCCCCGCAGTTCCGCGCAGCCCCTCCCAGGTGTAGTCCTTGGCAAGCGAGGTCACGATGATCGGCTGGATCGACGCGACACCAGGCTGGCGGCGGATCTCGTCCAGCAGGTCGATGAGCTGGTTCTGGTCCCGACAGGTCGCTTCGAGATACAGGTCGTGCGACCCCGTCACCAGGGCCACATGGTTAATCGGGTGGATGCCAAGCAGACTGTCTGCGACAGCACGCGGCGTGAGGTTGCGCACGCGCAACAGCAGCCGGACCACCTGATGTCCGAGCAACAGTCCATTGCACAGCGCGACGATCTGCAGCGTGTCGTCTTCGCGCAGCTTTGCGAGGCGCGTCCGAACGGTCGACTGGGAGACGCCCAGTTCTTCCGAGAGCGCAGCAAAGCTGCGTCGTCCGTCTCTGGCGAGCAGCTGAATGAGCTGCCGGTCTACGTCATCTAACACCCCGAATGCCCCTCTCCGCGCAAGGTACCAGGGTACCCTGCCCGCGGGGAGGGGCTGTTCGGATTCGGCGTGGTCGATCAGCGCGCCTCGAGCTCACGCACTGCGCGAATGAGGTCGGCGTTGTCGGCAGGAGCGCTGCCGTCGGGGAGGGTGATCCCGTCTTCGAAGCCGATGCGGGTCTCGCAGCCGTCTGCGATGGCAGCCTCGACTACGGGCCAGACCGTCGCGTCGTATCCGTGGTAGAGAATCGGGGCAGTCACGCCGGCCTCGCGGAGCACTGCTGCGATCTCCCGGCACTGCGCGACGGCTTCGTCGGGATCCTCTGTCTCGGGCTCGATGAGCACGCGCACGTTCTGGTGCAGCGTCGGTGATTCCAGCAGCGCAGGCACGTCAGCCATCGTCCACACGGCAGATTCGAGCACCATGCCGCGCTCAAGCACGAGCTGAGCCGCCTCTGCCGCCCCCTCCTCACAGAACGCAACCGACGCGAAGTCAGGCAACGCATCGTCGGGCCATGCGGCTACGTGCGACATCCGTTCGGTGTGATCGGTGACCGTCCACAGACCGGTTGTGGTTCCGATGACCACCGACGGATCCGCTGCACGCATCGCACGCACCCACGCACCAATGTCGTCGGGGTGGATTGTCTGCTCACCCGCTTCAGTGAGCACGTGTGCATGCACCACGTCAGCGCCGGCGGCGATTGCCGCGCGGCTCGCTGCAACGATCTCGTCGGTTGTGCGGGGCACCGCTGGGTGTTCGGCCGTGGAACGGCCTCCGTTAATCGCCGCTTTGAGAAGCATCTGCGCTGGGTCCTTTCACAGGTTTTTGGGCGCGACGGAACACCGGCAGGGTGCCGGTGTTCCGCCGCAGGGGTGGGGTTGGGGGGGTGGAGTGGTGCTCGGAGCTACTGCGGGGTATCGAGTGCGAGTAGCTCGGCGACGGTATCGCTGGCGCCAGTGAGCGTGCCGAGCGGCGCACCCGTGCGCAGTTCGGCGACGAGCTCAGGCTCCTCTGCATCATCAGCGAGGGCAATATCGACGATGCGAGCGAGCACCTCGGGCGCGACGAACAGCACGCCGTTCGCATCGGCAAGCACCACATCGCCCGGGTTCACTACTGCCCCACCGCAGGTAACAGGAACGTTCACGCCTCCGGCGTCAATCCCGTGCAGCTTCGTGGTGAGCATGCTGGTGCCGCGTGCGTGCACGCTCAATCCCAGCTCGGTGATTTCGTCGGTGTCGGTGACGACGCCGTCGACGATCGCGCCCGCTGCACCGCGGGCGACGAGCTGCGCGGCAACGACCTCGCCGAGCGGGGCGTGGCGACGATCCCCACCCGTGTCGATCACGAGAACGTCGCCGGCACCGATGAGCCCAGCGGCGTGGTGCAGCGCGGTCGAGTCAGTCGCGGTCGTGCGAACCGTGAAAGCCGAGCCAATGACACGACCACCCGCGGCGACAATGCGGCGGATCTCGGTGTCAGCGAACCCTTCTTCAAGGTAGTGTCCGAGCGTCGGGAAACTCAGCCGCTCAAGCTTCTCTCGCAGCTCTGCGGGGAGCGATGTTGGCGTGGTGCCAGTGTGGAAGAACATTGCGTTCCTTTCTGTGCGCGGGGCTAGGCCACGCGGTAGCTGAGTTCGATGCGTCGGTTGTCGAGCGCGGGGAGCATTGCGCGGGCGCTCTGGGTGCGTTCCGCATCGATTGAGGCAATCACGAGTGCTTCCGTGTGCGCGTTGGCGCTTGCGACAACGTTGCCGAGCGGGTCGATCACCCGACTGAGGCCAACCGAGTCTTCCCCGACAGTGCCGGAGGCGAGCAGCCACGCGACGTTCTCGATCGCGCGAGCCTGGGTGAGAACTTCCCAGTGCATTTCCTTGCCTTTTCCGGACACCCAAGCGGCGGAGAGCGAGATCACATCTGCTCCACGATCCGCAAGGCTTCGGAAGAGCTCGGGGAAGCGGACGTCGTAGCAGTTCGCGATGCCGACTTTGAGGCCTTCGATCTCGATCACCGGGGGCAGCTCCATGCCGCGCGTGACATACGCAGACTCCTGGTAGGCGAACGCGTCGTAGGTGTGCAGCTTGTGGTAGCGCGCGATCTCGTCACCATGTGCGTTGACTGCGAGAATCGTGTTGAAGGGCTGACCATCCTCACGCGGCTCGTAGCCCCCAGCGATGATCGAAATCGTGTGCTCGCGGGCAAGCCCGGCGAGCAGTTCTTCGAACGGTCCCCACATGCCCTGGAGAATCTCGGTGAAGTTGGGCTTGATCGATTCATCGGCCAGCAGGGCTGCTTCCTCTGGGAAGACCACAAGCTTCGCTCCCGCAGCCGCCGCCTGTGCGGTGAACTTACGGATTGTCTCGAAATTAGCCTCGACATCGATGCCGGGTGACGTTTGCGCAACTGCGACTTTCATAAAAAACCTTTCTGATGAGCGACGATGCTGGACAGCGAGTCGGTATTACCTGGTGACGATTCGAGCGTCCTCGGGACGCCAGCTCACGGTGAGTTCCTCCCCGACTGCGAGGCCAGGCAGTTCGAGTTCACGGACAAGACTCGACAGCGACACCTTCAGCATCGTTCCGCCAACGTTGAGGTGCACCTGCCATTCCTCGCCGAGGAAGGTGAGCGTCTCCACGTGGCCGACGAGGCCCTCGCCGCCGCGGCGCATCTCGATCCGCTCGGGGCGAATGAGCATCGTGCCGGCCTGCTCACGGCTGACGCTTTCTGCAAGAACACCGTTCAGCGATCCGATTCCGGTGGCAAGCGCAGCGACTCGTTCACCAGCAGCGCCCGCCGGCACTGTGACATCGATGAGGTTGCAGCTGCCGATGAATCCCGCAACGAACCTCGTCTCCGGGCGGTCGTAGATGTCTTCAGGGCTCGCGACCTGCTGGACGACCCCCTCCGACATCACCGCGATGCGGTCCGACATTGTCAGCGCTTCTTCTTGGTCGTGGGTGACGTAAATGAAGGTGATACCGACCTCGCGCTGCATCCGCTTGAGTTCGTACTGCATCTCTTTTCGCAGCTGCTGGTCGAGCGCGCCCAGTGGCTCGTCGAGGAGCACAACCTTCGGGCCGGACACGATAGCTCGTGCTAGCGCAACGCGCTGCCGCTGCCCGCCCGACAGCTGATCTGGCTTCCGCTCGCCGAGATGCGCAAGTTTGACGAGCTCCAGCGCCTCCTGCGCCCGCTGGCTCGCTTCTGCCTTCGGAACCCGCCGAACCCGAAGTTCGAATGCGACGTTTTCAAACACGGTGAGGTGCGGGAAGAGCGCGTAGCTCTGAAACAGCATGTTCAGGTCGCGGTGACGAGTCGGAACGTTGGTTACGTCCACGCCTCCGAGGTGCACGCGCCCCGAGCTTGGCGTTTCAAACCCGGTAATCATGCGCATCAGCGTTGTTTTGCCGCAGCCGGAGGGCCCGAGGATGGAGAAAAACTCGTTGTCGCCAATCTCAAGATCGAGCGGGTGAACGGCGAGGTGTTCGCCGAACTGTTTCGAGATACCAAGGATCTCGACGGCCGGGGTGGATGTGGTGGTCTGCGTGTTCATGAAACTCTTCGCTCTTCGCTCGAACTCGATATGGGGGTGAGCCGGTTAGGAGGCCTTCACCCGGGTCCAACCGTCCTGGTAGAACTTCATCGCAGGGCCGGGATCAACGATAAAGTCGGCATCGGCGACCTGCTCATCCGAAGCGTAGACGGCAGCGTTGCTGAGCAGCGCCTGGTCCTTGACGTGCTCCGCTGCGGCAGTGTTTGCGCTTGCAAGACCGGCGTCGTTTGTGGCCATCGCACTGATCTCAGGGCGCAGCAGGAAGTTGATGAACTCGTAGGCCCCAGCCTCGTTTGGAGCGCCCTTCCGCAATCGACAGACCATCAACCCAGAGGCTGCCGCCCTCTTCGGGGAGGACATAGTGCACGTGATCGTTGGCAGCGACAATCTTCGCGGTCTGCGTGCCACCCCATGCCTCAGACATGCAAACGTCGCCGTTCGCGACGAGATCCCCGTAGTTGCTCGAGTTGTAGCCCGAGAGAATCTCTTTCTGCTCGATGAGTGACTTGGTCGCTGCGGCGATTTCCTTCTCGTCCTTGCTGTTCGCGGGGAAGCCGTTCACCTGCAAGCCTGCAATGTAGGCAGCGAGCATGTTGTCGAGCATGTTCACCTTGCCCTGCCACTTCGGGTCGAACATGGATTTCCAGCTCGTGATTTCCTCGCCGCCAGTGCACTCAGCGTTGTAGAGCAAACCGGTCGTGCCCCAGACCCACGGCACCGAGTACCCAAGGTCAGGATCATACGACGGGTCACGGAACTTCTCTGCGATCTGGTCAAGACCCTCGATCTTGGACTTGTCGAGTGGCTCCAGGAGTTCTTGCCCGACGAGCTGCTGAACCGCGTACTGGCTCGGCTCGACAATGTCGTAGCCAGAGTTTCCCGCAGCGAGCTTCGAGATCATCGTCTCGTTGCTGTCGAAGTTGTCGACGTTGACCTTGATTCCGGTCTCTTCGGTGAATGCGTCGAACACCGACTGCGGAATCTCATCGGCCCATGCGTAGACGTTGAGCGTCTGCGCGCCGCCATCGCCACCTGCGCTGGAGCATCCGGTGAGGGCGAGAGCGGCGACGATGCCGACTGCTGCAACGGAAGTTTTCTTCATAATTCTGTTCCTTTCGAGAGGGTGGTAGTGCCAGGCCGCAGCAGTGCGGCTAGGACCGAGAGTCAACGAGAATGCGACGCATCTGTGACACGCCGACAGCGAGCACAATGACAAGGGTGAGCAGGATGAGCAGCGCTCCGAGCGCGTTAATGCTCGGCGTCAGGCCTGTCTTCAAGCTCGAGTAGATCTTCAGCGGAAGGGTCGTCGACCCGACGCCGCTCAAGAAGGTGGACATCACGATGTTGGAGAAGGACGTGGTGAAGCTCAGCAGCCAAGCCGCAACCACCGCCGGACGAAGCAGCGGGAAGTAGACCCGCGTGAATGTCTGCCACGGCGAGCACCCAAGGTCGGTTGCGGCCTCCGGCAGGCTGGGATCCAGCATGGCTGCGGAACTCATCAGTACGAGCGTCGCAAGCGGCAGCGAGACGATGAGGTGGCCGAGCACGAGGGTCGTGATGCCGAGCGGCACCTTCGTCGCGCTGAACACACTGAGAAGTGCCACGCCAAGCACGATCTCGGGGACGATGAGCGGCAGCGCAATGAGTGCCATGAAGCCGCCCTTGCCACGTCCGCGGTAGCGAGCTAGTCCGAGGGCGAACATGATCCCGATAGCGGTGGCCACTGTCGCAGCGAGCACCGCGACAATCGCACTCGTTCGCAATGTCTGCATGAGCGCGCCGTCCTGGAACAGCTCGACGTACCACTGCAGTGTGAGGCCTTCAAAGCGTGTGTTCGTTCCCGCAGCGTTAAAGGAGTAGACGATTACCGCGACGATCGGAATGTAGAGGAAGACGAACACGCCACGGGCGATACCGTTTACGATGCGATCCATGGCTTACGCCCCCTTCTTCTTGTTCGATACACGTCGCAGTAGGAGACCTACAAGTGCCATCGACACGACCATGAGCACGAGCAGCACCATCGAGACAGCGGCGCCCATCGGCTGGTTTCGGAACTCTGTGTACAGCGTCACGATGAGGTTTCCGACGAGCGGATCCTTGCCCCCGCCAAGCAACACGGGGATGACAAACACGCCCATCGTCGGGATGAAGGTGAGCAAAGCTGCGCCGAGAATGCCGGGGCTACTCAGCGGCAGAATGACGCGGCGGTGGACGCCCCACCAGCTGCACCCGAGATCCGTTGCTGCTTCCTTGAGGGAACCATCGATCGATCGCATGGAGGCGTAGATCGGGAAGATCGCCGTGGGGAGGAACGAATACAGCAGCCCCAAGATCACCGCGGTGTTGCTCGGAATCATCGAGAAACCCGACAGCCCAAATATCCCGAGCACGCCGGCAATCGGCCCTCCCGAGCCGAGGATCGTGATCCACGCGAACGTGCGGACGAGGAAGTCGGTCCAGAACGGAATGATCACGAGCAGCAGCAAGAACCCTTGCTTTCCTTCTGGCCGAGACACGATGTAGTACGAGGTGAGGTAGCCGATGACCACGCACACGAGGGTGTTCAGCAGCCCGAGCCCGAGCGAGAAGAACAGCGTCTTCGAATAGACGGGGTCGAGGAGCTTTGCGTAGTGCTCGAGCGTGAACCCGCCGACGATGCCGCCGTAGTCGTCGGCAACAGCAAAACTGTTTCGCGCCACAATAAAGAGCGGCAGAATGCCCAGCAGCACCACTGAGGCGACTCCTGGAATGAGAAGTAACAGCGACCCACGTTTCGGGCGCTCCTTACGACCAAGATGTATCATCCGTGTCGTCGTTGCCACGTCGCTCCTTTGCTTTTGCCAGTCATCGTTGGTGTCCTTTAAGTGTGGCCCTCCAGCGCGGCTGGTGGGGTCGATTGTGCTGCTGATTCCGTGGAAGATCGCAGCGAAGTTGGCGCAGATCGCGGATCACCTGAGCTCCGTGACCGCTCGACGGCCAGAATCGCCCGCCAGCGCTTGGCAAGGCGTGCGTGCAGGCGGCCGCGAGCGTCTGGAGCGGGTCCGAACTGGCTCGCTCGGCACCTGGCGATGGCGCCAGGGGTGAGCCGTGAGAAAACTACTCGGCTAGGGACGCTACCAGCGCAGTACTCTGCTTGGCGATCTCTGCTTCCTCGTCGGTCGGGACCACGAGGACGGTGATCTGTGAGCCCTCGGCGCTGATCACGCGCGTGCCAGAGTCGCGCGCGTCGTTCCGTGCAGGGTCGAGGCGCAGCCCGCACCACTCGAAGCCGGCGCAGATGAGCGCCCGGAGATCCGGGCCGTTCTCGCCGAGGCCCGCAGTGAAGACGATCGTATCGGCGCCCTCCAGCACCGCGAGGTACGCACCGAGGTAGTGCCTGGCGCGGTGCACGTAGACCTCGATCGCGAGCTGTGCGGCGGCATCGCCCGCTGCTGCGGCCGCGCGGACATCGCGGAAGTCGATCGTGCCCGTCATCCCGAGGAAGCCAGAGCGCTTGTTCAGCTCACGATCCACCTCGTCGACGCTCACGCCGCGTCGCAGCAGGTGGAAGATCGCGCCCGCGTCGATGTTGCCGGAACGCGTCCCCATGACGAGCCCCTCAAGCGGGGTGAGCCCCATCGAGGTGTCGACCGAGCGTCCGCCGTCGATGGCGCACATCGACGCCCCGTTGCCGAGGTGCAGCACAATTTGTTTGAGCGAGTCGAGCGGCCGCCCGAGGTGCTGCGCCGCACGGCGCGACACGATCGAGTGCGAGATTCCGTGGAAGCCATACCGGCGGATTCCGTGCTCCGCGGCGAGCTCGCGATCGATCGCGTAGGTGTATGCCTTTTCTGGCATGGTCTGGTGGAAGGCGGTATCGAACACCGCGACGTGCGGGAGTTCCGGGAAGACCGCGCGGGCCGCGATGATCGCAGCGTGGTGACCGGGGTTGTGCAGCGGAGCGAGCTCGGCGAGTTCGAGGATGCGTTCGGCGACCTCATCATCGATGAGCGTTGGCGCGATGAACTCGCTGCCCCCGTGCACCACACGGTGTCCAACGGCAACAATGCCGAGGGACTCGATCGGGGTTCCAGTCTCGGCGAAGCGTTCGACGATCGCCGCGAATCCCGCCGCGTGATCGGGGATGTCGCCGTCCACGATGGTCTCGCCGTGCGAGCCCGTGTGGACGACTCGGCCGGCGCCGCGCTCTGCGATCCGCTCGACGAGGCCCTGGGCGAGCCGGGCTCCGCTCCCCTCCTCGATCACCTGGTACTTAATCGACGACGACCCGGAGTTGACGACCAAGACGGCGTTCATCGCTCACCCGCCTGCACTGCGGTGATTGCGACGGTGTTGAGGATGTCTTGCACGGTAGCTCCTCGCGAGAGGTCGTTCACTGGTTTGTTCAGGCCCTGCAGCACCGGGCCGACCGCGATCGCACCGGCGGAGCGCTGCACGGCCTTGTAGGTGTTGTTTCCCGTATTCAGGTCTGGGAATATGAACACGGTCGCGTGGCCAGCAACCTGCGAGCCGGGGAGCTTCGAGGCGCCCGTCTCCGGGTCGATGGCCGCGTCATACTGCAACGGCCCCTCGACGAGCAGCTCGGGGTGGGCCTCGCGCACGAGCGCGGTCGCCTCGCGCACCTTGTCGACCTCGGCGCCCGAGCCTGACTCGCCGGTCGAGTACGAGAGCATCGCGATCCGCGGGTCCACGCCGAACTGCTCGGCCGTCTCGGCCGACGACGCTGCGATATCCGCGAGCTCCGCTGCATTCGGGTCAGGGTTCACAGCGCAGTCGCCGTAGACGAGCACGCGGTCAGCAAGCGCCATGAAGAACACGCTCGAGACAACCGAGACACCCGGCTTGGTCTTGATGAATTCGAGGCTCGGGCGGATCGTGTGGGCGGTCGTGTTCGCCGCACCCGACACCATGCCGTCTGCGAGCCCGAGGTGCACGAGCATGGTGCCGAAGTAGCTCACATCGGTCATTCGATCGCGCGCGTCCTCGAGGGTGATGCCCTTGTGTGCGCGTAGCTTCGCGTACTCGGCGGCGAACTGGCCCAGGAGCGGCGAGGTCTCGGGGTCAATGACCGCCGCACCCTCAATCGCGAGGCCGAGTTCGGCACCGCGCTTACGGATCGCGCTCTCCTCTCCGAGCAGCGTGAGCCTGGCCACGCCACGCGCGAGCAGCGTGCTGGTCGCGCGGAGGATCCTGTCATCGTGGCCCTCGGGCAGCACGATGTGTGCGTCTGCCTTCGCCGCGCGCGCAAACAGGTCGTACGCGAACATCGCTGGCGTGCGCACGCTCCCGCGATGCAGCCGAAGCCGTTCACGCAGATCACGCGTGTCAACGTGCTCCTCAAAGAGCGCGAGCGCCGTATCGAACTTCACCGGAGACTCCGCGGTGAGTAGCCCGCGAGCGTGCACCACGCGCTGCGCGGTCTCGAAGGTGCCATGCGGGGTGCGGATCACGGGGAGCACCGCCCCTACACCGTCGAGCAGCCGCTCCACGTCTTCGGACATCTCAAAGTCGCCGTTGAGGACGACAGCACCAAGCGTCGGGAAGCCCTCCGCCTCGTGCGCAATGGACACTGCGAGCAGTGTCTCGGCCCGATCCGCCGCGATCACCACTACTGCACCCTCGAGCAGCCGCGGCAGCACGTTCGTCATTGACATGCCAGCGATCACGATCTGCGTGACCTCGCGGCTCAGCAGCTCGGCGCTGCCGCGCACAAGGTGGCCGTCCACTGCCCGCATCACCTCGGCGACGGGCGGGGCGACGAGCTTGGGCTCCTCCGGGAGGGCCCAGACAGCGGTCCCCTCGGGAACCACGTCACTGACGGCGGCCACGATCTCATCGAGGGCTTCAGAATCAGCCCGGTTAATGAGCGTCGCCAACACGCTCGCGTGCTCCTCGTGCAGCTCAGCAACGCTCAGTTCAGCGATCTTCGCAAGCGTCGATGCATCACGTGCACTCGACTGTCCGAGTACCTCCTGCTCGGACAGATCGCGCCCGCCGACGACCAGCAGCACCGGCGAATCAAGGTTCGCTGCGATCCGCGCGTTCGTCGCAAGCTCAGTCGGCGCAGCAACGTCCGTATAGTCAGACCCCACGACCACGATCGCGTCGCACTGCTCGCGCAGCGCACGATAGCAGCTTACGATCGTTGCCATCGCCTCATCCGCATCGCGCGCGAGCTCCTCGTAGGTGACGCCAACGCACTCCTCGTAGGAGGCGGTCGCCGTTGCGCGGCCCCGCAGCAGTTCGAGCACGCGGTCGCGTTCGTCACGGGATCGAATCACCGGGCGGAAGATGCCCACGCGCGGCACGCCGGCCTTTAACGCATCGAGCACGCCGAGCGCGACGGCGCTCTTTCCCGTGCGACCCTCGGCGGATGTGAGATAGATACTGACTGCCACATCCACAGTGTATTCGGCGCGCTCACCCTGCTGCCTAGAAACTGTGGAAGTCGTAGCCCAGCGGCACGCCGAAGGGCCGGCACCCACCGGGTGCCGGCCCTTCGAACGGTGCCAGAAACTACGTATGCGTTATGCGCTGTCGCGAGATGCCGCGAAGCCGGCAACGAAGCCACGCTCGAACGCCTCACCCCGGCCGGCGTTCGGACGGTGGCCGTCCCAGGGGTTGCCACCGTGACCACGGCCGTGGCCGAAGCCGTGACCCTGCCCGTGGCCGTGACCGTAACCGTTTCCGTGCTCCTGTCGCTGGCCGTGGCCGTGGCCACGGCCGTGGCCGTCAGCCTGCCCGAAGGCCTGACCACGGTGGTGGCACTGCCCCGGGTGATGGCGCTGACCCCGGTCGTGGCCTCGCCCGCCGCCGCGGTGGCCGCGCGGCAGGCGCATGCCCTCCGTCCATCCGAATTCGGTCGCGATTGCTTCCAGCGATGCCAGGGTCGTGGCGAGATCCGCCGGCGAAACCGCCCCCTCGACCCGATCGCGCACCGACTCAGTGATGGCGGTCAAGCGCTCGCGCGCCGCCACCCCCGCGTCGGTGAGCTGCCAGGCGAGGCCTGTGGCACGCATCGCTTCTGCGTCTGCGCGTGTGATCCAGCCGCGGTCAGCGAGCGACCAGAGCCGGCCGCCGCGCCGCTCGAGTCGCGCCCGCATGTGCTCGGAAAGCTCGCGCTCCCCCGACAGCATATTGAGAACGCGCAGATCTCGGCGAGATGCACCGGCTGCGGCGAACTGCGCGTCAACCTCCCGGGCGACGAGCGCGTCAACGGTGCGCGTCCAGCGGCGGATCGAGCGAGTTGCTGCCGCCTCGATCGGCGTTGCCGGGATCTCGTGAGCGTCGTGCGCGGTTGCTGCGGCGCTCTCGTTGGCATGTTCGTTGGTGGTGAAGTCTTGAGTGTTACTCATGTGAAGTCCTTTCAGTCGGGGCGTCTCCCCCGATGTACATGCGCCCATGTGCGGGCCGGACACTTTTCCATGTCACTGTGCATGTATATGTATAGTGACATGGAAATGGATACATGTCAAGAGACATGTAAACTTTGCTGCATGACCGCATCATCTGAGGCGCACGATCCTTCATCGGCGCCCCCCTCCGCGACGCAAGCAGACGAGCTTCTCGAGGCACTCGGCAGGCTCCGCGGTCGCCGCGGTCATCGCGGGGGGCCTGGCGCTGGGCACGGCGGAGCGCACGGAGGGTTCCCTGGCGTCTCCCCTGATTCACACCACCGGCACGATCAGCGCGGTACCTTTCCCACGCATCCGGGTGCTGCCAGCGACCCCGAAGACGGCCACGACTGGGCGGCTCACGGGCAGCGGGGCCTCCGCGAGCGCTCTGGCGGACCGGCGCTGCTCAGGCTCCTCGCCACGCTCCTCAGGGAAGACACTCCCCTGTCCGTGAGTGAACTCGCGGCGCTCATCGGCGTCGATCAGCCTCGCGCCTCGCGCCTCGTGCAGCAGGCGGTGGAGCGCGGACACGCGGAACGCGAGGCCGATCCGCACGACGCACGACGCACCCGAGTGCGCATCACCGATTCAGGCAAGCAGATGGTGCACGGAATTCGCGGCCGACAGCGCGACGACGCAACCACGGCACTCCGCGCACTGGCTGAGCCCGAGCGCGAGGAACTGCTCCGACTCCTCGACAAGCTTGCGGACGCATGGCCGCAGCCCCGAGCTCCCCGCCCATAAGCAACGCACTCGCGCCCGACCCAGCGCGCACGTGCCAAGTCCGCACCCGGCCCAGCGCTCAACAGACATGCCTTCAGCGAGGTCACCCGTTTTGTACAGCTGAAACCATGGCATCTCGCTGAGGCAATGTCTTTTCAGCGCACCGGGGGGGCAGGCGCACGGGAGCGCCAGCGGCCAGGCGCCAGGGCGCCCGAAAAAGAAAGCGCCCCCCACGCACCCGATAGAGCCCGGCTACCCTTGCTTCGTTTCCGACCTGGGGGAGTTAACCAAGATATCGCCACGTGAGGGGCGGATCTAGTCTAGCGGATCACACGGGCCCGTTTTCACCACCAGCAGTTTTCGTCTCCTCGGAGCCACCGGGCGTCACGCCCTCACCTGGCAGCGGAATCGCTCCAGTCGCGGCCGCTGGCGTGCCAGACAGCAGCTCCTCGGTGTGTGCTTCGTCGGTCTCCCCGGCGAACTGCGCCTGATAGAGCGTGTAGTACGCTCCGCGACGCGCGAGGAGTTCCTCGTGCGAGCCCTGTTCGACGATGCTGCCTGATTCCATCATCAGGATGGTGTCGGCGTCACGAATCGTGGAGAGCCGGTGTGCGATCACAAACGAGGTGCGGTCGCTTCGCAGCGCCCGCATCGCCTGCTGTACGAGCACCTCGGTGCGCGTATCAACCGACGAGGTCGCCTCGTCAAGGATGAGCAGTGACGGGTTCGCGATGAATGCGCGTGCGATCGTGAGCAACTGCCGTTCGCCGGCGGACAGCGAGGAGGCGTTCTCGGAGATCACCGTGTCGTAGCCGCCAGGCAGCTGGCGCACGAAGCGATCCACCATCGTCGCCTCGGCCGCTGCGACGACCTCCTCGTCGGTTGCATCGAGTCGGCCGTAGCGAATGTTCTCGCGGATCGTGCCGTCGAAGAGCCATGCATCCTGGAGCACCATGCCGACGTGGGAACGCAGCGCGGAGCGCGAGATGTGGGTGGAGTCGACCCCGTCGAGCAGGATCCGTCCGCCATCAAGCTCGTAGAAACGCATGATGAGGTTCACCAGCGTTGTCTTGCCTGCGCCGGTCGGCCCGACGATCGCGATCGTATGGCCAGGGCGCGCCTCGAGCGAGAGATCCTCAATGAGCGGCTTCGCGGGATCATAGCTGAATGCCACGTTCTCGAAGCGCACGTGCCCTTCGGCCCGCTCGGGGAACTCGGCTTTGTCAGCGTCTGGCTCTTCCTCGTCAGCGTCAAGCAGCTCAAAGGTGCGCTCGGCCGAGGCCACACCCGACTGCAGCATGTTCGCCATGCCAGCCATCTCGCCGATGGGCTGCGCGAACTCGCGCGAGTACTGGATGAAAGCGGTCACATCGCCGAGCGTCATCGTGCCGCTTGTGACGCGCAGTGCGCCGGCGACCGCGATGAGCACGTAGATGAGCGACTGCACGCAGTTCATCGACGGCATGATCGCACCGGAGAGGGCCTGCGCCTTGAAGGAAGCGTTGAAGAGCCCCTCGTTGCGGCGGTCGAATTCCTCGGTCATCTCGGCGTCACGGTTGAAGATGCGCACGAGCTCATGGCCCGTGAACGACTCCTCGATGTGGCCGTTCAGTTCGCCGGTGTTCTTCCACTGTGCAGCGAACAGCTTCTGCGCGCGCACACCGACGAAGCCGGCGATGACGCCCGACAGCGGCAGCGCGATGAGCGCGATGAGCGCCAGCTGCCACGAGACGACGAACATCATCGCCATGATGCCGACGATCATGAGGAACGACTGTACGAGCTGCGAGAACGCCTGCTGCAGCGCCTGCTGGATGTTGTCGACGTCGTTGGTCACACGCGAGAGCACGTCGCCGCGCTGGCGGCTGTCGAAGTACGACAGCGGGAGCCGGTTGATCTTCGCTTCAAGGTCGACACGGAGCTTGTAGACGATGCGCATGACGAGCCGGTTGAGGATGAACCCCTGTAGCCACATGAGCAACGATGACACCAGATACAGTCCAATGACCACCAGAATGAGGACACCGAGCAGCCCGAAGTCGATTCCCGCGCCGGGAATGACATCCGCGTTCTGGAGCATGTCCGCGAAGCGATCATTGCCCTCATCGCGCAGCTTCTGCACGATGCTGGCGAGCGGGACACCCGCCGGGAGATCTTTACTGAGGATGCCGTTGAAGATGACGTCGGTCGCCCGGCCGAGGACCTTGGGTGCGATCACCGAGAGGACAACCGAGAGCACGACGAGCACCACTACGAGGGAGAACTTGCCTTTCTCCGGTGCGAGCAAACCGACGAGCCGCTTTGCGGATGGCCAGAAGTGTTTGGCCTTCTTGGGCGGGGCGCCCTCGCTGAACATGTCGCCGCCGCCTGGCTCGAAGGTCTCCCAGTCTTCCTCGACCTCCTCGACGGGGGCGTTCTTGGCTGCCATAGCCTTATCTCGCTTCGCCATTAGGCTGCCTCTGCTTCCTCGAGCTGAGACCTGACGATCTCCTGGTACACCTCGTTGCCGACGAGCAACTCGTCGTGGGTACCGCGCCCGATAATTTCACCGTTCTCCATGACGAGGATCTGATCTGCCTCGGTGATGGTTGAGACGCGCTGCGCGACGATGATCGTTGTCGCGCCGGCGGTCGCCTCAGGGAGCGCTGCACGCAGCCGCGCATCGGTCGCGACGTCAAGCGCCGAGAACGAATCGTCAAACAGGTAGATCCTGGGCTTCGCGACGAGCGCGCGAGCGAGCGACAGCCGCTGCCGTTGCCCGCCGGACACACTCGTCCCACCCTGGGAGATGGGCTCGTCAAGGCCGTGCTCTTTCGCGCGCACGAAATCCTCCCCCTGCGCGATCCGGAGCGCTTCCCAGAGTTCGTCATCGCTCGCATCGGCACGCCCGAAGCGCAGGTTCGAGGCTACTGTTCCGGCGAACAGGTACGGGCGTTGCGGCACCAGGCTGATGGTGTCGGCAAGCTGTGCGCGCGTGAGTTTGGAGACGGGTGCGCCGTCGATCGTGATCGATCCCGATTGCGGATCGTACAACCGCAACATGAGGTTCAGGAGCACGGTTTTGCCGGCTCCGGTCGAGCCGATGATCGCGGTCGTCTTGCCGGGCTCGGCGACGAAGCTCGCGTCCTTCACGACGGGGGCCTCGGCCCCGGGGAACCCGAAGCTGACGCCGTTGAACTCGATCCGGCCGGCCGCGGGTGTCTCGACGGATGCGCTCGTTTCAAACTTCAGTGTTGACTCGGTGTCGAGCAGCTCCTTGATGCGCTCGGCGCAGACGACAGCGCGCGGGATCATCATTGTCATGAAGACGCCCATCATGACGGCCATGAGGATCTGCATGAGGTACTGCAGGAACGCGGTGAGCGAGCCGATCTGGATCTCACCGGCGTCGACACGATGACCACCAAACCAGAGCACGGCGCCGGTTGCGAGGTGCAGCACCATCATGATGATTGGGAACATGAGCACGAAGATGTTGCCCACCTTGACCGACACGTCGGTGATGTCGCGGTTCGCGACGTCGTACCGCTTCGTCTCGAATGGTTCACGCACGAATGCGCGAACCACACGAATGCCCATGATCTGCTCGCGCAGGACACCGTTGATGGCATCGACCTTTTCCTGCATCACCCGGAAGAGCGGAAGGAGGCGCCACACGAGCAGGCTCACGATCACCGCGAGCAGCGCGACCGAAACCCACACGAGCCAGGAAAGCCCGGCGTCTTCACGGAGCGCCATGATGACGCCGCCGATCGCCATGATGGGGGCCGACACCATAAAGGTGAAGGTCATGAGCACGAGCATCTGGATCTGCTGGACGTCGTTGGTTCCGCGCGTGATGAGCGTCGCCGCACCAAACTTCGTGGCTTCGAGCGTCGACAGCGAATCCACCTTGCGGTAGACGTCGCGGCGCAGGTCGCGGCCGATGCCCATTGCCGCGCGCGCACCGAAGTACACGGCGGCTACGGCAACGATGAGTTGGCCGAGCGCAGCGAACAGCATGATGCCGCCGGTACTCCAAATAAAGTCAGTGTCGCCAACGGCGATACCCTGATCGATAATCTGCGCATTGAGGCTGGGAAGCCAGAGCGTAGCCATGGTTGACAGCAACTGGAACACCAGCACGGCTACGATGAAAATCCAGTATTTCTTCGCATGCTTGAGGGCCAGGTTTATAAGGGCCACAGGCTTCCTTTCGTCGCAGATATGCGACCGGTGTGACGGCTAGTGATCCGCGCCGAATAAGCCGAATCAGAGGGGTAAATGTAGCACCCTTCATCGCTCAACACCAGATTTATCTATCAAATTCCCCCAAGCTTCAGTATGTGGGGCCTCAGTTCTCGGTACGAGATCTGCTGCAGTTACGTGAGAACCGCTGCCGGACCACGCTAGAAGTTCGAGCCGAACTGCTGTACTACTTGAAAGGTCAGGTGTTTCGCACGCGCCGTTCTGAACGAACAGATCCGAGTGCTGCCTCCCACCAGACGTTCGCCGTGACTCATCGTTTTCCAAAGCGATGGTTCACCCGCGGTAGCGCACCCTGAATGCGCCGCGGTGACCCGAAAGGACCAGCCCTATCTCCCCCGCCCGAGTTATCAGCCCGGCGCCGAGCCGCCAGCATTCCGCCGACATCTGCCAACCACTGTCTCCGCCTCACACGGGCAGCTTCCCCACTTAGCTTCGTTTCCTTCACTTCGGTCCTTCGGCATCTGCCGATCCGCAATCTGAAAGGAAACACCCATGCAAGAGCAGCTTCAGCAGCTCTCGGGCCCCATCGTCGTCGCCCTCTTCCTTGCATTCTTCGGGACAAGTCTCGTCATCTCACTCCGCATCAGCCAGAAGCGTGAGAACGCCGACGGCTACATGACCGGCGGCGGTCGTGTCGGTTTCGGCATCTCTGCCGCGTCCATGACCGCAACATGGATCTGGGCCGCGTCGATGTACGCCTCCGCCACCTCCGGCTACACCTACGGTCTATCCGGCCCCATCCATTACGGACTCTGGGGCGCACTGATGATCCTGCTCATCTATCCCTTCGGGCGCAGGATCCGCCAGGTCGCGCCACGCGCGCACACCATCGCCGAGGTGATGTTCGCCAGGCACGGCCGCTCGAGCCAGCTCATGCTGGCGGGTTCCAACGTGCTCGGGTCGATCATCAGCCTCACGTCGAACCTCATCGCAGGCGGCGCGCTCATCTCGATGCTCTCGCCGTTCACCTTCGGTCAGGGCGTGATCGCGATCGGTGCGGGCGTGCTGCTCTACACGCTGTGGTCGGGCTTCCGCGCATCGGTCCTCACCGATTTCATGCAGGTCCTGTTCATGCTCGGCGCCGTCATCATCATCATCCCGGTCGTGTTCTTCGCGGCCGGCGGCCCCGATCTCTTCGTGACGGGCGCGAACAACCTCACCCCGCAGCAGTCGAACTTCTTCTCGTCCGACGCGTTCTTCAACCAGGGCGCACCGTATATCGCTGCGGTGCTCGCCTACGCGATCGGCAACCAGACGATCGCACAGCGGCTCTTCGCCGTCCGTGAAGACCTCATCAAGAAGACGTTTGTCACCGCCACCTTCGGGTACGGCGCGACGATCATCGGCATCGGCATGCTCGGCGTTATCGCGCTGTACGCGGGCATCGAGCCCACCGGCGGCGACGTGAACAACCTCATCCCGCAGATGGCCGCAACATATCTGCCGCCCGCGCTACTCGCCCTGTTCTTCATTATGATCATCGGCTCGCTGTCTTCGACGGCAGACGCGGATCTCACCGCCCTGTCGTCGATCGTGATGGCAGATATTTATGGCCAGAACATCGCGAAGGGCAAGCCGAACCCGCGCACCATGGTGCTCATCGGCCGCATCACGATGGTCATTGCGATGACGGCCGGGATGTACTTCGCTGGCTCCCAGTTGAACATTCTCGACCTGCTGGTGTTCGTCGGCGCGCTCTGGGGCGCGCTCGTCTTCCCGGTGATCGCGAGCTTCTACTGGAACCGCGTGACGAACGCCGCGTTCAGTATCTCCGTGGTCGTCGCCCTCGCCACCTTCATCCCGGTGCGCTTCGAGTGGATCGAGATGACGGGCTGGGTGGCAATCGCCTTCGATGTGCTCGCCACGATCGGCATCGGCGTCGTCCTCGGGCTCATGGCCTTCGGGTTCTTTGGGAAGCGTGTTGCGTTCTGGGTCGCAGGAATCTCGATCGTCGCCTCCGCGCCGTTCGCCATCGGGTTCCTGCACACCTACCCGGTGCTCTCGGGCTCACTCGTTGCCTACTCGGTGAGCACGATCCTGTGCACGCTCATCACGCTCGCGTCCAAGAAGCCGCCGTTCGATTTCGATCTCATCAAACAGCGCACGGGTGACTTTGACCCGGTCGAAGAGATCGTCGCGCGAGCCGCCACTGGGCCGCTCGAAACGGTGCCTGCCAGTGCAGTAGAGACCCCGCAGTCGGACGCTGTTCCGACCGGACAGAAGTAAGGAGTTTTCATGAACTGGGAAGTCATTCTGCTCACCGCCTACGTGCTGGTGTGGCCGGTCATCGTTATTGGTGCACTCTTCGTGATCGTGCGTGCGTTCGTCAAGGACTGGCGCGAAGCAAAGCGCGAGGGTCGCCAGATTATTTAGGTGGGATTCGCGGCGGGAAGCAGGCCGTGCACGTGTTTGTTTCCCGCCGTACCCCGGCGGTCCATGCCAGCCACAGTCGCTCCAACAGTTGCGCTGCGCAACAGGCGTCTCAGACTACTCACAAAGCTGTGTGATACAATAGAGATACCAACATACCCGCAGGGAACAGGCTTTAACCATTCCTTTTTTCACCTAGATCGGGCATTGTAGGGATATGGCCCCTCCGGGAGACCCCGTCAGGGCGTCATACGAGATGGGTCGCGAGCCCGCGACCCCACGGTATTTCTCAAGGGGGATCGCCCATGCATACTGATATTCCGCTCCGCTCAGAGATCGAGCAGCTCGCGCAGACCGAGCGCCCGAACCTCATCACCATCGTGCTCCGCACATCTCCGGTCACGGCTGAAGCCGAGGCAAACCGGATTAGCTTCGGCAACCTCGTGAGCGAGGCCGTCGCCGAGCACACCGCGCACGGTGGCGACGCCGCGGAGATCGCCGAGACCGAGGCAGGCCTTCGCGCACTCCTCGACGACACCCAGCTGTGGCGCTATCTGTCGCACAGCCTCGTCGTGTTCGCGAGCCCGGAGCGCACCATCGCTTACCGCCTCCCGAATGAGCTCGAGTCGGAGTATTTCTCGGGCAACCACTTCCGCGTTGTTCCGCTGCTGCGCACGATCACCTTCGCGCACGATGCAACGGTGCTCGCGCTCAGCCAGAACGCAGTCCGACTCATCGCGATCGGGCCCGACCACCGTGGCAACGAGCTGCCGGTGCCCGAGCTGCCGAGCGACCTGCTTGACGCGTTTAACGTCGAGGATCCCGGCGTGGAGTCGCACCGCCGCCGCCTGCACGGCCCCGAGGGCCAGGACGCGCGCCTGCTCGGCTTCGTCCGCGCCGTCGACCGGGCGATCGCACCGGTGCTCCGCGGCACGCGCGGCCCGCTGATCCTCGCGGCAGCCCAGCCGATCGAGAGCCTCTTCCGCTCGGTGACGCGCAACGCGAAGCTCCTGGCGGATGGCATCTCCGGTAACCCGGATAACCGCAGCGCGGGCGAACTCGACGCTGCGGCACGCGAGATCCTCGACGCCTACTATGCGGCAGAGCTTGCCGAGCGCCAGGAGCAGTTCGGCAACCTGCGCGCGGCAGGCCGCGCGGTGACTGACCTCACGGACATCGCCCGAGCAGCCGTCGCAGGCGCGATCTCAACACTGTACGTCGACATGGACGCGCACCCCGAGGGCACGCTCGACGACCAGGCGGGCGGGCTCGTCGCGGAGAGCACCCCGGGCTACAGCCTCGTCGACCAGCTCGCCTCGAAGGTCCTCGCCAGCGGGGGCCGCGTGCTCGCGCTCCGCGGCGAGGAGGTCCCCGGCGGGGAGCAGCTCGGCGCCGAGGTTCGCTTCAGCGTCTAACTCGCTCCGGTCACTGCATGACACAGCCCCGGTGGCGAACGGACATCGTTCACCACCGGGGCTGTGTCATGCGAAGCCTTACCGGACGCCGTAGATCGCTCGTTCGAAGTCCTGGAACATCGCCCAGGCCCCCTCACTCTCCACGAACGGCAGGGTGTTCGAGTAGATCGAGGCGCAGAGCCCCGACGCCCGGTCAATGAAGAAGTGCGTGTTACACAACCCCGCCCACGCCCCTGACCCGGCGCGGCGCCCGACGGGCGAGTCCTCCGTGTTGATGAGCAGTCCGAAGCCCCACGTGTTGTTCGGCCCGACGCGCAGCGTGTCGCTCGCCGACGGGTCGGCCGTCGGCAGCTCCGCGGGAAACTCGAGGGATCCGGCCTGCGGCTGGAACGCTTCGTTCACCGTCGCCTCGGCGAGGATCCGCACCCCGTCGAGTTCGCCACCGCGGAGCAGTGCGCGCTCGAACCGGGTGTAGTCCCTCGGCGTGGAGAACATGCCGTGCCCTCCGGCAATCCACTCCGGATCTGGCCCGACGATGTCGCCAACATTCACCCAGGCGCCGTCCTCACCGCGGACGTGGATCGTCGCCGCGTCGCTGCGGTTCGCGGCGGTCATTTCGAACCCGGTGTGCTCCATGCCGAGCGGCCCGGTGATGCGGGTGCGCACGATCTCGTCGAGCGGCTGCCCCGCCGCCTGCTCCATCACGCGGCCGAGCCAGTCCGTGTTGATCCCGTATTCGATGGCCTCTCCGGGGTGGTGAACAAGGGGCGCGGCAAGGGCCTCGCTCTTCCCGGTGACCACGTTCGGCGTGCCGGTGAGCTGCTCGTAGCGAGCGAGGTTCGCGTTCCAGAACCAGTACGAGAATCCTGCGGTGTGCGTGACGAGGTGGTGCACGGTTGCCTGGGTCTCGGGTGCGACGAGCACGGGCTCGTCGCCGGCAAAGCCGGTGAGCACGCGCTGCTCGGCAAACTCTGGGAGGTACGCGCTCACCGGGGCGGTGAAGTCGAGTATGCCCTCGTCGCGCATCTGCAGCGCTGCCGCGGTCACGATCATTTTCGTCATCGACATGAGTCGAAAGGTCGTGTTCGCAGACACGGGCCCTTCGTCTCCGCCGACGGTGCGCACACCGAAGCCCCCCTCGTAGAGCACGCCGTCGGCGTCAGCGACGACGGCCGCGACGTGGGGAACAGCGCCGCGCGCCACTGCGGCGGACAGGACGGCGTCGATGGCTGCGCGATCGAGCTGGTGGGTCATGGAAACTCCTCGTTGAGTTGCGGCTCCGCCCCGTGCGGAACAGGTGCCCCCAGTCTGCCGAGCCCCGGCGCTGGTCGCAGCCGTCAGGGCGACGCAGTTTCCGCTCACCGCTCCGCCGTCTGGCGGAGCGCATTCATCTGCCCGCGTGAAGAGCCCGGCCCCACTACACTGGGGTATCGCATCGCACGCGTCGCACTTCGAGGAGGAAGCCGACATGACCGCACCCCGGACGGGAACCCCTCGGCCTGAATTCGATCCTGAGCTGCGCGCGAGCCTCGCCGTCGTCGGCGGCATGTTCCCGCCAACGATCACCCCGGATCTGCTCGGGTTCATGCGAGAGTCGTACGCGTCTCCCCCGATCGCAGACACGCTCGCCGCGCGCGGCATCGAGCGCCGCGACGTCACGGTGCCCGGTCACGAGGGCGACCCGATCGTACTGAGCGTGCTCACGACCGGGGATCGCGCTGAGCCGCGGGTTGCGGTGCTCTTCGCCCACTCGGGCGGCCTCATGTTCGGCGACCGTTTCAGCGGCATCGATCTCGCGCTCGACTGGGTAACCGAGTTCGGGGCGGCGCTCATCACCGTCGAATACCGGCTCGCGCCCGAGTACCCCGATCCGGTCCCCCGTGAAGACGTCTACGCAGCGCTGTGCTGGGTGCACGATCACGCGGCAGAGCTCGGCGTGCGCGATGACGGGATCCTGCTGGCTGGCGCGAGCGCTGGTGGGAGTCTCGTCGCAGGGGCCGCTCTGGCGGCCCGCGACCGCGGCGGCCCGCCCCTGCTCGGGCAGGTGCTCGACTACCCGATGCTCGACGACCGCGACACCGGGCACTCCCTCACGCAGTTCGACGGCGTGGGCGTGTGGGATCGGGTGAGCAACGACACCGGCTGGCATGCGCTACTCGGCGCGGCCCGCGGCGGCAGCGATGTCTCACCGTACGCCGCCCCGGCTCGCGCGGCGGATCTCGGTGGGCTCCCGCCCACCTTCCTCACCGTGGGATCCGCGGAGATCTTCCGCACCGAGACCACCGCATTCGCGGAGCGGATCTGGCAAGCGGGCGGCAATGCTGAACTGCATGTCTGGCCGGGCGCTTTCCACGCCGCCGACATCTTCGCACCACACACCCGCGTCGGCCGCGCCATGATCCAGACCCGCAACGCCTGGGTCGAACACCTGCTCGTCGGCTGACAACCGCTCCCCGACTTCAATTCGCCACCCGAGAGGAACACCGCGATGCAAGAACTCCTCGGAAGCATCTCCCGCCTGGATCCCGGCGCGACGCTCGGCCTGCGGGTCATCGCATGTTTTGACGAGCTCATCCTCGGCAACGTGAACACCCGCGCGCTGCTCGCCGCGGCCGCGGCCCTTGCCGGCTGCCCCGCCGGCGTAGTTCGCTCGGGCGGGGGCGAGCCGATTGTCGTTTCACCGCGAGGCGAGATCCTCCCGCCCCCGCCCGACGGCTGCCCGGAGCCCGATCCCGAGCTCGGCCACGCGGTGTGGCTGCAGCGCGCCGGCGCCGCTGGCCCCAACGATGGCCTCATCCTTGAACGGCTCTCAATCGCCCTGTGTGCGCGCCACGGCGTCGCCCGCGAACAGGGGCGGCGGGGGCTCGGCCTCCTCCTCGACGCCTCGGTCCCGCTCACCGAGCGCACCGCTACCGCCGACGCGCTCGGCCTGCGGGGCGGCGACCACTACCGGGTGGTGCTCGCGCCGCTGTTCGCGGTGTGGGATCGCCACCCCGCGGGCCCGGAAGATGTCATCAGCACCCGCTTCGGCCCCTTGCACGCCGTCCTCACTCCTGAGCGCTACGAGCCGTTTCAGGCGAACCCCTGCGGTATCGGCTCCGCACACCAGATCGCGGGCTTGCCACGCTCACTGCGCAGCGCACTCACCGCGCTCCGGTTGAGCGAGCCGGGCTCCCCGCCGGTGTGCGCCGACGCATACGGCGGACTCCTCGACGCGATCCCCGCAGAGGAAGACGATGCGCCACACGCAGACGTGGCAGCCGTTGCACGCATCGCCGGTCGGCCGTGGGGCCTGGACACCGTCGCCGCACTCGTCGAGTTCCAGACGGTCAGGGAGACCGCGCGCGCCCTCGGCGTGCACCACAGCACGCTGCAACACCGACTCACCGCGATCATCGACGAGCTCGGCTTCGCCGCAACCGAGGGGCTCGGCCGGGCCCGACTTGCGACCGCGTACCTCACGCACCGCGTCCGCACCTCCCGTGTCATGGAGGCGCCCCCGCCCGAACACCAACGCCGGACCTAACTCCTCCAACGCAAAAGGTGGGCCGCCCCGTACGGGACGACCCACCTTCAGTTCGCTAGAGCGAGAACTTACGCAAGCTTTACGCCAGCGCCAGCTTCCTCGAGCTTAGCCTTTGCCTCTTCAGCTGCGTCCTTCTTTGCAGCCTCGAGAACGGTCTTCGGTGCCTCTTCGACGAGTGCCTTAGCCTCGCCGAGGCCCAGGCCGGTGAGCTCGCGCACAACCTTGATGACCTGGATCTTCTTGTCGCCAGCCGACTCGAGAACGACGTCAAACTCGTCCTTCTCTTCGACAGCCTCAGCAGCAGGAGCTGCAGCAGCAGCAACTGCGACGGGAGCAGCAGCCGAAACGTCGAACTCCTCCTCGAACGCCTTAACGAAGTCCGAGAGCTCGATGAGGGTCAGGCCCTTGAACTGCTCAAGCAGTTCTTCAGTCGAAAGCTTAGCCATGGTGATTCTCCTTGATGTTTGCCCTGCACATCGCGCAGGAACAGTGTGTTTCAGGTCGGCGGATGCCGATCCTTAAGCGTCCTGCTTCTCCTGCAGCGCGCCGAAGCCGCGAGCGGCCTTAGCGGGCAGAGCGTTGAACAGCTGTGCAGCGCCGATCAGCGAAGCCTTCATGGCGCCAGCGGCCTTAGCCAACAGCACCTCACGGCTCTCGAGATCGGCAAGCTTGCCTACCTCAGCGGCGGTCAAGGGCTTGCCATCGAAGTAGCCAGCCTTGATCACCAAAAGAGGGTTTGCCTTGGCGAAGTCACGCAGTGCCTTCGCGACGGTGACAGTGTCACCGTGCACGAACGCGAGTGCCGACGGGCCAGCGAGCTCGTCGTCAAACGCGGTGATTCCAGCCTTGTTGGCTGCAATCTTGGTCAGCGTGTTCTTCGCCACAGCGTATGTCGCGTGCTCGCGGATGCTGTTGCGGAGATCCCGCAACTGAGCAACCGTGAGACCGCGGTACTCAGTCAGCAGAACGGCGCCCGACTCTTCAAACTGCTTCTGAAGATCGGCGACCGTAGCGTCCTTCGTTGCCATGGCGCTCCCTTAGTTGTCGTATCCGGGGCGGCGAATGCCTCCCGGCGGCCGTGCCGCACGAAGCAACTCCTGGAAAAGGAAAAAGCTCCGGCGCGCACGCACGGAGCTTCGAGATTCACGGAATTTGCATTCACGCTTCAAGGAGTTCGTACCTGCGCTGGTCCCCACGTCTCCATCACTGGATCGGCGAGCGTTCCGAAGTTCTTGCGAACTTTACCGGCGGTCTTGGGCCACAGAGAACACTACCACACCGGCGCTAGCAGAGAAAACCGGCCGGCGCCGCCGTGCACATTCTCAGGTTCCGCGGGCACGCTGGGGGTGGGCCGCCGGGCCACCCCATCTGACGCAAAGGAGCTTCACCATGGAAGAGCAGACCATCCACGCCGTCACCCTCGAGGTCGACGGCGCCGTCGCAACCCTCACGTTCAATCGCCCCGAGCAGCGCAACTCGCTGAGCGACGCGCTCGTCGCCCAGTCGCTCGAAGCGATCGAGCAGCTCATCGACACACCTGAGGTGCGCGTACTCGTGCTCACCGGCGCCGGCACACACTTCAGCGTTGGCGGCGACCTCGACAAGTTCTCGGCGGGTGAATTCACGAGCGAGGGCATGCCACTCGAGGCGAGTGTGCGTGAACTCGTCGGCGCAACTCAACTCTCGGTGCAGCTGCGCGAAAGCAGACTGCTCACGATTGCGGCCGTGCGCGGCGCATGCGCTGGCGCCGGCCTCTCGATCGCCGCGGCGTGCGACCTTCGGGTCGCCTCGGACACGTCCGTATTCCGTACGGCGTTCCTCGACGCGGGCCTCTCAGGCGACTTCGGCGGAACCTGGCTGCTCACGCGACTGCTCGGAGAGGCCAAGGCAAAGGAGCTCTTCTTACTGAACGAGAAGTTCGATGCTGCCGAGGCGCTTCGGATCGGGCTCGTGACCCGGGTATTCACCGACGACGAGCTCATGGCAGGGGCGCTCATCCTCGCCGAGCAGCTCGCGGCGAAACCACCGATTGCGCTGCGCCACGTGAAGCAGAACCTCACCGACACGACACCAGACTTTTCGCTCGCCATCGGCCGCGAGGCCTACCGCAACATCGTCAGCGGGCGAACAGCGGACGCCGTTGAAGCCGCGACCGCGTTCCTCGAGAAGCGTGCGCCGGTGTTCACCGGGAAGTAGCGAGCAGCTGCGACCCGCCGCTAGTCGGCGGGCTTCAGCATGTAGCCCGCGCCACGCACCGTGTGGATCATCGCGGGTCGGCCCGCGTCGATCTTGCGGCGGAGGTACGAGATGTACAGCTCAACCACGGTCGGCTTGCCGTCAAAGTCGTAGCTCCAGACCCGGTCGAGGATCTGCGCCTTGGACAGCACGCGGCCGGAGTTGCGCATGAGGTAGCGCAACAGCTCGAACTCGGTGTTGGTCAGCTGGATAATCTCGCCGGAGCGTGACACCTCGTAGCTGTCCTCGTTGAGCTCGAGGTCGCCGACGCGAAGAATGGGGTTGGGCTGCGATGCGAGGCGAAGCTGCGAGCGGCGCACGAGCCCGCGCAGCCGAGCAAGCAGCTCCTCAAGGCTGAACGGCTTAACGACGTAGTCGTCGCCGCCGGCGGTGAGGCCAGCAACGCGCTCCTCGACAGAGTCGAGAGCGGTCAAGAACAGCACGGGGAATACTTCTCCCTTCGCGCGCACTTTCGACAACAGCTGCATCCCGTCGAAGTCGGGGAGCATGATGTCGAATACCGCAACATCGGGCTGGAACTCAGCAATCGCCTCGAGCGCCTCAGCACCCGTTGCGGCAGACCGCACGTCCCAACCCTCGTAGCGAAGGGCCATGGCAATGAGTTGCGTGATCGACTCCTCGTCATCTACGACGAGTGCGCGCACCATTGAACCATCTTGTCTCGTGAGCGTCTCGGCAACCATGCGTCCATAGTGCCTGTTTCGGCTGGGGACGGGCTGGGCACACACTTTGGCTGACAGGTGTATACTCTAGAAGTTTCGGCCGTTATTACGTTACGCTCCATTCGATAACTCATCTCCTAGACCGTTTTCCCGCCACGCGGGCACCTGACAGCGAGTCGTCCGGCGCCGTGGGACAATGGGCCAGTGCTGAACCCCGATGTGTTTTCTGGAGCGCTCCGCTCGCGCATCGTCACTGACGGATCCGACCATAGCGCATGGATGCGGGCCCGAGCGCGCGGCATCACCGCGACCGACGTCGCGAAACTGTCGACCCCGCGCTCGATCGAGACGGCCGCCCGCGAGAAAATGTACGGCAGCAGGTTCATCGGCAATGCGTACACCGACCACGGCAAGGCACGCGAACCGGTGATCGCTGCCTGGGTCGAACGCGAGCACGGGATCCTCCCGAGTGCCGCACTCTTCCACGCGGAGTCTGACCTGCGCCACCTCGCCACGCCCGACGGTGTCGTCGAGCGTGCCGGCGGCGCGCTCGAGCTCGCTGAGATTAAGACGACGAACAAGGAGTGGCGGGTGATCCCCCGCAACTACCTCAGGCAGATCTGGTGGCAACAGTACGTGCTCGGCGCGGAACGCACGCTCATGGTGTGGGAGCGGCACGAGAACTTCGTTCCCGTCGGCGAGCCAGAATTCCGGTGGATCGACCGCGATGAGTCCGAGATCGAGCGCCTCGTGAATCTCGCGGGCGAACTCATCGACGTGCTTATCGCCCGCACGACCTGAGCCCGCTACAGCGAAAACCCGCTCGCGCGCACCTGTTCGTCATAGCTGCGTTCCGACAGCTCCTGCAGTGCTGCGTGTAGCGTCTTCACACCTGGCGCATCCGGGATCCGCACCGCCTCCGCACCGATAAACAGCTCGATATCGCCTGATCCCCACATCCGCTGGATCGGGTTCTGTTTCGACCGAACCTCGCGCACGCGCGCGAGCGAGACCTCGGTGCGGTGCCGCACGAAGAACCCGTGGTGCATGATGACTCGGCGGGTCGTGACCACGGCGCGGCGGGCGAGCCAGCCCAGCAGCGGGCCGATCACGCCAAACGCGAGGACCAGGATCGCGCCCGCTGCCGCGGCCACATTCATCCACAGCTCAGGCAGCGTGCCGATGAAGAAGCCACCGAGGCCGGCAGTGAGGAAGAGAATCACGATCACCGGGCCCAGGTGCCTGCCGTGCCGACGCACCCGGATGACGACCTCCTCGGGCTGCAGCTGCACGCTGCTCGCGCCTCGCAGATCGGCGGCCGCCGGCGACGCCCAGGCCGGGGCATACCCGGCCGCGTCGAGCGACGGTGCCCCCTCGGCGGGGAGCACCGTCGTCTCCTGAGTGTTCCGGGTACGCCGCATACCTCTATTCTGCCCTGTCTCCCTCCGGGCGGGTGCCCGGCGTTCCGAGAACTAGGCCTGATCCCCGTCGTCCACGAGCCCCTGGCGGGGCCGATCGTCAGCAGCGGGGGCTGCCGCCGCGTCCTCCTGATCGGCGACGGGCTGCGTCTCGACCTCAACGATGGTGACCGGAGCGTCGTCGCGCTGGGCGGGCGCAGGGTTCGCGTTCGAGCTCGCTGCGCGCCCGGCGGCAGCGCCAGCCGCGCTGCCGGTCACGACGCCGTTGAGCATCCCGACGAGGTCAACTCCGACGGTCTCGCGCGCCATCTCGAGCAGCCCCTTGAGGTTGCCCATCGCGTCACCAGCCACCTTCGCGGTGCCGTCGGCCGAGACGACGGTCATGCTGTCGATACCCGCAATCGCCTGCGCGTACTCGCCGGCGATCTCGGGGAGGCGGTGGATGAGCTCCTGCGCGAGCACCGCCTGCGATTGGGTCTCGAGTGCGCGTGCGCGCGCCTCGACGGCGACCGCCTCGGCAGTTCCCTTCGCCTGGATCGCCTCAGCTTCGGCACGGCCCTCGGCCGCAACCGCCTCTGACGCTGCGATACGGGCGGCGCGTGCCGCGAGGCCCTCGCGCTCGACGGCCTGCGCGCGACCGTCAGCGGCAGACACCGCAGCCGTCGCCTCGGCCTTGGCGAGCGCTTCGAGCCGGTACGCCTCAGCCTCGGCAACCGCGCGCACATCGGCGTTGAGCTTCTCGGTGCGCAGGGCAACCTCGCGCTGCGCGGTGATCTGCTGCTGCTCGACGATGGCCTGCTGCTGGATCGCCTGCTCGAGCGGGTCGGCCGCCTGTGCCTGGGCGTTCGCCTTGTCGGTCTCGGCCTGGATCTCGGCCTGGCGCAGCTTCAACTCACGGTTGCGGTCAAGCAGAACCTTCTCGGCGGCAATCTTCGCCTCCTCAGACGCCTGGTAGGCGTTCGTCTCGGCGATGTCCGCCTGCTGCCGCACCTTCGCGGCTTCCGGGCGACCGATGTTCGCGATGTAGTCGGCGCCGTCGCGGATCTCCTGGAGCTGCAGCGTATCGACGACGAGGCCCTGCTTCGTGAGCGCCTCCTCAGCAGCTTCGAGCACGCTCTGCGCGACGACTGCGCGGTCGCGGATGATCTGCAGCACGGTGAGGCCACCGATGATTGAACGCAGCGAGCCCGACAGCACCTCCTGCGTCGACTCGTCGATCTCGTCCGAGTTCGAGAGGAAGCGCTGCGCGGCCGCGCGGATCATTTCCTGCGTGCCGCCGACCTTCACGACGGCGACGGCCTGCGCCTGCATCGTGATGCCGTCGGTGGTCTGCGCCTCGGTCGTGATGGAGAGCCGGCGCGAACGCAGCGAGATCGTGAATGACTTCTGCACGAACGGCAGCACGAAGACGCCGCCGCCGGTGACAACCTTCTGGCCTGACAGGTCGCGGATCGTGCCGCCCTGCGCCGCGGCGACCTCCTTACCCTTGCCGCCGGTGACAATGATTGCCTCGTCAGGCTTCGCGATCCGGTACCGCTTGATGATGACGAGCGCGATGAGCACGAGCGCGACGACCGCGCCAAACACACCGACGATGGCTGGAGTGATGAAGAACATGTTCCCTCCCAGGGACGTTCAGTTGGCAGATTCCCGGCGTCGCCGCTGGGTGTTACAGGCTGGGGTCGACCGGCGCCGAGACAGGCTCGACGCGCACCGAGGTCGCGGTGATGGTCTGCGCGATGCGCACCTGCGCGCCACGCGGAATGGCAGTCTCGGAGGTGGCCGATAGCGAGACACGCTCGCCGTGCCGCACGAGCGCGACCTCGCCGAGCCCGCCGGCGGGGATCGCGAGCACGACGCCCGCCTCCGAGCCGACAAGTTCATCGCCGCTGACCGCGGTCGTCGATTCGGCACTGCGGATGACACGGCTCAGCCACCAGGCCGCCGCTCCCCCGAGCACACCGGCAACCGCGCCGAGCAGCCCAGCGAGCGGGGTGGGCACGCCTGCGCCGACCAGTCCGAACGCGGTAAACCCGAAGATCGCGGTGAACGCGGCAATCGTCGTCAGGCTTAGCGGGCCGTCACCGAAGTCGAACGCGTCGAAGATGCCGTCGAGCACGAGCGAGAGCAGCAGCAGGACACCGCCGACCACGCCGATGATGAGGAACACGCCGCCAGCAAGCAGCGACCCATCGAGCAGGCCCTCAAGCCAGTTCATGATCGCTCCCATAGCGCACCTCGTCGGTCAGTAACCCGGTCACCCCCAGCGTAGCAAGCAACCGGGTCACTGCGCCGGTCACATCAGACGGGAACGGATGAGGAAGCGTTTGCCCTCCGGTGCTTCGAGCGAGAACCCTGAGCCGCGCCCAGGCACCGCGTCGATCGTGAGGTGGGTGTGCGACCACACGCCAAACTGTTCGCGCGACATCCAAAAGCCGATCTCGCGCTGCGCACCCTCGGCGGTGAGGGGCGGAAGCTCGAGGGTGCCGAGCAGCAGGTCCTGCCCACCGGTCTTGAACTCGCCCTCCTGGTAACACATGGGGGCGCTACCATCGCAGCAGCCGCCCGACTGGTGAAACATGAGCGGGCCGTGCATCGCCCACAGCTGATCGATGAGCGCGACCGCGTCGGGGGTGAAGGCGAGCCGGCTGTCGGTCTCGCCGTCGAGCTCGGGCCTGGCGTGGATCGAGCCGGGGATCTCGGCGGTGCCTGCCGCGGCCGGCTCCGTCGGCGGCGCGTCAGCGAGATCGCATGCGGGCGCGGCCTCGCTCTGGAGATGTTCCTGTGTCATGGTCAACCCCTCCTTCGTCAATCATGGGGAAAGGCCCCGGGGATTTTCCCCGGGGCCTCGTAGCTTAGGCGTCTGCGAGCCTGAGCACTATGCGGCCATCAATCTTGCCGGCCCGCATCTCGTCGAGCACGTCATTCACGTCCTCCAGTGGCCGTTCGGCGACCGTCGGGTGGATGAGCCCGCGCGCGTAGAAGTCGAGCGCCTCGATCATGTCCTGGCGTGTGCCGACGATCGAGCCGCGGATCGTGAGACCCTTGAGCACGATGTCGAAGATCGGTGCCGGGAAGTCCCCCGGTGGCAGGCCGTTGAACACAATGGTGCCGCCGCGACGGGTCATTCCGATCGCCTGACCGAACGCCGACGGGTGCACCGCGGTGACGAGCACGCCGTGGGTGCCTCCGGTCTCGCGCTGGATCGCCTCGACCGGATCCTCGTTCATCGCGTTCACGGTGATCTCGGCACCGTGCTTCTTCGCGAGCGCGAGCTTGTCGTCGGCGATATCCACGGCGGCGACGCGCATGCCCATCGCGACCGCGTACTGCACCGCAATGTGGCCGAGGCCGCCGATGCCCGAGATGACGACCCACTGGCCAGGCAGCACGCCCGACATCTTCAGGCCCTTGTAGACGGTGACGCCGGCGCAGAGCACGGGTGCGACCTCGACGGGATCCGATCCGGCCGGTACGACCGCCGCGTAGGTGGCGTCGACGAGCATGTACTCGGCGAACGAACCGTCAACCGAGTAGCCGCCGTTCTGCTGCTGCTCGCAGAGCGTCTCCCAGCCGGTGCGGCAGTGCTCGCAATGCCCACACGCCGACCCCAGCCGCGCGTTGCCAACGAGGTCACCGACCGCGACGTTCGTGACGCCCTCGCCGATGGCTTCGACATACCCGACACCCTCGTGCCCGGGGATGAACGGCGGAACGGGCTTCACGGGCCAATCGCCCTCGACCGCGTGAAGGTCGGTGTGGCACACGCCGGTGGTGAGGACGCGCACGAGCGCCTGCCCGGGGCCGGGAGCGGGAACCGGGTGATCGCCCACTGCGAGCTGTTCGCCGAACGCCGGCACACTGGCCGCACGCATGGTGGTTGTGGTCATGAGGGTATTCCTTTCTCGGTGCTGCGACGGTGCAGCGGGGTGAGCCGGGTTGGGGCCGCACGAGGCGACCCCAACCGACTCGTGGGTGGTTTAGAAGAAGCCCTGCGCGTTCTGGCTGTAGCTCCAGAGCAGGTTCTTCGTCTGCTGGTAGTGGTCGAGCATCATCAGGTGGTTCTCACGCCCGATGCCGCTCGACTTGTAGCCGCCGAACGCCGCGTGCGCGGGGTAGGCATGGTAGTTGTTCACCCAGACGCGGCCGGCCTGGATCGCGCGTCCGGCACGGTAGGCGGTGCTGCCGTCACGGCTCCAGACGCCGGCGCCGAGCCCGTAGAGGGTGTCGTTGGCGAGCCGCATCGCGTCGTCGAAGTCGGTGAACGTCGTCGCCGAGACGACCGGCCCGAAGATCTCCTCCTGGAAGATCCGCATGGAGTTGTCACCGCGGAAGATCGTCGGCTGGATATAGAAGCCGCCGGCGAACTCGCCGCCGAGGTCGTCGACGCCGCCGCCCGTGAGCACCTTCGCGCCCTCCTGCCGGCCGATGTCGAGGTACGACTTGATCTTCTCGAACTGGTCGTTCGACGCCTGCGCGCCGATCATCGTGTCGGTGTCGAGCGGGTTGCCGCGCTTGATGAGCTCGGTGCGGGCGACGACCTTCTCGAGGAACTCGTCGGCGAACGACTCCTGGATGAGCGCGCGCGACGGGCAGGTGCAGACCTCGCCCTGGTTCAGCGCGAACATCGTGAAGCCCTCCTGGGCCTTGTCCCAGAACGCGTCGTCCTTCGCCGCAACGTCGTCGAAGAAGATGTTCGGGCTCTTGCCACCGAGCTCGAGCGTGACCGGGATGATGTTCTCGGACGCGTACTGCATGATGAGGCGGCCGGTCGTGGTCTCGCCGGTGAACGCGATCTTGCGGATGCGCGGGTTCGAGGCGAGCGGCTTGCCAGCCTCGGCGCCGAAGCCGTTCACAATGTTCACCACACCTGGCGGGAGCAGGTCGCCGATGAGCTCGAACAGCACCATGATCGATGCGGGTGTCTGCTCGGCCGGCTTCAATACGATCGCGTTGCCTGCGGCGAGCGCGGGGGCGAGCTTCCAGACGGCCATGAGGATGGGGAAGTTCCACGGGATGATCTGCCCGACGACGCCAAGCGGCTCGGGGAAGTGGTAGGCGACCGTGTCCTCGTCGATCTGCGACAGGTTGCCCTCTTGGGCGCGGATCGCGCCGGCGAAGTAGCGGAAGTGGTCGATCGCGAGCGGGATGTCGGCGTTGAGCGTCTCACGGACGGCCTTGCCGTTGTCCCAGGTCTCGGCGACGGCGATCATCTCAAGGTTCGCTTCCATGCGGTCGGCGATCTTGTTGAGGATCAGCGAGCGCTCGGCCGGGCTGGTCTTGCCCCAGGCGGGAGCCGCCTTGTGCGCCGCGTCGAGGGCTGCCTCGATGTCTTCTGCGGTGCCGCGCGCGACCTCGCAGAAGGGCTTGCCCGTGATCGGGGTGATGTTCTCGAAGTACTGGCCCTTCACTGGCGGGACCCACTCGCCGCCAATGTAGTGCTCGTATCGGCTCTTGAAGCTCACGAGCGAATCGGGCTGTCCGGGGAATGCGTAGACAGTCATGGTGCTACCTCTCTCTGACATCGTTGTCGAAGTGCCGAGGCTAGTGAAGCTCGGCCCTGGTGTGCCAACAGTAGGTCGAGAAAGGTTGCATCTAGGTTGCGGACGGGGCTGGGCTCCCGCACCGGTTAGTGATCGGCGGCGATGGCTTCGAGGCGCGCGACGACGCGGGTGCGTTTCGGGGAGAGCGGGGGCAGCTCGTGCAGCAGCGCTTCCCACACCTGCGCGTCGTCAACGGCCCAGTTCTGCGCGTATTCGAAGAGCAGTTCGACGGCGGCGGCCTGCAGCATGGATTCGCGCAGCGTCGCGTCGACTTCGAGCCGCAGCTGTTCGACGGCCGGGGCTTCAGAGGAGGGCAGTACTGGCCCCTCGTAGGCGGCGAGCGCGAGCCGGTGCGCGCCTCGTTCGAGGGCCTCGAGGGTTTCGAGCGCGTCGAGCCGAAGCTGGCTGCTCAGGCGGTAGGGGCGCGATAGGAGCTCGATGCCGATGCTCTGTTGAGCGAGCCATTTCCGCAGTCGCACGACCTCGGGCCTCAGGCTGTGCTCGGCATTGCCTTCCCCGTACACCTGCTCGGCGAGCGCGACAGCGTTCAGGCCGTGCGGGGCTTGGGCGAGGGCGACGAGGATCTCCGCGTGACGGCGGGCGACGGTCACAAAGCGCCCGCCGTGTTCGAGGAGCGCTGGGTCTCGGCCGAGCAGCATTAGTCTGGGGGCTGCCTGTCGCGAGACGCGCTGAGGCGCACTGCCGGTGATCTGCCGGGGCGCGTCGCGCGCGTGCTCGCGCTCAAGGGCGGCACGCATGGCGTTGAGTTTGAGCTCCGCTTCGACCGCGGCGCGCGTGGCCTCGATGAGGGGCAGAATGTGTGGGGTCGCGGCGCCGTCGTCGCCGGTGACGTCGATCACGCCGATGACCGCGCCGGTCTCTGGCTCGTGCACGGGAACCGCGGTGCAGCTCCACTGGTGCACGGCCCGGTTGTAGTGTTCCGCGCCGAGCACCTGGATGGATTCGTCGAGCAGCAGGGCCGCCCCGGGCGCCGACGTGCCGACCGCGTCCTCGGACCAGTCGGTGCCGACCGCGAAGCCCATGTCTTCGGCGTCGCTGCGGAGCGAGCGGTCGCCGTCGATCCAGAGGATCCGGCCTGCGGCGTCTCCGACGGCGACGACGAAGCCCGCTTGGGTGGCTTCGTCAAGCAGCAGCCGGTTGATGACGGGGAGCACCCGTGCGATGGGGTGAAGGCGCTGGAGTTCCTCAAGCTCTTCGATCGACAGCATCCCTTGCCCGGGGGTGCGGTTCGGGTCGACGGCGCGGCGTCTCGCACGGAGCCAGGAGTCGAGCACGACGGGCCGTAGTTCGCTCTGCGTGGCGAAGGTGTGGCGGGATGCTTCGTCGGCGATGAGGGAGTCGTCAGCGACGAAACGTTCGTGCGCGCGGGCGAGCAGCAGGCGGCGTTCTCGAACCGATTCGCCTCGTTGCAGGGCCTGTCGTGTGTTCCGCACGGCCCCTCCTTCGCGCTCAGGTGTTTTGAGGGTACAGGATCCGGCTACGCACGGCCACGGGGTGAACTCCCAGGGAGCCGGACAACGGCGGAGAGCAGCTCGCGCGTGTATTCTGCGGCGGGCGCGTCGAGTACCCGCGGCCCCTGCTCGACCACGCGGCCGGCGCGCAGCACGACGATCTCGTCACAGAGCGCATGGATGACGGCGAGGTCATGGGAGATCACGAGTAGGGCGAGGCCGCGTTCGTCGCGCAACCGCGCAAGCAGGGCGAGGATCTCGGCCTGCACTGACACGTCGAGCGCGCTCGTCGCCTCGTCGGCGATGAGCACCCGCGGGCTCGTCGCGAGCGCTCGCGCGATGGCGACGCGCTGCCGTTGCCCGCCGGAGAGCTCGTGCGGGTAGGCGTCTGCGTGCGTTGCACCCAGGCCGACCTCGGTGAGGAGCTCGGTGACGCGCACGTCAACGGCTCCCCGATGGGTGAGGCCGGAGCCGGCGTGCACCCGGAGCACCTCGGCGAGCGCGGCGCCGACGCGGCGGCGCGGGTTGAGCGATGACCCGGGATCCTGCGGGATGAGCTGGATCGCCCCGCGCTGCGCTGTCGTGCGGCGTGGCCTGCGCGATCCGCGTCCCGCCGGAAGCACGGTTCCGTCGAACGCGATCTGGCCGGAGGCCGCCGCAAGCTCCCCCGCGATCGCGCGCGCGATCGTCGTCTTGCCCGATCCGGATTCCCCGACGAGGCCGAGCGCCCCCCGCAGCTCGAACGAGACGTGCGCGACCGCGTCCCGGCTCCCGTAGCGAATGCCGAGGTCGCGCACCGCGAGCACCGGCGGGCCGGCGGGCCGGGTCGGAGGCGGCGCATCTTCGCTGTCGGCCGCGAACGTTGGGGCCGGCGGCAACTCGGGCACCGCCGCAATCAGTTGGCGGGTGTAGGGGTGCGCCGGGGCGGCGAGCACCGACGCGGTCTCCCCCGCTTCCACGATGTGACCGTCACGCATCACGGCGACCCGCTCGCACATGGCGGCGATGACGGCGAGGTCGTGACTCACGAGCACGAGGGTGAGCCCGCGCTCGCGACGCAGCCCCGCGAGCAGGGTGAGCACCTCGCGCTGCACGGTCACGTCCAGGGCCGTCGTCGGCTCGTCGGCGAGCAACACGGCCGGGTTGCCCGCGAGCGCCATCGCGATGACGATGCGCTGCCGCTGACCTCCCGAGAGCTCGTGCGGGTACGAGCGGGCGATGCGTTCTGGGTCTGGCAGGCGCACGTCTGCGAGCAGTTCGCGTACGCGGGCCGCGGGGTCGGCCGCGCCGCCCGCAACGCAGGCCTCCCGCAGCTGGATGCCGACGCGCGTGAGTGGGTCGAGTGCGCTCATCGGATCCTGGAACACCATGCCGAAGCGGCCGCCGATCGCGATCTCGCCTGCTGTCTGCCGAGTGCCGGGCGGCAGGAGACCTGCGACCGCGCGCAGGGTGAGGCTCTTGCCCGAGCCCGACTCGCCGACGATGCCGAGCGCCTCCCCGGGCGCGACCTCGAAGCTGACGCCGTCCCCGGCCGCCACGGCGGCCCCGGTCCCGCCGCCCACCAGCGCCCGGTGTGCCTCGAATGAACGGTTGCGGCCGCGCGAAGCGTTCATTCGAGGCACACCGACAGCGAGGTCGCGCACGATAAGGGCGCCAGGTCGTGTTCCGGGGGTTGCGGGGCGGGGCGCGCGGGCGGCAGCGGCGGATCGGGCAGCGAGCCTGCCGGGCCGGGGCGCTCGGCGAGCTGGCCGGTCC
>NZ_LOHP01000056.1 GCF_001482305.1 Leucobacter sp. G161
AACACGCATCGCAGCGATCGTACGCGAGGGCCACGCCAACACCGACCTCGTCCCCGACTCCCTCCTCGCCACCCTCGCGACGCTCCCGACGTCCCGCGACTAGTCGGCTAGCGGGGACGCGCAGCCTCGGCGAGGAGTGCGCTGGCCTCAGCGGTCGGCGCACCGCCCCGCCACACGGCGGTGAGCGGTCGCGTAATGTCGAGCCCCGTGATCCGCACGCGCGCGAGCCGGCCGCTGTCGAGATCGTCACGCACGGCAAGCACGCTGAGGGCGCCAGGCGCGACCCCCGCCATGATCGCGCTGCGCGCGCCCAGCGTCGACTCGTGCACCGCCGCCGGCTCGGCGCTGCGGGGCGTGCCGGCTGCAGCCAGCGCGTCGTCGAGGGCCCGCCGAGTGCCGCTGCCGAACTCGCGGAGCACGAGCGGCGTGGCTGCGAGCTCTGCTGGCGTCACGCTACCACCGGCCCACCGATGGTTCGCAGCGACGACGATCTCAATCTGGTCGTGCCCGATCGTGGCCGATGAGAGATCCCCTGGCACGGCCGGAGTCTCGACGAATCCGAGGTCGGCGCTACCGGCCCGCACCGCGGCAATCACGGCGGCACTGTTTGCGGCGGTGAGCTGCGCGGCGGCGCCGTGCGCACCGGCCTCGACCTGCCAGCGTGCGATCCATCCGGGCAGGAGGTGCTCGGCAATGGTGAGGCTCGCCGTGATCCGTAGCGCGCGGTTCCGGCCTGACCGCAGGGCCGCGGCAGCGTTCGCGTAGTCTGCCGCAGCGGAGAGGAGGGGTCGCGCCCAGCCGACAACGAGTTCGCCGGCCTCCGTGAGGCGTGAACCGCGGGCCGAGCGGACGAGCAGCGGGAGTCGCAGATCGGACTCGAGGGAGCGGATCCGCAACGACACCGCCTGCTGGCTCACTCCGAGGGCCGCGCTTGCCGCCGAAATGCTGCCGGTCTCGGCGATCTGAGCGAGGGCCTTGAGCGCCCCGAGGTCTGGTGTGCGTTCCATCTGGTTCCCTCCAACCGTGAGCTACAAGAATATCTTGTACCCGTGCCGCGCATCCGCTCTACCGCGGTGCTCGCTCCAGGAGCAGCATGGAATCATGCACGCAACACCAGCAGCCCAACAATCCGCGACGCCGCACGACACAGCGGCCCAGCAGCCGCGCCCTCGCGTGACCGTATGGCTTCGACGGGTCAGCCCCGGCCTCGCACTCTGCCTTGCGGCCGCGGGCGGCGCTTCCGCACTGAGCCTGGTGCTCCCAGGGGTGAGTCCGCTCATCATCGCCATCGTGCTCGGCGTGCTCGCGGCAAACACCGGGGTGCTCCCCCACGCGGCAATACCCGGCATCGACTTCTCCGCGAAGAAGCTCCTGCGTGCGGGCATCGTCTTCCTCGGGCTGCAGCTCGTACTCGGCGATATGCTCGCGCTCGGCGCCCCCATGCTGCTCGTTATCGTCTGCGTTGTCGCCGGCGGACTCATCGGCACCGTCGCGCTCGGCAGACTCCTGCGCGTGCCCACCCAGCTCACGCTCCTCATCGCATGCGGGTTCTCGATCTGTGGGGCCGCGGCCGTCGCGGGCGCCGCCGGCGTCACCGACCCCGACGACGCACACGAACAGCACACCGTTACCGCGGTCGCCCTGGTCGTCATCTTTGGAACACTCATGATCCCACTCGTGCCGCTCGTCGCGCCCCTCATCGGGCTCTCCAACGATCAGGCCGGCATGTGGGCTGGGGCGTCGATCCACGAGATCGCGCAGGTCGTCGCCGTCGGCGGCATCCTCGGCGGCACGGCCTTCACCCTGGCGGTTGTCGTGAAGCTCGCCCGCGTGCTGCTGCTCGCACCGCTCATGGCCGTGCTCAGCGTTCGGATGCGCCGCGCCGCGCTTGCGTCACCTGAGACCGCAGGCTCCGCGCCCAAGCTGCCACCGATCGTGCCGCCATTCATCATCGGTTTCCTCGCGATGGTGCTGTTGCGGTCGTGTGTGCCGCTCCCCGAGGCGGCGCTGGCGACCGGCCAGCTCCTGCAGACCGTGCTACTCGCCGCGGCAATGTTCGGCCTCGGCTGCGGCGTGAAGATCAGCAGCCTGATGCGCGTTGGCGGCCGCCCGTTCGCGCTCGCGGCACTGTCAACCGTGCTCGTCGCTGGCATCGCGTACGCGGGCGTACTGCTCGTGGGTTGAGCGTGAAGCGCACAGCCCCGACCGGGGCCGCACGCTTCAGCGGGCTACCGGCCGCGCGAACGGTCGGTTCTGCCGCCAGCGGAGCCAGGCTTGCCGCGCCCACCACGCGCGTCCCACTGACCACCGCGGGCATCCCGCTGGCCATCACGTCGACCCTCAGAGCGCCCTGACTCGCCGCGGGGCTCAGGGTTCGCTCGACCCGCGTTCGGGTTGCCGCGAGAGGCGATACCGCGCATCCCGCGAGCGCCCTTCCCGTCGCCGGGCCTGCCGCCCGTGACACCGGTCTTTTTGTCGCCCCAGCGCCCGCCCTTCGCGGAGTCACCGTCGCCGGCGGAGAGCAGCGCACCTCGCTCAGCGGGTGAGAGCTCGCGCAGTTCGCCGACCCGCAGCGTGCCGAGGTTCAGCGGCCCGAACTGGCGACGTACGAGTTCCTCAACGGGGTGGCCGAGTTCCGCCATGAAACGGCGCACAATACGGTTCTTGCCCGAGTGGATCGTGAGTTCCACAAGCGAGTGCGTCTTCGTCGAGCCGTTCGGCAGGAGCTTGGCGCGGTCCGCGTGCATCGGCCCGTCGCTGAGCTCGACGCCGTCGAGCATGCGCTGGATAACGGCCGCGGTCACTTGGCCACGCACCTTCGCGATGTAGGTTTTCTCGACGCCGAAGCTCGGGTGGGCGAGCTTGTGTGCCAGCTCACCGTCGTTCGTGAGGATCAGCAGGCCGCTTGTGTCCGTGTCGAGTCGGCCGACGTTGTACAGTCGGTCCTCGACCTGGTCGGTGAACTCGCGCAGGTCTGCCCGTCCCTGCTCGTCGTTCATCGTGGACACCACGCCGACCGGCTTGTTCAGCACGAAGTAGCGCTTCGTCGCGTCGAGCTGCACGACGACGCCGTCGACGCGCACCTCATCAGTCTCGGGGTGCACGCGGGAGCCCAGCTCACGCTGCTGTTCCCCGTTCACCTGCACGCGGCCGCTCGTAATGAGCGTCTCGCAGGCGCGGCGCGAGGCAACCCCCGCGTTCGCGAGCGCCTTCTGGAGCCGCACGGTGCCTTCTTCTCCCTCGCGATCGACCGGTTCAGTCGCGGGCGTCGTCGGGCGATCCCAGCCCCACTCCGCCATATCAATTTCGACGGCCTGCCCGTCGACGGTGAACTCTCCGCCGATGCTGCCGTTGTCGTCGCTGTCTCTAGAGCGATTCATGGTCAAATCCTTCCGATCCGTCGTCGAGTAGCGGAGCCACCGACGGAAGTTCACTGATGTCCCCGATGCCGAGGTGGCCGAGCAGCTGCTCGCTGGTGCCGTAGAGGATCGCGCCCGTTTCGCCGTCATGGCCCACCTCTGCGACGAGGCCGCGCGCGAGCAGCGTGCGCACGACCGAGTCAACGTTGACGGCGCGGATCGACGCGATCGCGCCGCGCGACACCGGCTGCCGATACGCGATAACGGCGAGGGTTTCGAGAGCCGCCTGCGAGAGTTTCGCGGGGGTCTGCTGCTGCACGAAGTCGGCGACGATGGGGTCGAGGCTTTCGCGCACGTAGAAGCGGTAGCCGCCGGCGACCTCGCGCAGCTCGAAGCCTCGGGATGCCGTGCCTTCGGGCGCGGTGCCGTCGTAGTCGGCGACGAGCTCCCGCAGGGTCTTGCGTACCTCACGAACCGGGCGGTCGCAGGCCGTCGCGAGCGTCATGGCAGAGAGCGGCTCGTCGGCCACGATGAGCAAGGCTTCGAGTTGCTGCGCGAGGGAGTGCGCGGATCGTGCCCGCGCCAGCTCGGAGTCGGGCAGACCGTCGATGTCGAGCGGCTCGTTCGCGAGCGGCTCCTGTGTCAGCGCCGCATCAGTCATAGTCACTTCCTAGCGTCGAGAGTTCTTCGTCGTTCCAGTTCTCGCCCGACCACTGCACGCTGAGCTCGCCCAGCGGCTCCGCCTGGTCGAAGAGCACGGCGTCGCGCCTGTAGAGCTCGAGGATGGCAAGGAAGCGCGCAACGATGACGCCCTTCTCGGTGACGCCGGCGATGAGTTCACGGAAGTTACGGGCGGGCCCGTTTCGCAGCATCGACACGATGATCGCCGCTTGCTCGCGGATCGACACGAGCGGAGCGTGCAGGTGGTCGAGGCCGACCGTCGGGATCGTGCGCGGTGTGAACGCGAACAGCGCGATGGCCGCGAAGTCATCGGCGGAGAGCGTCCACACGAGTTCGGGACCGCGCTCGCGGTACTTTGGTTCGAGCGGCACCTGTCGCGGGTGCCGCGATTCCTCTGCGACGAGCCGCGCACGGAACCATTCGGCAGCCTGCTTGAACGCACGGTACTGCAACAGCCGCGCGAACAGCAGGTCGCGGGCCTCGAGCAGCGCCATGTCTTCGGGGTCAACGACCTCGCCCTGCGGCAGGAGGCTCGCGATCTTCATATCGAGCAGCGTCGCGGCGACGACAAGGAACTCCGAGGCCTGGTCGAGCGCGAGCAGCCCCCGCCCCTCCAGCGTCGCGAGGTACGAGATGAACTCGTCAGTGACAAGCGACAGCGAGACCTCGGTGATATCGAGCTCGTGCTTGCTGATGAGGCTGAGCAGCAGGTCAAACGGCCCGTCGAAGCCGTCGAGCGAGACCCGGAACCCCGGCTCACCGCCCGCATGAGCGGCCTCGGTTTCGAGCGCAGCCATGGCTACCGGATCAGGCAACCACGCCGCGTTGCACGAGCTCGCGAGCGAGCTTCAGGTACGCCTCAGAGGCGGGGTTCGACGGCGCATACTCGAGGACCGACTGCGCAGCGATCTGCGCGTCTGGGAGCTTCACCGTTCGGCCGATGACGGTGTCGAACACCGAATCACCGAACGTATCGACGACGCGCTCCAGCACCTCGCGGGCATGCAGCGTGCGCGGGTCGTACATCGTCGCGAGGATGCCGTCGAGTTCGAGCGACGGGTTGAGCCGGTCGCGCACCTTGTCGATGGTTTCGACGAGCAGCGCGACGCCACGCAGCGCGAAGTACTCGCACGCGAGCGGGATGAGCACGCCGTGGCTCGCGGTGAGCGCGTTCACGGTGAGCAGCCCGAGCGATGGCTGGCAGTCGATGAGGATCACGTCGTAGTCGTCGGCGATGCGCCGGAGCACGCCGCCGAGGATCTGCTCGCGGGCGACCTCGCTGACGAGGTGCACCTCCGCGGCAGAGAGGTCGATGTTCGCTGGGATGACGTCGAGCCCGGGGGTGCCGGTCTTCTGAACGGTCTCGCGGGGATCCTTGATCTTGCCCAGCATGAGGTCGTAGATCGTTGGCACGTCATGCGCTGGCACGCCGAGGCCAGCCGACAGCGCACCCTGGGGATCAAAATCTACCGCGAGCACGCGACGCCCGTAGCGGGCCAGGGCGGCCGCCAGGTTGATTGTCGACGTCGTCTTACCGACGCCACCCTTCTGGTTGCACATCGCGATGATGCGGGCGGGTCCGTGGCGGTCGAGCATTTTCGGCGCTGGAATCACGCGCTCCGGGCGCCCCGTAGGTCCCAGCTCGTTCTGCTTCTTCGCCACTTCCGATTCCCTTCCCTTGCTAACGCCCCATCCTATCGCGGCTTCGCCGTGCGGCCTGGCCGCAGACCCGAGCGCGGTCTGGGCCTTCCGGTGTGGAAGCCCCAGACCGCGCTCGGCGAACGGGACGGGAGGCGCGAACCTACTCGCTGCGGCGAGCGCTTCGGCGCCCGTTCAGGCGCAGCAGCAGCACCGCACCCGCAGCCAGCAGCAGTGCCCCTCCGGCCAGCGGGAGTGTCGCGGCTACCGCGCCGGAGCACGCGAGCTTGGGATCAGTCTTCGGTTCCGTTGGCTGGGCCGGGGTGTTGCCAGGCTCGGGCTTCGGCTCCGGCTTCGGATCCGGCTTTTTCTCGGGTTCCGGCTTCTCCTCGGGTTCGACCGGAACCGTCTGCTGTTCGAGGTCGATGGTGCCGAGCACCCGATCAAAGCCGGTCTGCTCCGCCGCGTCCCGCGCTGCCCTCGCGGCGCCAGGGGCGCGCTGTTCTTCGAGGGTCCCGACGGTCAAGGTGCTCGTGCCAGGTGTATTCGACGCGCGAACGTTCACTCGGTACAGCCCTGGCGCGATCTCCTCTGGCTCGCCAATCTGTTGACCGGCATCTGTCGATGATGCGCCGATGCGTGCCCCTATCACCGGGTTCCCGTGGGCATCGACGACCCCGACCTCGAGTGTTGTCGACGACTCCCCATCTGCGGGGAGCGCGGTGTCGTCGAGGGTGAGTGTCGCGGCCTCTGGTTCCCCGGCGAGCTGCATGAGCTCCACCGTGTGAGTGAGCGCCGGTGTGACCGATGTGTCGGTGACGGTCAGGGTGACCGCACCCGCCGCGAAGGAGGACACGATCGCGGCCGTGTAGCTGCCGTCGCCCGCGTCGATGACCGTGTAGATCCGAGTTCTCGGGTCGCTTGCCGTCACGGTGATGGGTTGCCCGGTGAGGGGGTTGCCGTGTACGTCTGCCGCCGTCACCGTGAGCGTGGTTCCCGCAACGCCATCGGCAACGAGTCGCGTATCCGCGAGCTGCGCCGTGAGTGTGTCAGCCGCTCCCGCGCGCTGCGTGAGCGTGACCTGCGTCGAGAGCCCGGCGTTGCCCGGCCCACCGGCGGCAAGCAGCAACACGTCGCCGGCAACGGTCGAGGCGGTCACGCTTGCGATGTACGTGCCGTCGCCATGATCCCGCACTGCCCCGATCTTCACGCCGTCAGCGAGCGTCATCACCGTGGGATTCGCGCCCACAATCGGGTTTCCGTGGAGATCAGCGAGCTTCAGTGTCAGTGCGGTCGACGCGATGCCGTCTGCGGGCAGCGCGTACTCGGCGAGATCCGCGGTGAGCGCGTGGGCGGGCCCCGCGACGTGCGCGAGCGCCACCGTGCTCGTGAGCGCGGGAGTGACCGAGGAATCAGTGACCGTGATCACTGCGTCCCCCGCACGGGTCGAGGACGTCACCGTCGCCGTGTACGAACCGTCGCCGTGGTCTGTGACCGGCCCGACCGTCGCGCCATCGGCGGCCACTGCAGTGATCGCTTCGCCGGCGAGCGGGTTGCCGTGGGCGTCGGCCGCGGTCACCGTGAGCGTGGTGCTCGCGATGCCATCGGCAACGATCCTCGCATCCGCGAGCTGCGCGGTGAGCGTGTCAACTGGTCCCGCAAGCTGCGTCAGCGTGAGCTGCGTCGATACCCCGGTATTCCCAGGCCCGCCGGAGACGAGCAGCAGCGCGTCACCGGCAGTCGCAGATGCGGTCACTACTGCCGTGTACGTGCCGTCACCGTGATCCTGCACGGCGCCGATTCCCACGCCCGGAGTGAGCGTCATCACCGTGGGAGCCGCGCCGATGATCGGATTGTCGTGGCGATCGGCAAGCCGGAGCGTCACCACCGTCGACGCGGCGCCGTCAGCGAGCAGCGCGGCGTCCGCGAGATCCGCGGTGAGCGCGTGGGTGGGGCCGGCCACCTGAGCGAGCGTCACCGTGCTCGTGACCGCGGGAGTGACCGACGAATCAGTGACCGTGATCACCGCCTCCCCCGCACGGGTCGAGGACGTCACCGTCGCCGTGTACGAGCCGTCACCGTGGTCTGTGACCGGCCCGACAGTCACGCCTTCGGCGGCCCCGGCGGTGATCGCTTCGCCGGAAAGCGGGTTGCCGTGCGCGTCGGCCGCGGTGATCGTGAGCGTGGTGCTCGCAGCGCCATCTGCGACGAGCTGCGGATCCGCGAGCTGCGCGGTGAGCCCAGCGATCTCGCCGGCGAACTGTGTGAGCGTGGTCTGCCCTGAGGCCGAGTCGTTCCCCGGCCCGCCGGAGACGAGCAGTACCACGTCGCCGGCAACCGTCGAGGTCGTTACCTCTGCGGTGTAGCTGCCGTCACCGTGATCGCGCACAGCCCCGATCGTCACGCCACGGGCGAGCGTCATAACCGTTGGTGTCGCGCCCACAACAGGGTTGCCGTGGCGGTCGGCGAGCCCGAGCATGACGGTTGTCTTCGAGTTGCCGTCAGCGGGCAGGAAGTACTCGGTGAGCTCCGCGGTGAGCGAGCGGGCAGGCCCGGCCACCTGAGCGAGCGTCACCGTGCTCGTGACCGCGGGAGTCACGGAGGAATCAGTGACCGTGATCACCGCGACCCCCGCACGGGTCGACGACGTCACCGTCGCCGTGTAAGTGCCGTCACCGTTGTCGGTGACCGGTCCGACCGTCGCACCGTCAGCGGCCACCGCGGTGACCGCCTCGCCTGCGAGCAGGTTGCCGTGGGCGTCCGCGGCGGTGATCGTGAGCGTCGTGCTCGAAGTGCCATTGGCGACGAGCTGCGGATCCGCGAGTACCCCGGTCACCGTGTGTGCCGCGCCCGCGAGCTGTTTGAGCGTCACCGTCTGTGTCAGTGCTGGGGTGACCGAGGTGTCGGTCACAGTCAGGGTGACCTCTCCCGCCACGGTCGACGCGGTGACATCGGCGACGTAGTAGCCGCCGCCGACATTCTCGACGGAGCCGATCTGCACCGCAGGGTCCGAGGCGGTGACGGTCAGCCGGTCACCCAGTACCGCGTTGCCGTGCGCATCGGCGAGCTGCGCGGTGACTGTGGTGGTCGCCACGCCGTCGGCAGGGAGCGACGGATCGGCGAGCTCCGCAGTGAGATCCGCAGCGGAGCCCGCGATTTGGGTCCACCGAAAGACATCTGATTCGACACCTTCTCCAGCGCGAATGATGTATCCCGTAGAGCCAGCCCTGGTGCCCGCCCGAAATGTCACTGTTGCGACGCCATCTTGCTCCCCACCCATGGCGGCGTTACCCAAATCATCACCAAGGATGCTGAGACTCCATCCGTTCACCGGCGTGGCTCGCCTCCCATACTTGTCGAGGAATGTCGCGGTCAGCACCACCTTTTCCTTCCCGCCAGCGAGGACCGTGGCCGATATGTGGTCGATCTCGATCCGTACCGGCTGTGCCGGCAACTGCTGCAGCGACGCTGATCCCTCGCGCAGCTGCGCACCGGCCCCCACCCGCGCCGTGATCGTCGTCGTTCCGACGGTCTTGCTGCTCGTTAGCGTCGCTGAATACGTGCCGTCGCCGTGTTCCCTGGTTGCCCCCAGCTGCTGCCCGGGGTCATCGCTGGTAAAGGTCACTATTTCGCCGGGTATAGGAGCGCCAGATGTGCCCAACGCCGTAGCCGTGACGGTCGTGGTGCTCTCCTCATCCGCATAGATGGTCTCCGGAGCAACGGTGACGTCGAGCCTCTGGGTCGCCTCCATGTTGAACGTGAATTTCATATGCCCTGGCAACCACCTGGCGGCGACCTCAGAGGAAGCACCCGGCAACGCCGTCGGCCCGACGTAGCTCGAGCCGCCACCGCCACCGCCATATGGGCTGCCGCCACCGCCGCCATAGTAGCCACCGCCTCCGCCACCGCCGTGGCGCCCGCCGTCCCGTTCATCACCCGGCAGCTGGTGGTAGCCCGGGATACCCCCTTGTCCGAGGCTCCCCGCTTCACCCCCGATGTATCCGCACGCCCCGCCCGGAGCGCCGCCCGATGCCTCCGTGCCGCCCCCGCTGTCGCTGCCGCCGCAGCCCGTGACGAGGGTGGTCCCTGCTCCGCCATAGAGCGTCATTCCCGCGCCGGTGTCATGCGTCGTTCCCCCGATGGTGTCGGCTGTTCCGCCCTCACCGCCAAGAGCGCGCGTAATATGTGCACCCTCGGCGGGGTCCTCGCCGCGTCCACCGCCACCGCCGCCGCCTGCGACGAGCACACGATGTTCGAGTGTGTCACCGCCCTGCCGCAGGTCGCTCGCGCCACCACCAGCGCCGCCTGCAATCACAGAACTCCGACTACCGGGATGCCGCCCTGGCGCGCCACCGTTGTACCCTCCGGCGGTGTGTTCCACACCGCTGCCACCAACCCTGGCGACTAGAGTCTCGCCCGGAGTCACCGGGAAAGTCGCGGTGACGATCGCACCGCCACCGCCCGAGCCAACCGGTCCCAGCATGGGGTCGCCGCCGCCCCCACCGGCTGCAACGACCGTGACTGACTCCGCTCCGGCAGGAACAACGATGTCCTCGGGCGCACCGGTGTATGTGAGAGTCCGAGTCTTCGCTGCAGGCAGTGCGGGCGGTGCGGCCTGCGCGGCCTGCGCAGCAGGCATGGTTGACGCGGTGGGCGCGACCCACGACAGCATCGTCATTCCGAGAGTTGCGGCGACCGCCGCCCCCACGAGTCTGCTCATCCGTCGCGGTGTCATCGCCATCGTGTCCTGCCCCTTCAGCTGCTGCGGCCGCCCTCGCAGCCTAGGTTCTGGGGCCGCCAAGCGTACGGGGCACCGTTCCCTGCTCTCAGGCTAGGCAGCCGCTGCGCCGCACAGCGCAGGATCGGTCGAATCCTGCGCAATTTGACGCGCAGCGTGCGCAATTTGACGAGCAGCGCCGGCGCTGCGCCGTCACCCGCGCGGCTGGGGCCCGCTATCTCACACGCGGCTGCGGCCCGTTACTTCGCGCGCGGGTGCGCGTTCACGAAGTGCTCGCGGAGGGTGTCGGCGGTGACCTGCGTGTAGATCTGCGTGGTCGTCACCGAGGAGTGCCCGAGCAGCTCCTGCACGGCGCGCACATCGGCCCCGCCCGCGAGCAGGTGGGTCGCGAACGAGTGCCTGAGCGTGTGCGGCGAGACCTCGACTGTGAGCTCGGCGGCTTCGGCCGCCGCACGGATCACGAGCCAGGCGCTCTGCCGCGACAGTCTGGCCCCGCGCGGGCCGAGGAATAGCGCGGGGCTCCCCGAGCCGCGGGCCGCGAACTGGGGTCGTGCGCGCACGAGGTAGGCGGCGAGCGCTTCGCCCGCGTAGCGGCCGTAGGGCACGATGCGGGTCTTGCCGCCCTTGCCGGTGACCCGCATGAGGCCACCGTCGCGGAGCGCCCGCTCGGGGTCGCCCCAGACGTCCCCGCCACCCGCGCCGCCGCTCTGTGAGCCGCCGGCGCCGCCGTACAGGTCGTCGAGGTCGATCGCGGTGACCTCGCTCACGCGTGCACCGCTCGCGTACAGCAGCTCGAGCAGGGCCCGGTCGCGCAGTGACACCGGGTCGTCGCCGCTGACGGCATCGAGCAGCGCCTGCACGTCTTCGATGGAGATCGCTTTCGGCAGTCGCTGCCCCTTTTTCGGGGTGCGCACTCCGCGGCCGGCGTTGTCTGGCAGCTCGCCCTCGTCAAAGAGGAAGCGGTGCAGGCCCCGCACGGTCGACACCATTCGTGTGATCGACGCCGCAGAGTATGCGGGCACGGGCGGCTCGCTCTCGTCGGCGCCCGATCTGGTCGCGCTCGCGAGGGCGGCAACGTAGGCGGAGATCGTTTCGGGGGTCACCGCGGCGAGGTCGCCGATGCCCTGCGAAGCGAGCCAGTCACCGTAGCGCGCAAAATCGCGCCGGTACGCGGCCATGCTGTTGTCGCTCAGCCCGCGCTCGATGCTCAGGTGCCTGAGATACTTCGCGATTGCGGGATCCGGCTGCATCGCTACTTCGATCGTTCGCCGCGCACCGTGTCGCGCGCGGTCCAGGCGAGATGCGGATCGCGGAGCGTCGCCCAGCCGCGTCCCTTGGCCGCGGCGGCAGCGAGCACTGCCGCGGCGGCGATACTGTTCGCGATCCTGCCCTCGAGGACCGCGGTGACCGCGTCGTCGAGCGGGATCCACGTCGGCACGATCTCGGCTTCCTCGCCCTCGCGCACAAAGTCGTGCGTGGCGGGCGTGAGTCCTCGGGCGAGGAACACGCGCACGGCCTCGCTCGATCCGCCGGGGCTCAGGAACAGGTCGAGCAGGAGATCCCACTGTTCAGCCGCGAGGTCGGCTTCCTCGGCGAGCTCGCGCTGCGCGCCGATCAGGCCGCTCTCGCCCGGCACGTCCATGAGGCCTGCCGGGATCTCCCAGTCGCGGTGCGCGATCGGGTGTCGGTACTGCTGAATGAGCAGCACGCGATCCTGCTCATCGAGCGCGAGCACGGCGACCGCTCCGGGATGGTCCATGAAGTCGCGCTCAAGCACGGCGTCCGCGAACTCCAGCCGGTCGCGCCTGATGTCCCACACGTGACCGGCCACGAGCTCACGGCTCTCGAGCACGCGCACGTCGCGTGCGGGCTCATCGGCGAGCGTGAGCTCGGGCCTGGTCATGTGGGTCACGGGTTACTCCCCCGAGGCTTCCTCAACCTCGAACAGGCTGGCAGCCTCGCGCCGCTCAATCGCAGCGCCTGCGAGGCCTGCGAACAGCGGGTGGGGTGTGCCGGGGCGCGAGCGCAGCTCGGGGTGCGCCTGGGTGGCGATGTAGTACGGGTGCGCCGTGCGGGGCAGCTCGACGTACTCGACGAGGCTGCCGTCGGGGCTCAGGCCCGAGAACGAGAGCCCTGCGGCCGCGATCTCGTCGCGGTACGCGTTGTTCACCTCGTAGCGGTGACGGTGACGCTCGCTCGCGGTCGTGTCGCCGTACACCTCGGCTGCGAGGGACCCCTCGGCAAGCTTCGCCTCGTACAGGCCCAGGCGCATCGTGCCGCCAAGGTCGCCGCCGTCAATGATGTCGACCTGCTCGGCCATCGTCGCGATGACGGGGACCTTCGTCTCAGGATCGAACTCGGTCGAGGATGCGCCCTCGAGGCCGGCGACATTGCGCGCGTACTCGATGACCATGCACTGCATGCCGAGGCAGATACCGAGCGTCGGGATGCCGTTCTCACGCGCGAATCGGAGCGCGCCGAGCTTGCCCTCGATACCGCGAATGCCGAAACCGCCGGGCACGAGAATGCCGTGCAGGTGCGACAGCTTTTCGCGGGCGCCCTCGGGCGTCTCGCAGGCGTCTGACGGGATCCACTCGATGTTCACCTTGGTGGAGTGCGCGAAGCCGCCGGCCCGCAGCGCCTCGGTGACCGAGAGGTAGGCGTCGGGCAGGTCGATGTACTTGCCGACGAGGCCGATCGTGACCTCACCCTTCGGGTTGTGCACGGCGTCGAGCACGGGCCGCCAGCCGGTCCAGTCGACGTCGGTGACGCGCTCGGTGAGCTGCAGGTGATCGACGATGGTCTGGTCGAGGCCCTGCGAGTTCAGCAGCTGCGGCAGGTCGTAGATGCTCTTCACGTCGATCGCGTTCACGACGGCGCTCTCGTCAACATCGCACATGAGCGCGATCTTGCGAAGGTTGTCGCCGGTGACCGGGCGGTCGGAGCGGAGCACGAGGGCGTCCGGCTGGATGCCGATCGAGCGCAGCTGCGCGACCGAGTGCTGCGTCGGCTTCGTCTTCTGCTCACCCGAGGCGCCCATGTACGGCACGAGCGAGACGTGCACAAAGATGACGTTCTTGCGGCCGAGCTCGTGGCGCACCTGGCGTGCGGATTCGAGGAACGGCTGCGACTCGATGTCGCCGACGGTGCCACCGATCTCGGTGATGATGACATCCGGCTGCGGATCCTGCTCGGACTGCAGTCGCATGCGGCGCTTGATCTCGTTGGTGATGTGCGGGATCACCTGCACGGTCGCACCGAGGTAGTCACCGCGGCGCTCCTTCTGAATAACCTCAGAATAGATCTGCCCGGTCGTCACGTTCGCGGCCTGCGAGAGGTTGATTCCGAGGAACCGCTCGTAGTGCCCGATATCGAGATCCGTCTCGGCGCCGTCGTCGGTCACGAAGACCTCGCCGTGCTCGAACGGGTTCATTGTGCCAGGGTCGACGTTCAGGTAAGGGTCGAGCTTCTGCATGACGACATGCAGGCCGCGTGCGGTAAGAAGATTACCGAGACTCGCGGCTGTCAGCCCCTTGCCGAGTGAGGAAACAACCCCACCGGTCACGAAGATGTGCTTGGTTGTTTTGGTCTGATCCGCGTTTGCTCCCACGGGCTTCGATCCTATCACCTCTGGCGCTGCTTCCGCTGCGCGACTCTAGCGGGCGTCCTGGCGCGGGATCCACACCTGTTTGATAATCATGAGCACCGCGGCGGTCACCGGGATGGCGATGAGCGCACCGAGGAGCCCCAGCAGCGTACCGCCCGCGAGCGCACCGATCACGACGAGCGACCCTGGAACCGAGACGACCCGGTTCATGATGCGCGGCGTGAGGAGGTACGACTCGAGCTGCATGTAGATGAGGTAGTAGATCGCCGCGATGAGGGCGGTGATCGGCGAGTTGAACAGCGCGATCGCCGTCACGAGCACCGTCGCCAACACCGACCCAATGAGCGGGATGAGCGCGAGCATAAACACGCCGACCGCAACCAGACCCGCGAACGGGACCCCGACGACAGTCATCATGATGAAACCGAGCGTCGCGTTCACGAGCGCGAGCACGACCATGCCGTTCACGTAGCCACCGACAGACTTCGTCACCTGCTCGGTGATGTCGATCACCTTCGCGCGGCCCGACCGGGGCACCACCGAGTAGAAGCCGCGCTTGATGGTGCGCAGCGAGGAGAGGAAGTACAGCGACAGGATGAGCACGATCAACGTCGCCGTCAGGCCGTTCGCGATGCCGATGCCGGCCTGCCAGACGCCGCCGGCGACCGACGCCCAGTTCGAGGGCTTGCCGATGAAGTCCTGCCCCATGCTCAGCAGCGCGTTGAAGTCCACGAACTCGCCGAAGCGGGCGTTGATGTCTTTGTACCACTGCTCGCTGGTGAGGTTCCGCACGATCTCGGGAGCGCTCGAGACGAGCTGCGCGATCTGGTTCGCGATCATCGGAATGACGATCGCGAGGATGCCGCCGATGACGAGGATGAAGCCAGCGAACACGACACCGATGCCGAGCCCGCGCTTGAGGCCGTGCCGTTCAAGCCAGCGCACCACCGGGTCGAGGCCAAGCGCGATGAAGAGCGCGGCAACGACGTACATGAGGATCGTCGAGAGCTGTCCGACCATGTCGCCGACAACGAGTGCGACAAGCACGCCCAACGTGATCGTGAAGCCGAGGGCGAACGGCTGCTTGAGCGAGAATTCGCTCTGCCGCTTGTCACGCGCGACGTCTTCGGCGTCGAGTGCGGCCTCCTGCGCGTCGCGATACATCTCGCGCACATCAGCGTCCATGAGGGTCGTGTCGGCGTGCAACACCAATTTATGCTCGTCGGGCTGCGCGGCTGCCGCTATGGGCTCGCTCGCCGGTGTCTGCTTGGACTTCTTTCCGAAGCCTATGGACTTGAATATCGCCATGCTGTGAGCGTAGCAGCGGCCAGGGACTCTGTGTGCGGCTTGTGCCCCACGAAGCGCCGTCGTTTCCTGGGAGTTACTTCCCGAGCTCGAGCAGCTCGGCCGCATGGTCGAGTGCACTTTCGGAGGTGTCGAGGCCGGAGAGCAGTCGAGCCATCTCAGCGAGCCGGGCGTCGCCCTCGAGCGCGACGCAGCTGGACTGGGTGAAGCCGCCGCTGGAGTCCTTCACCACGCGGAGGTGATTCGTCGCGAACGCGGCAACCTGCGCAAGGTGGGTGACGACGATGACCTGCGAGGTCTTCGACAGCTGCCGCAGTCGCCTCCCGATTTCAATGGCGGCCGCGCCGCCGACGCCGGCGTCGACCTCGTCGAACACAAACGTCGGCACCGGGTCCGCACCGGCAAGCACGACCTCCAGCGCGAGCATTACTCGCGACAGCTCGCCGCCCGAGGCGCTCTTCGCGATCGGGCGCGGCGTCGCTCCGGGATGCGGGGCGAGCAGAAACTGGATGTCGTCTGCGCCGGATCCGCTGAGCGCGTCAAGCGGCGCCACGGTCGCGACGAACCGCGCGTCCGGCAGCGCAAGCTCGCGCAGCTCGGCGCTCACGGCAACCCCGAGCTGCTCGGCGGCAGCCTGTCGCAGCGCGGTGAGCTGCGCGGCGAGCTGCAGTTCATCGTCACGCAGTTCGGCAACGCGCGCCTCAAGGCCCCCGAGCGCCTCGTCGTCGCCGTCGAGCGCCAGTAACTGCGCCGATGCCTGGTCTGCGTGCGCAAGCACGTCCTCGCTCGTCGCCCCGTAGTAGCGGAAGAGACCGGTGAGTGCCGCAAGCCGCTCGCTCGCGCGTGCGAGCTCGCCCGGCCCCTCCTCGTCGAGGTCGCTCGCGTAGGCGGCGAGTTCCTTCGCGGCGTCGGCGATCTGAAAACTCACCGACCGGAGCTGCTCAGCGACCCCGGCGATCCGCGGATCGAGATCCGCGACCCTGTCGAGATCCTGCACCGCGAAATCCACCAGCCCGCCAGCATCGCGCTGCATCGGGTCGTCGGACTCGCTCGCGAGCGCCTCGGCCGCGCCGACCGCAGCGGCGCGCAGCCCCTCAACGTTGCCGAGCAGTTCGATGCGCGCGGCAAGTTCGGTTTCCTCGCCCGCGACGGGGTCCACCGCGGAAATCTCCTCGAGCTCGGTGCGCAGCCGCACGACCTCGGCGGCGCGCGAGTCGCGCGTCTCGGTCAGCGTGATGAAGCGCTGCTCGGCCTCGGCGCGCGCGGTGTGAACCTCGCGGTACTGCCGGAGCACGGCGGCGAGCGCCTCGCCACCAAACCTGTCGAGGGTGTCGCGCTGCGCGGTCTGCGATTTGAGTCGCAGCTGCTCGGACTGGCCGTGGACGGCGAAGAGCCGCTCGGAGAGCCGACCGAGCGCTCCGACCGGCGCGCTCACGCCGCCGACGGCTGCCCGACTGCGGCCCTCTGCTGAGACGGTGCGGCTCATGATGAGTTCGCCGTCCTCGAGGTCGCCGCCCAATTCATCGACAATTTCGGCAACGGCCGGGTCGCTGCTGTGCACGATGCCGCTCACGCGTGCCTGGGTGGCGCCGACGCGGACACCGCCGGCGTCGGAGCGCTCACCCATGAGCAGTCCGAGTGCGCTGACCACCATTGTCTTGCCGGCTCCGGTCTCGCCGGTGATCGCCGTGAACCCTGGCCCGAGAGGCAGTGTGGAGTCTGCAATCACTCCGAGGTCTTTGATGTGGAGTTCTTCGATCATGCGTCACCGTCCCTGTCTCGGTCCCGGCTCATGGCGCGAGCAGCACTGAAACCGCCGGTACCGTTGCCCTGCCCGTTGCCGTTGCGGTCACCGCGCCAGCCGCTCACCGGCAGGTCGAACTTGCGCACGAGCCGCTCGGAGAAGGGCGCCTCGTTCAGGCGCGCGATTCGCACAGTCTCCGGGGATCTGCGCACCGTGACCACCGAGCCCGCGGGGAGTTCGGTGCGGCGGCGGCCGTCGCACCACATCACGCCTGGCCCGATGTTCTCGGGGAGGATCCGCACCGTGAGCTCCGAGTCGGGGCCCGCGACGAGCGGCTTGTTGAAGAGCGCGTGCGCCGCAATCGGCACCATGAGCAGCGCTTGCACGGACGGCCACACGATCGGTCCGCCCGCGGAAAACGCGTACGCGGTCGACCCGGTCGGCGTCGCAAGCACGACTCCGTCACACGCAAACACGGAGACGGGGTGGTCGTCAATGCCGACGGAGACCTCGAGCATGCGTCGCCGCTTCTCGACGGTCGCCTCGTTGAGCGCCCAGGTCTCAGCGAGGAGCTCCCCGTCGAGCTCCGCGCGCACCTCGAGGGTGAGGCGTTCATCGACTGTGTAGTTCCCAGCGAGTACCTGTTCGACCGTGAAGCCGAGGTCGAAACTCTCCATTTCGGCGAGGAAGCCGACGTGTCCGAGGTTCACGCCGGCAATGGGGCACTCGGATCCGCGGAGCATCTCTGCCGCGCGAAGGATCGTGCCATCGCCGCCGAGGACGATCGCCGCCTCGAGTGTGCTGAGCGGCACCTCATCGCCGAGGATCGCGGTGTGCTCGAGGTTCACGTGCGGGGCGAATGCGGCGTGATCCTCAGCGCTGAGCACGGGCCGCACGTCGGCTGCAAGCAACGCAGCAACGACCGCCGCCGTCGCCTCGATCGCCTCAGCACGGTAGGTGTGGGAGACGATGAGCATGCACCGGTCCCCTGTCGAAGCAGTCACTCGCGGCTCCCTTCTTCGCCCTCGCGAACTGTGGCGCACACCTCACGGATGCGCTCGTCCCATTCTCTCGGATCGACGGGTGCGCCGCGCACGAGATGGACGAGAAATTCTCGGTTGCCCTCGCCGCCGGCGATCGGTGACGGTTCGAGCCCGCGCACCGCGAGCTCGAGCGCCGCAGCGGATCGCAGGACCTTGCGGATCGCCTCAGCCCACTGCTCCGGGTCGGTGACAATCCCGTCGCGCACGCGCCCCACTTCGAACTGCGGCTTAATGAGCAGCGCGAGATCCGCCCCCGTGTCGGTGCAGCGGGTGATTGCGGGCAGGATGAGCGTGAGCGAGATAAACGAGAGATCAGCGACGACCAGGCTTGGGCGTTCAGTTACTCCAGTGAGGTCAGCGAGCACACTCGCGTCGAGCGCGCGTGCGTTGCACCCCTCGACAACCCGTACGCGCTCATCGGCGCGGAGCTCTGGCGCGAGCTGATCGTGCCCGACGTCGACCGCGAGCACCTCCCTCGCTCCGCGTTCGAGCAGCACCTGGGTGAAGCCGCCGGTGGAGGCGCCAAGATCGAGTGCCAGCCGGCCGCTCGGGTCGAGCCCGAAGCGGTCGAGCGCGGCGAGCAGCTTATGCGCTCCGCGGCTCACGTAGTGATCGTCACCGTCGACGGCGACGAGTGCCCCCTCGCGCACGCGCGCGCCGGGCTTGCCTGCCGCGACACCGTCGATGCTGACGCCGCCCGCACCGATCAGCTCGGCGGCGCGGCTGCGCGACCGCACGAGCCCGAGCTCGACGAGGGCGCGATCAAGCCGCTCGGGATGCCCCGACCACAGTTTCTCTGCTGGCACCGGGCTATGCCCCGCCTTGGTCGCTGCGCTGCAGCTCCTGCAGGAGCTCGTCGTGCAGTTGTTCGAAGCCGCGAGCGCGGTGTTCGAGCGGCTGGGACTCGATGAGGCCAAGCTTGTCGAGCAGACCATCGCTTGCTGCGCCCTCGGATGCCTGCTCGCGCGCGTGCTCGGCGGCTGCCGCCTGGCCGTTCTCTGCGTCGCGTTCCATGCCACAAGCCTACTCGCAGCCACCGACTGGCCTGCAGCACGCCCGTGCAACACAAGTGTTCGACTATTCGAACTTGATTGTGCGATAGATCGTATTAGCATGGGTGCATGACGTCGGATACCGTGCAGACCAAGCCCGAGCGCAGACTTCTTCATCTCCTCGGTCCCGCGTTCGTCGCGGCGATTGCCTACGTCGACCCCGGCAACGTCGCGGCGAACCTCTCCGCCGGCGCAAAGTACGGCTACACGCTGCTGTGGGTACTCGTCGCTGCCAACGCCATGGCGGTTATCGTGCAGTACCTGTCAGCGAAGCTCGGGCTCGTCACCGGCAAAAGCCTGCCGCAGCTCCTCGGCGAACGGCTCCGGCCCGCGAACCGCCGACTGTTCTGGGCACAGGCAGAGGTCGTCGCAGCGGCCACAGATCTTGCCGAGGTCATCGGCGGGGCCATCGCGCTCTACATCCTGTTCGGGGTGCCCCTCCTCGCCGGCGGTGTGATCGTCGGCGCAGTGTCGCTCGTCATCCTGATGCTGCAGGGCAAATACCAGCGGCGCTTCGAGGCCGTCATTATGGCGATGCTGCTCATCATCACGATCGGCTTCGTCGGCGGACTGTTCGTGAGCGATCTCAATCTCGGCGAAATGTTCGCTGGCCTCGTGCCTCGCTTCGTCGACACCCAGTCGGTGCTGCTCGCCGCGAGCATGCTCGGCGCGACGGTCATGCCGCACGCCATCTACCTGCATTCGTCGCTGGCACGCGACCGCCACGGGCACACCCCCGAAGACCACATCGACGGCCGCGTGCCGCGGATCCGCCATTTGCTGCGGGCGACGAAGCTCGACGTGGTGCTCGCGCTGATCGTCGCTGGCGGCGTGAACATCGCGATGCTGCTGCTCGCCGCTGCTTCACTCCCCGGCATTGACGGCACCGAGACCATTGAAGGCGCGGCAGCCGCGATCACGACGCACGTCGGCCCGGTCGTCGGGCTGCTGTTCGCGATCGGGTTGCTCGTGTCTGGCCTCGCGTCAACCTCGGTCGGGGCCTACGCTGGTGCCGAGATCATGGCGGGGCTCCTGAACGTGCGGGTCTCGATCCTCACGCGGCGCCTCATCACGATTGTGCCAGCGTTGCTGCTCCTCGGGTTCAACATCGATCCGACCTGGGCGCTCGTCATCAGCCAGGTCGTGCTGTCGTTCGGCATTCCGTTCGCCCTGATCCCGCTCATCAACCTCACCGGCAGGGCCGATGTGATGGGCGAATTCACGAACGGCAAGATGCTCCGCTACGTATCGCTGTTCGTCGTGTTCGCGATCGTTGCGCTGAACCTCTGGCTCATCTTTTCAACGATCGTGTGGGGCGCGTAGTCCGTTCCCGGACTCTCGTCCGGGAACTGACGCGGGCTAGTGGTCTATCTCGATGATCTCGCCCGAGACCGCGTCGACACGCACGTCTGCATCACCCGTGTCCGTGATGATCTGGACCTCGTAGCTCATCCGACCGTCCTCGTCGTCGATCTCCCACTCCTCAACCGAGCCCGGGAGCGCGGCGACCGCAGCGCTCATCGCCTTCGCGGGGTCGATGAGGTCGGCAGGCTTGATGATGCCTCGCCGCTTCTCCGCGACGTCGCCTGCGGACTCGGCTTCGGTCTCCTCGTGCATGAGCTCGCCCGTGTTCGCGTCGAACACGGCCTCGTAGCTTTCGGTGTCGCTGACAAGCTCGACCCCGTACGCGAAGGCGGTGCGCTTCCACTCGAGCGACAGCGACACCGGGTCGCCCTCGAAGTTCTTCGCGGCGGCGTCCAGTGCATCCGTCCAGCTCATGCCGAAGGTCGCCTCAGCGAGATCCGCGTCCCGCTCGATCGTGCTGCCGGCGCCTGCGTCCGCGGGACCGCTCGGTGCCGGATCAGCTGGCTGCTGTGATTCAGCGGGCGCCGTGGGCGTCGTTCCCGAGCAGCCGGTGAGGACCAGCGCTCCCCCGAGCAGCAGCGCGGCCGTAATGTTTCGTGAGTGATTTCGCATGCGGTCTCCTCATCTCTTGCGTAGAGACTACAGAGGCAACCACAAAACGGGCCGAGTAGCCGGCTCCCCGTGCCTACCGCCAGTGATCCTCGAGGAGAATCTCCGGCACCTTCAGCCCATAGATCGCAAGTCCCGAAGCCCAAATCGCACCGCACCCGGCGCGCAGCAACTCCATCGGCGTATCGCCCTCGGCAACAACGCTGACAATGTGGCCATCCATACGAACCTTCGCAGATCCCACACGGACGGTTCCATCGCGGAGCGTCTCCTGCCGCTGGTACGGCTCATGCAGCTCTGCGAGGGAGGCAACGGTGTAGTCGGGGCGCATCTCCGCGGAGGCAGCGATGAGCTGCTTGGGGCGATCCACACCGGTGAGCACGAACAGCGAGGGGATCCCCGCGGCGACCGCCCCCTTAATGTCAGTGTCGAGCCGGTCCCCCAGCATAAGCGCGTTCCGCGACCCGAAGCGCTCGAACGCTGTCTCGTAAATCGGCGTCTCCGGCTTGCCCGCGAAGTCTGGCAACCGCTGCACCGCCGTGTGCACGGCGGACACGAGCGTGCCGTTGCCCGGCGCGATACCGCGCGCACGCGGAATCGTCCAGTCGGTGTTCGTGGCGATCCACGGCAGGGGCTCGCGGCCGGGTTCCTCCTGCAGCGCATAGGCTGCCTCAGCGAGCTGCTCCCATCCGACGTCGTGCGCGAACCCCTGTACGACGGCGACCGGGTTGTCCTCGGCACTACGAGTCCACTCGAAACCGGCCTGCTCGAGCTCGTAGGTGAGCCCCTCGCCGCCGACAACGAGCACACGCGAGCCAGCCGGAACCACGTCACGGAGCAACGCGACGGCCGCCTGCGGGGACGTGATCACGTCATCCGCGGTCGCGCGCAGCCCGAGCGTGCTCAGGTGGTCGGCGACGGTGTGCACCGTGCGGGCGGCGTTGTTGGTGACATAGCCAACCCGCACGCGTTCGGCGGCGAGATTCAGTGCGTCGACCGCTCCCGCGATCGCGCCTTCGCCCCGGTAGATCACACCGTCAAGGTCAGTGAGCAGCAGCTCACGCCCCTCGACGGGCGCCGGATCGAACTTCTCACGCCTGCCGAACAGCGCCATGGTGTTACTCCTTGTCGTCCCGCCCAGGTGCGGGCTGCTCAACTACTGATTCTGCATCCTCAGCTGCACCGTCGACCGTGTCGGCCACAGTTTCGGGCACCTCGGTCTCGGCCGCTTCAGTCTCAACGTAGGCGTCCAGGTACGCGTCAGCGTCATCCGCAAGATCAGTCTCAGCGTCATCATCTAGAGCGATGGCTTCAACGGCGCCACTGTCCGAGGACGGAGCCTCGGCAGCGGCGGGGGCTTCAGCCGCAGCGTCGTCGTCGGTCGTCGCGGCGTCGCCGGCGGGCTGATCCGCTGCTGCGTCGTCGACCTCGTTCGAATCGCCCTCGTAGAGATCCTCATCGAGGAGATCCTCGTCGCGGAGATCCTCATCGTGAAGATCCTCATACTCAATAATCTCGACGACCTCGATCTCGTCGAGCCCACCGAAGTGCTCTTCAAGCGCAGCCTGCGCGCGGTCCGCATGCGCAAACCACTCCGCTGCCTCGGCGTCACGCCCCAGATCCTCGAGCACGGTCGCGTACGCGCCGAACAGCTCGGGGCTCCAGGAGAAACCGGTCTTCGGATCCAACTCGGGAATTTCGAGCTCGAACAGCGCCTGCTGCGTCTGCCCCAGGTCCAGACGAGCACCCGACATTGCGATCGCAAGGCGAACACGGTCGGGCGTCTCAAGCGTCGAGACGTCAACCTCGAGGCCCGTCTCGATCGCCTTTTCAGGCCGGCCGAGGCCACGCTCCGAATCAACCATGATCGCGAGGTGCGAATCACGGCCGCTCAAACGGCGGAACGTCCGCAGCTCGCGGATCGCAAGGGCAAAATCACCGGTGCGGTAGGCGGTCATCGCGAGCGTTTCGCGAGTCACGGGGATCCGACCCGCACGACGGCTCGCAGAGATCGCATGCTGGTGCGCAAGCTCGGGATCGTCCTCGATGAGTTCAGCGACCATCGCCAGGTGCAGCGACACGCGCTCCTGAACCTCTGGCTGCAGGGTCTTCAGCTCGTTACGTGCAGACGGGTGCAGATCACTCGGCTGGATGTGCTCAGCGATGATCGGGTCATCGTGCTCCGCACGCACCGGCCGCAGCGAGTGCTGCAGCCGCTCTTCCTCGGTGAACTCACGCTCCTGGCCACCACGGTCGCTGCGGCCGCCGCCTCGGGTTCCGCCACGTCCACGGGAGTCAGAATCCTGACGGTACCCGCGGTCGTCGCGGTCACCGCGAAAAGGGGGACGGCCACCGCCTGTCTCACGATCTCCGCGGTACGGCGGGCGATCGCCCGAGGGGCGGTCGCCGCGGTAGGGGGCACGGTCGCCGCCTGAGCGACGATCATCGCGTCCACCACGATCATCTCGGAAGGGCTTCCGCTCTCCGCCACCCTGACGGTCGTCACGGAACGGCTTGCGGTCACGATCGCCACCGCGGTACGGGGCGCGGTCGCCGCCGCCCTGACGGTCATCACGGAACGGCTTGCGATCACGATCGCCGCCCGACGGGCGATCCCCACGGAAGGGACGCTGCTCGTCACGGCCCCCACGGTCGTCGCGGAACGGCTTGCGGTCGCGATCGTTGCGGTCGTAGCCGCCGGTGCGGGGCTTGTCGCCACCCTGGAACCG
>NZ_LOHP01000057.1 GCF_001482305.1 Leucobacter sp. G161
GGTCGCACCCGGCCAGCAGGTCGGCGCGAACGAGGTGCTCGCTGAAGTGATTCCAGTTGCGGGCGCGGGTGACGGCTCAGAGGATGGCGAACTACAATCGGCGGCAACAGCCACGGAAGGTGCGAAACGATGAGCGGACGTAGATTCGAGCAGCGCGGGCGATACTTCGACGAGCTGGAGGAGGGCGACGTCTACGTGCACGCCCCCGCCCGCACCGTCACCGAGGCGGACAATGTGCTGTTCACCACGATGACGATGAACCCGCAGTCGCTGCACCTCGACGCCGAATGGTCAGCTGGCACCGAGTTCGGCGAGCGGCTCGTGAACAGCATGTTCACGCTGTCCACGCTCGTCGGCCTGTCAGTCGCGCAGCTCACACAGGGCACGATCGTCGCAAACCTCGGGATGACCGACATCCGTTTCCCGTCGCCGATGCGCGCGGGAGACACCATGACCGCCGAGACACTCATTTTCGGCAAGCGGCTCTCGCAGTCGCGCCCCGGTCAGGGCGTTGTCGAGTTCGAGCACACCGCGCGCGACCAGCACGGCAACGTTGTCGCGGTCGCGCGCCGCTCGACCCTCATGCTCTGCCGCCCCGAGGGCGTCCCCGCGCTCGGGGAGCCGGAAGCCACCTCTGGCGGCGACGCATGATCGCCGGACCAGCGCTGCTGTTCTGCCCGGGCGACCGCCCCGACCGCTACGCGAAGGCAGCGGACCGAGCCGACACCGTGATCATCGACCTCGAAGACGCTGTCGCACCAGCAGATAAGCAGGCTGCGCGAGACGCCCTCATCGCGCATCCGCTCGACCCTGCACGGGTGATCGTGCGCGTGAACCCGGCAGGCTCCGAGTTTCACGCCGCAGACCTGCAGGCCCTCACGCAAACCGCCTACCGCAGGATCATGCTGCCGAAGGCCGAAACCCCCGGCAACCTCGACGGCCTCGAAGGCTACGAGGTGATCGCGCTCTGCGAGACACCCATCGGAGTTCGAGACGTCGACGCGCTCGCCGCAGACCCGCGGGTCGCGGCGCTCACCTGGGGAGCCGAGGATCTCGTCGCGGCGATCGGCGGCTTCAAGAGTCGCACCGCCGATGGGCGCTTTGGTGAGCTCGCGCAGTATGCCCGCTCACGGGTGCTGCTCGCCGCGGCGGCCGCGGGGAAGCCAGCGTACGACACCGTACACACCGACCTGCAGGATGACGAGGGTCTGCGCGAGGAGGCCACCGAGGCGGCGGCGTCGGGGTTCCGTGGGGCGATGTGCCTGCACCCGAGGCAGGTGCCGATCCTCCGTGAAGCGTACCGGCCCAGCGACGCCGCGACCCAGTGGGCCGCTGGCGTGCTCGAGACCGCACGCTCGGCACCCGGTGGCGTCTTTGCTTACAATGGGCAGATGATCGACGAACCGCTGCTGCGTCAGGCCCGCCGCATTGCCGAGGCCGCCGCGGCCTCGGACACCCAGGCGCCGGGAGCGGCGGACTGACAGGTGAGCCGCCAGCGTGACGCCGGGCAGCCGCGCACCCCAGTGGTGCCGCGGCGCTCAGCGTCGCTGCTGCTCGTGCGCGACGATCCGCTGCGTGTGCTCATGCTGCGCCGCGGCAGCTCACGCGGAGCATTCCCCTCGGCGCTCGTATTTCCCGGTGGGGTGCTCGAACCCAGTGACGGGCCGCTCGCGCGCGACAACGGATCGGCTCTCGAAGACGAGGCCGCGGCGCTGCGGGTGACCGCGATCCGCGAGACCTGGGAAGAGGTGGGCGTGCTGCTCGCCCGCGGCCCTGGCGAGCGCCTGCTCGGGGGAGCGGAGGTGCCGACGCCCGCCGCCGCGGGCGCCGCTGGTCTCGCCGGCATTCTTGGGGCGACGGCAGCTCGGCTCGCGGTCGAGGATGTTGTGCCGTTCGGGCGGTGGATCACACCCGAGGGCGGGAGACGACGCTTTGACACTGACTTCTTCCTGGCGCGCGCCCCCGACGAGCAGGAGCCGACGGCAGACGGGGTCGAAGCGGTCGCCGTCCGCTGGGTGCAGCCCGGTGAAGCGACGCGTCTGCCCGGCGAACTGCTGCTGCTGCCGACGCTCATGAATCTCAAGCGGCTGGGCGAGCACGCCTCGGTCGACGAGGTGCTCGCTGCGGCCCCGCACTACCCGCGAATTCCGGTCACCTCAACCGTTGGTTTTGGTGCTGATGGGTCGCCGGTGGTGCGGATCCCGGCAGAGGCCGGCTACGGCGTCACCGAGTTCCACCCGAAAGACCCGGGGCACTACGACCTCGAACGCTAGCGTCAGCGTCGAGGCTCAGGCACGCCCAGCCCGAATCGCTCAGGCGCCATGCCCTCAGCGAAGTCAGGAGTGATCGGCAGCAAAAAAGCCATGACCTCGCTGAGGTCATGGCTTGTGAATGCTCCTCATTGTTGGGGTCTGCACCTGCAATTGTGAAGACCCCTCACGTCAATCAGGGCCTGTCAGTAGCTACCGACAAAGGGACCCGGAACACCCACTTCATCTCTGGCCCGGAGCTTCGATAGTCCAAACACCGCTGCTGTGTCGGGCTGGACCAAAGCGGCCTCGGTGCGCAACCGCAGTACTGCTCTACGCCCAGGTACGCAATGACGTCATGGTCGTGCATTACTCTGGCGTACCGCCACACCGGCCAATCGATGCCGGAGCCTGCGCTGCGAACAGGCTGCTGAGCGCCATCTCTGCGAGGATGCTCCGCACGCGGGTGGGCGAGGCGAGCGAGCCGCTGTACGGGGTTGAGTTCAGGAGACCGAATACCGCGTGAAGGCGCACGGTGAGATCGGCGCGACTTGCCTCCGGCATGAGGCGTTCGGTGATGGCAACCCAGCCGTTCACGTAGCGCCGCTGCAGGCTGCGCACCTGCCGCCGCGGCTCCTCGGGAAGATTGCCGAGCTCGCGCTCCTGCGCAAGAATCACGTCGCGCTCGTTTGTCGCGAAGTCGAGGTGGAAATGCACGAGCCTGTGCAGCGTCTCCTCGTCCCCGAGATTCTCGGCGATGATCGCCTCGTAGCCGGCAAGCAGCCGTTCACTCGCGCCAACGAGCAGCTGCGTGAGAATGTCCTCTTTGCTTGAGAAGTGCCGGTAGAGGGCGGGGCCGCTCACGCCGACGGCGGATCCGAGGAGGTCGATCGAGACGCCGCTGAAGCCACGCTCGGCGATGAGGGTCGCGGCGGCCTCAAGATACCGCTCGCGTCGCTGCGCCTTTGCGAGCTCCCGGGGCGATGCTGACATGCATCTCATCGTAGCCCAGCGGCGTGCTTTCGGGGCAGGGCCGCGGGCATCCAGTTATCGGGTGATAACAGCACTCAGGACGGTTGCGCTCATGAAGACACGACGAGCAGCTCGCCGACCTCGCAGTCGAGCGCCCGGCAGATCGCAGTGAGAGTCGAGAAGCGGATCGCGCGTGCGCGGTCATTCTTGAGAACCGACAGATTGACAATGCTCACCCCAACACGCTCGCTGAGTTCGGTGAGCGTCATGCCGCGCTCGGCGAGCAACTCATCGAGCCGGCAGTGGATCGCGTGCCCCTCCTCGGGATCTGCCGGGCTCATACCAGCCCCTCGGTCTCCCGCTGAATGCGCGCGCCAACGGTGTAAGCGGTGGCGATAATGCCGAAGACAAAGATCGCGACGAAGAAGTAGACGGGGTTCGCCGAGACGCCGAAGCTGAAGTAGTCGCCCTCCGAGAGATCGAGGAGCGCCTCCGTCGTTCCCATCTGGCCGAGGATCGGCGGGAGCATCACGCCGAAGATGGCCGCGAACCCCGTGGTGACGACGAGGGCAGTATTGCCGCGACCGAAGAAGACGCCGCGCAGCGCCCGCTTGCCGAGGATAAGGAGGCAGACGATGACCGTGGTGATGGCGACGAAGCTCGTTGCCTGCTCGGCAATGAGGAATCCGGTCGCTGGCGCCACAAGCCCTGGCACGTCGACGGTTGCTGCGGTCACCACCGCGGAGACCTCAGCGCCGCCGGGGCCGAGTGGGAGCTTGGCTGGGAGCTCGAAAAATGTCGGGTTGATTGTGTGCTGGCCGGGGCCCAGAGTGCGAACTGTGCTCGTCACGAAGTCGATTGCGCTTGCGATGATGATGGCCGCGCCGAGCAGCATGAGGATCACGAGGGCGACGCGGTCGGCCTTGGCCGGGCGGTAGTTGGAGGGGGTACTCATACGCGCGGGTCCTTCTGGGGTTGGGGCTGGGGCTGGGGGCTGGGCCTGGGTCGGGGCCTGAGGTCGATGGAGAGTTCTGTCGCGATGCGAGAGTTCACCTCTCGAGGAGTTTATCGATTGTCGATATTAACGCTTATCGATAAGTGTGCGACGTGTGATCCGAGTTGTCAAACCAGGGTTTCGTGAAATCGGTAGCGCTCCGCGACCGCCGATCCCGCGCGTCACGCCTCTGGCGAACACGGCCCCACATGTGTCCCGGGGCGCGTAGCCTGGGTCTATCGGCGGATCCACACTCCGTGCGAACCGTCAAGGAGGGTATAGATGTTTGAGAGATTCACTGACCGCGCTCGTCGCGTGATCGTGCTCGCCCAGGAAGAGGCGAAGCTGCTCAACCACAACTACATTGGTACTGAGCACATCCTGCTCGGCCTCATTCACGAGGGCGAGGGTGTCGCGGCGAAAGCTCTTGAGCAGCTCGACATCTCACTCGACGCTGTGCGCGCACAGGTCACCGAAATCATCGGGACCGGTCAGCAGCCACCGTCGGGCCACATTCCGTTCACGCCGCGTGCGAAGAAGATGCTTGAGCTGAGCCTGCGCGAGTCGCTGCAGCTCGGGCACAACTACATCGGCACCGAGCACATTCTCCTCGGCCTCATCCGTGAGGGCGAGGGCGTTGCCGCTCAGGTGCTCGTGAAGCTCGGCGCCGACCTCAACCGCGTGCGCCAGGCCGTGATCCAGCTCCTCTCCGGCTACCAGGCCGGCAAGGAGAGCGCGACCGTCGGTGCCCCCGAGGCAGGCGAAGCGCCCAAGGGTTCGCAGGTGCTCGACCAGTTCGGTCGCAACCTCACCCAGGCCGCTCGCGAGGGCAAGCTCGATCCCGTGATCGGGCGTGAGAAAGAGGTCGAGCGGGTCATGCAGATCCTCTCGCGCCGCTCGAAGAACAACCCCGTGCTCATCGGCGAACCCGGCGTCGGCAAGACCGCCGTCGTCGAGGGCCTCGCGCAGGCAATCATCAAGGGCGAGGTGCCCGAGACGTTGAAGGACAAGCAGGTCTACGTGCTTGACCTCTCGTCGATGATCGCCGGCAGCCGCTACCGCGGTGACTTCGAGGAACGCCTGAAGAAGGTCACCAAGGAGATCCGCAATCGCGGTGACATCATCATCTTCATCGACGAGATCCACACGCTCGTCGGCGCAGGTGCTGCCGAGGGCGCGATCGATGCCGCGAACATCCTCAAGCCGATGCTCTCGCGCGGCGAACTGCAGACCATCGGTGCGACCACGCTCGACGAGTTCCGCAAGCACTTCGAGAAGGACGCGGCGCTTGAGCGTCGCTTCCCGTCGATCATGGTGAACGAGCCGTCGCTGCCGCACTCGATCAACATCTTGAAGGGCCTCCGCGACCGCTACGAGGCACACCACAAGGTGTCGATCACCGACGGTGCGATCGTCGCCGCCGTGAACCTCGCGGATCGCTACGTGCAGGATCGCTTCCTCCCGGACAAGGCCATCGACCTCATCGACGAAGCCGGCGCACGCCTGCGGCTGTCGATCCTCTCGAGCCCGCCCGAGCTGCGCGAATTCGACGAGAAGATCGCCGTTGTCCGCGCCGACAAGGAGCAGGCAATCGAGGCGCAGGACTTCGAGAAGGCCGCGAACAAGCGCGACGAGGAAAAGAAGCTCATCGCTGAACGCCTCCGCCTTGAAAAGCAGTGGCGCGCAGGCGACGTCGCGACGAACGCCGAGGTCGATGAGGGACTCATCGCCGAGGTGCTCGCGCAGGCGACCGGCATCCCCGTCTTCAAGCTCACCGAGGAAGAGACCAGCCGTCTCCGCTTCATGGAAGATGCCCTGCACCAGCGGGTCATCGGCCAGAACGAGGCGATCTCGGCGCTCGCGAAGACGATCCGCCGCCAGCGTGCTGGCCTGAAGGATCCGAAGCGCCCCTCGGGCTCGTTCATCTTCGCCGGCCCCACGGGCGTCGGTAAGACCGAGCTCGCGAAGGCCCTCGCGGAGTTCCTGTTCGACGACGAAGACGCGCTCATCTCGCTCGACATGTCCGAGTACGGCGAGAAGCACACCGTGTCCCGCCTGTTCGGTGCCCCTCCCGGGTTCGTCGGCTTCGAAGAGGGCGGCCAGCTCACCGAGAAGGTGCGCCGCAAGCCGTTCTCCGTCGTGCTCTTCGACGAGATCGAGAAGGCGCACCCCGACATCTTCAACTCGCTGTTGCAGGTGCTCGAAGAGGGTCGTCTCACCGACGGCCAGGGCCGCGTTGTCGACTTCAAGAACACCGTCATCATCATGACCACGAACCTCGGTTCCTCGGCAATTGCCGGCGGCCCGGTCGGGTTCCAGCTCGAGGGCGACTCGCAGGTCGGCTACGAGACGATGAAGGGCAAGGTCAACGAGGAGCTCAAGAAGCACTTCAAGCCCGAGTTCCTGAACCGTGTCGATGACACGATCGTCTTCCCGCAGCTCTCGAAGCCCGAGCTGCTGCAGATTGTTGACCTGTTCGTGAAGCAGCTCAAGGACCGTCTCCTTGACCGCGACATGTACATCGAGGTTTCGCAGTCGGCGCGTGAGCGTCTCTCCGAGATCGGGTACGACCCGACGCTCGGTGCGCGTCCGCTGCGCCGTGCGATCCAGCGCGAGATCGAGGACAGGCTCTCCGAGCAGATCCTCGGTGCGGAGCTGCTCGCAGGCGACACCGTGATGGTGGATCTCGAAGAGGGCAAGTTCACCTTCGAGACGAAGCGCGACACTGAGAAGTCGCACGGCGAGGCCTCGGCTGCCGCCGCTGCAGCTGCCGCCTCGACCGGGATCACCCCGGGCCAGGGCGAGTAACGTACGCGAACTGAAGGGGCTCGGCATTGCGCCGGGCCCCTTTTCTGTACCCACTGTGTGTGGGTGCGCCAGAGTCTCGGATAATGCGCCGGGGTCTCGCGCCTCGCGCCTCGTGCCGTGCCCCGCGCCCGAAGATACGTAATCGACGCATCGTATGCCGAAAACTCCCACAAACGGCATACGAACGGGCAAAGACAGACCTACCGCAGTAGGGCGCCCTCGTGTGCGAGCAGGTGCTCTTTGAGCCCTCGACCGAACAGGTACTTTCCCAGGCTGCCGTCCGCCCGAATAACCCGGTGGCAGGGAACGATGAGCGCGATCAGGTTCACCGCGCACACCGAAGCCGCTGCCCGCACCGCAGATGGCCGGTCCGCGAGACTGGCAAGCTCCGAGTAGGTGACTGTTCGTCCGGCTGGTACGCCGCGGAGCGCATCCCACACCTCCCGCCGAAACGGGGTCTCTCGCTGCGAGACTGTCAGCGCATCCACCGCGGTCACATCGCCGCCAGCGTAGGCCCTGAGTGCGGTCGGGATAGCTCCGTCCGTGGTTTCCGAGCCCGCTATGCCTCGAGCCGCGTGCCTCTGGTCGCTCGCCTGCAGTCGGCGCCAGAGCAAGTCGCCTGCAACGCCGTTGACCTGGCGAGGCTGGCTCTCTCGCGGTGAGATGGGGCTTGTGAACCCTGCGGCGCGAATGACGTTATCTTCCGAACTCCAGATAGTGAGAAACGGATGGCCGACGATGTCGACGGTGACGTGTGCGAGGGGCTCGCTCATGCTGACTCCTTTGTCCCCGCGTCGGCGAGGAAATCGGCCCAGAGAAACTGGGTGGCGTAGCCGCGGTAGGGACGCCACGGCTCGGCAATATGATCCGCCTCCCTGGGGCTGTCCACACCGAGGGAACGGCGGAGAATAAGGTCGCCGGAAGGATACGCGTCGGGATCTCCCAGCGCTCGCATGGCGATGAGTTCCACGGTCCACGGCCCGATGCCGCGCAGGTCGAGCAGCTCCGCTCTGGCACGCTCGCGGTCGGCCCCGGGGCTGAGGTCGAGCCCCTCAGCGAGCGCAGCGGCCAGGAGGGTGAGCGTCGCAGCGCGCGCCCCCGTGATCCGAAGGGTCGCCCGGAGCGACTCTGGGGTTTCAGCAGCGATGCGTGCTGCGGAGATGCGGCCGGCAAAGCGTTGGTTTGCGCCACTGTCTGGGGGTGCATCCGCAAACGCGGCAACGAGCCTGCCTTGCAGGGTTCGCGCCCCGGCGAGCGTGACCTGCTGACCGAGGACTGTGGCGAGGGCGAACTCGTGTGGATCTCGTGCGCCGGGCAGCCTGAGGCCCGGCCGCGCAGCGACAAGCGGGGCGAGCAGCGGGTGCGGTGATAGCGCTGCGGCAATCTGGTGTGGATCTGCGTCGAGATCGAGCATGCGCCGGACCACCTGGATCGCGGGCATCGTATCGGCGAGGCTGGGGAGGGTGAGCACTACGGGCACGCCGAGTGTCGGGCTGAGCTGCTCGGAGACGTCGGGCACTTCGGCCCAAGCGATCTTCACGCTGGCGGTGCCGCCCGGCACGTCGAGCGCGTGGGCGGTGGTGAACGCGACTGCATCAATCTCATCGCGGCCGGGAATCGCGTGCGCCGAGAGGAACGCCCGTGTCGCGACCCCGTCGAACGGGGCACGCGTTTGCAGCCGCAGGGCGATCCGGGGAAGATCCGCAGCTACCGGCCCGCCGTCTGTTGCTGGATCCGATGCTCCTTCGCGGCGCCCCAGCGCAGAGGGGGCGACTCCGAACTCCTCGCGCATCGTCTCGCCGAACTGGCGAATACTTCCGAAGCCTGACGCGAACGCGACGTCCGTGAGCGGGAGCGTGGTCTGCTCGATCAGCGTGCGGGCAGCGTGGGCGCGTCTGGTGCGTGCAAGCTGTAGTGGGGTCGCCCCAATCTCGTCGAGCAGGATGCGCCTGAGATGGCGCTCGCTCACCGCGAGGTCGCGGGCCAGCCCGGCGACGCCCAGCTCGTCAACAGCCCCGTCCCGAATCCGGCGCACCGCGCGGGCAACGAGATCGCCGCGGTGATCCCAATCCCTGCTGCCCGGCAGAGCGTCCGGTCGACAACGCTTACATGCCCGGAACCCTGCGGCGACGCAGGCCGCTGCCGTCGGAAAGAACCGACAGTTTTCAGGCTTCGGTTTCCGCGCCGGGCAGGACGGTCGACAGTAGATACCCGTGCTCGTAACTCCGAGATAGAACCTGCCGTCCCACCGCTCGTCGCGCCCCGATGCGGCGCGGTAACAGGCGTCGAAGCTGAGGGGGAGTGGGAGCGAGGTGGAGGGCACGGCATCATTCTGCCCGGAGAGCCCCTGTCTCCGCACGCGAGAATCGGCCATCACGGTGAGGCGCTGCGTGAGCACTAGACTTTGGACATGAGTGTGAGCGATACCAGCGCCATCAACGTACGCCCCGCGACCACGCACGACGTTGCGAAGATCGTGGATCTGATGGAACCGCTCGTCGCCAGGCGAATCCTGCTCGGCAAGGACATGGTCGAGCTCTATGGCGCGGGTCCCGGATTCGTAGTTGCCGAGGACGCCGAAGGGCGTGTGATTGGCTACGGTGCGCTGCACGTGATGTGGGAGCACCTGGGCGAAGTACGCACTCTGGGTGTCTCCGAGGAATACCTCGGCCGCGGCGTGGGACGCGCGGTGCTGCTGGCGCTCGAGGAACGTGCACGCGGGCTCGGCCTGCAGCAGCTCTTCTGCTTGACCTTCGAAACGGAGTTCTTCGGCCGTAACGGCTTCTCCGAGGTCGGCGAAGATGCGGAGCTCGTTGCCGCCGATGTCTACGCAGAGCTGCTCCGCTCACACGACGAAGGCATCGCAGAATTTCTCGACCTTGCACGGGTGAAACCGAATACCCTCGGCAACACCCGCATGTTGAAGCACCTGTAGCCGAACCTCGGGGTACGCTGGGCCCATGGCCAGGCGTCCTCCTCAAGATCCGTCGGATCCGCACGGAACAGGCTCGGCTCTGCGCGATCCCGTGGGGCCGAAGGACCGAAGCGTGTACGTGCGGCGAAGAATCGCCGTGCTGCTGGGGCTTGTGGCAGTGATCATCGCGATTGTGCTCATCGTCGTACGACCCGGATCGAACGACGGCGGGACGAACGCGCAGCCAGCTGAGGTGCCGAGCGACGTTGTCGAAACGCCGACAGCTGAGCCGGCCGCTGGTGAGCCGGTCGCGTGCGCGCAGTCTGCGCTCGAGGTCGTTCCGATGACCGATCAGGGCGCGTACGGTGCGGACGAGCTTCCGCAGCTGTCGCTCCAGATCACGAACTCCGGGAAGGACGCGTGCATTGCCGAGCTCGGTACCGCCGGGATGCAGTTCGTGGTCGCGAGTGGCAGCGATGAAGTCTGGCGTTCGACTGACTGCCAGACCGGGGCAGAGAGCCTGCCGGTGAAGCTCGAGGCGGGTGAAGCACTCGAGACCGAAGCAATCCAGTGGGATCGCACACGTTCGAGCACCGAGACCTGTGACATCAGCCGGGACGCCGTCGGTGCAGACGGCGCTTCCTATCACCTGAGTGCGGCTGCCGGCGGGGCCGACAGCACAGAGACCGCGCAGTTCCTCCTGTACTAGCCGACACCGAGGCTTCTCAACGTTCTTGGAGACGCTCGATGCGTAGACTGGCTGCATGACGCAGTTGCCCCCGGAACACGACCCGAGCGAGACGCCGAGCGGCGTCGCGCCCGATTCCAACGCTGGGCAGCAGGCGCCGCAGCAGGACGCACCGTACGTGCCCCCGCAGTACGCGCCGCCCGCACAGGGTTGGGCACAGCCGGGCCAACCCCACCCGGGCCAGCCCCAGCCGGGCCAGCCTCAGCCAGGAGGCCAGCCTCAGCCGGGAGGCCAGCCCCAGCAACCCGGCGGGTACGCGCAGCCCGGATACGACCAGTACGGCTATCCCGCACCGCAGCAATACCCACCGGCAGCTCCGCCGATGAACGTCTTTGCGATTATCGGATTTGTTGGCGTGTTCTTCGCCGGGATCATCGGTGTCGTGTTTGGGCACATCGCCCTGAGCCAGATCAAGCGCTCGAGTGAGGGCGGTCGCGGGTTTGCGCTTGCGGCCGTGATTATCGGATACGTGCGCGTTGCGTTCACGCTGCTCGGCACGATCGCGTTTTTCGCATTCTTCGGGATCTTTGGCGCGTTCTCATCGACAGTGACGGACTCCGGGGACTTTGGGACGGATCGTTACGGCAACAGCGAGCATTCCGAGCGCGATCGAGGTCACGGCGAGGAGTTCTCGGAGCAGTGGAATGAGCGCTTCTCGGAGATGCCCTGGATCGGCACGGCACACGAGGACCTCTGCACCGCGATGTTCGCGCCGGAGGTGTCCATCTTTGAGGACTCCGCCGTGTACTACGAGGGACTGCTCGCAGTCAGCACTGATCCTGAACTCACCGCGCTCGCCGAGAAGATGCTGGCGTTCTCGCTTGCCGAGGGTGCGGAAAGTGCTGAGGACGCGCAGGCCCGCGCAAATGCTGAAGTGGAGTGGGCTGAGGCCAGCTCGGACATGGCGATTGTCTGCATGGGCGACTCCTCGCAGAACTAGCTGAGCAGGTTGTGCCGGTGCTCCCAGAGCGCGGCAACAGGAACAGGCTCGCCGAGAACTCGTGTCGCGGCGCGATGCCCTGATGAGAGCCCCGCCGTCCCGGTCGCCGGATCTTCCTCCCATGTGGCCTCACCCGCAAGATGCAGGGTTGCCGCGGGGCCGTTCGCTGCGACACCGAGCGTCGCCCCAATGCCGCCGAGTGGGGTGGCGTGCGTTTCGTGAGCCTCGGGCCGGGAGCCCACGGTCATGTACGCGTACGATCCGTGCGAGTACTCGTCGTCCTGCCAGCGCGTGATGCTCACGTGTCGTGGCTCGGGAAGGTTGGGGCCGTACAGCTCCCGCAGCCCAGCCATCACTGAGGCAGTGATCTCTGCGTCGCTCCATGTGCGTGTCTCGATGGCGCAGTCTCCCGCGGCGAACGTCAACAGCGTCGGCTCCCCGTGTAGTCGGGTGAGGTCGTACCAGGAGTGCCACCAGCGTGCCCCGTCGCCCTGCCTGCGGATCGCGTAGACATCGTGATCCCAGAACTGCTCATCGAAGTGCAGAAAGACCTTCTCAAACGCATTCATGGTGAGGCCCGCGAGTGCGCCGCTGACGGGCTCAGGAAGTGGTGGATCGAGAACGAACGACGCCGAGTGGAGCACGCCGACCGGCACCGTCACAATCGCCCGATCCGCACGGAATACCCCGGCTGACGTGGTGACCTCCACGCCGGCGCCCCCGCCCGCGGTCTCCCACCCAATGCGACGCACGACGTGCGAGAGACGGATGTCGAGGCCGCGTGCCAAGCCCGTTGCGAGGGCGTCGTAACCGTCGGGGAACACGACCTCGTCGCCATCGACGGAGTCATCGTCGAGCCCGTGCGCGTCGAGCAGTGTGGCATCGGCGCCGTACTGCTCCTCAGAGCGATGGCGGAGGTACTCGGTGACGCGCGCGGCACGTTCACTGTCCCATCCCTGCTCTGCCGCCTGCGCTGTCACGGCGGACGTGGCAGCAGCCCCATATGAGTGGCCTGCGGGCAGTCCGGCAATGACGGTGGCCAGTCGCCGATCCACCGCGTGAACATCGGCGATGAACGCAGCTCGCTCCGCCTCGGTGAGGAGGTCGGCATCGGGTCCGTAGTACGCGATCGGGCGCCCGCCAGCCTGGTACCCGCCGACGGTGAACTCAACCATGCGCATACCGAACGCGGTCGCCACGTCGTGCACCGCGCTGTCGGTGATGCCGTGGATCCACGAGCCGCCGAGGTCGGTGACGCGCTCGTCCGTTCGCTCGGTGTGCAGTCGGCCGCCGATCCGGTCGCGCGCCTCGAGCACCGCGATGCGGTGACCTGCGCGTGCGAGGAGTCGTGCGGCTGTGAGCCCAGAAATGCCGGCGCCAACGATGAGCGTGTCGAAGTGCTCCATCCGCGTTAGAGCCCTGCTACCGAGCGGCCGGCGGCGCGGCCCGAGAACAGGCAACCGCCAAGGAATGTGCCCTCGAGCGCGTTGTAACCGTGCACGCCGCCACCGCCGAAGCCGGCGACCTCGCCGACGGCGTACAGGCCGGGAACGGGGGAGCCGTCAGGCCCGAGCGCGCGCGAGGACAGATCGGTCTGCACACCGCCAAGCGTCTTGCGAGTGAGTACATGGAGCTTGATGCCGACGAGCGGGCCCGCGGATGGATCGAGGAGCTTGTGGGGCTTCGTGGTGCGGGTGAGCCGGTCGCCGAGATAGCGGCGCGAATTGTGGACACTCATCGCCTGCGCGTCCTTCGAGAACGAGTTCTCGAATTCCGCATCCCTCGCTCGCACGACCTCGGCAACCGCGGCCGGGTCGAGGAGAGGTTCGTCGGTGAGGTCGTTCATCTTCGCGACGAGTTCCGCGACGGAATCCGCGGTCACGAAGTCGACGCCGCGATCGATGAACGCCTGCACGGGGCCCGGGGCTCCCTTGCCGAGGCGGGTCTTCATGAGGAGCTTCTTGTCGCGGTGGGTGAGGTCGGGGTTCTGCTCGGACCCGGAGAGCGCAAATTCTTTCGCGGCGATCCGACTGGAAACAATGAACCAGGAGTGGTCGTGCGCTTCAAGCCCGGGGAGGGTGCGCAGCAGCTTCAGCGTGCCGAGCGTATCGTGACCGGGCAGCCCAGGCGCGGGCAGCCTGCGCCCGAGCGCATCGAGCCAGAGTGGTGAGGGTCCGGGGAGCACCCGGATCGCGTGGCCGGGCCAGACCGGGTACCAGTTCTTGATGCCCTCCGTGTAGTGCCACATGCGATCCTGGTTGACGAGCCGCGCGCCTGCGTCCGCGGTGATGTCGATCATTCGGCCGTCGACGTATGCGGGGACGCCCGTGACCATCTCGCGCGGTGCGGATCCGAGACGTTCCGGCCAGTGCTGTCGTACGAGGTCGTGGTTGCCGCCGATGCCGCCGCTCGCGACGATGACCGCGTTCGCCCGCAGCTCGAAGTCGCCCGTCGCCTCGCGGTTCGATGAGGCGCCTCGGTCACCGGTTGCGGGGGCGAGCAGTGTGCCGCGCACCCCAACAACCGCGCCGTTCTCGGTGATGAGTTCGTCGACGCGGTGTCGGTGTTTGATCATGGTCAGGCCGGATTCGACAGCCTCGTGCGCAGCCGCAATGAACGGTGCGACGACGCCGGTGCCGGTGCCCCACGCGACGTGGAAGCGCGGCACGGAATTGCCGTGGCCGGTCGCGGTGAGATCCCCGCGCTCCGCCCAGCCCACCATCGGCGTGAGCTCGATCCCGAGCTCACGGAGCCACTCGCGCTTGCCGCCGGCGGCCCACTCGACGTACGCCCTGCCCCAGCGAGAAGCCCAACCATCGTCCGGTTGATCGCCGTCGAAGCGGTCCCACTGGGCGCTGCCCTGCCAATCCTGCCATGCGAGTTCAAACGAGTCCTTGACCCCGAGCCTGCGTTGCTCGGGGGAGTCGACGAGGAAGAGCCCGCCGAACGACCACCAGGCCTGGCCGCCGAGATCCTGCGGCCCCTCCTGGTCGAGGATGATGGTGCGCAGCCCTGCGCGATAGGCCTCACGAGCCGCAACGAGCCCGGAGAGCCCAGCCCCTACGACAATGACATCAGCGTCCATGCCGCCATGCTACGCGCCGGTGCTGCCTTCTGCGAATGCATTCACGCGCTCCTGGCCGGTGAGCGCCTGAATCGCGACCATCATGCGTTCGGTCGTCTCGCGGCGGGCGCGCCCGGCAGGCAGCGCCGAGAGATCGCCGAGTTCCAGGGGCGCGCCGAAGTGGATCTGGATCCGCTGCCGCTTGCCCGTGGCAGGGTCGCGGAGTCGACGATTCGTGCCGAGGATCCCGACGGGAACGACCGTGGCACCGGTCTCGAGGGCGAGCCATGCGGCTCCGCTCTTGCCGCGGTAGAGTTTCCCGTCGCGCGAGCGGCTTCCCTCGGGGAACACGACGAAGACGCTGCCGTGCGCGAGGACCTCCCGGCCGGCGTCGAGCGCAGCTTGTGCCGCGCTCGACGCGCCGCGGTGCACGGGGACTGCGCCGATGCCCGTGAAAAACCAGCGGCCGATCGCGCCGGAAAACAGTGACGCCTTCGCAAGGAACTGCACCTTGCGCGGCGTGAACGACGGAATGAGTACCGTGTCGAGCATCGAGAAGTGGTTGCTGACGAGCAGCACGGCCCCACTCATCGGGAACGACTCGCGGCCGGTGATCTGCGGGCGGTACAGCAGCCAGAGCACGGGGGTGAGGATCGCCCGCCCGATGGAGAACACGACGCCGGGGCGGGCCGGCTTTGCAGCTGAAGTCACTGCAAAAGCTTAGCCTCAACCGAGGCAACCCAGGGTGCAGCGCCAGGTTAGACCGGCGTGCTCGCGGAGATGTCGTGCGGGTACAGCGGAGCTCGCGACTGGAAGTCGAGAATCGCTGGGTTGACGATAACGCCGTCTCGGATCTCAATCGCGTGCGCGATCGTCGCATCGCGATCCCACGCCTCGGGTCCCGCCATCACGGCGTCGAGGAACGGCAGCAGCGCGGCGCTGTTCTCCCAGCTCGCCGAGTTCCAGAGGTACGACGGGCTGTGATCCACCGCGTAGTAGGTCACCCCGTGGCCGAGCTCGAACGTGGGCTCCGCAAACGATGTCGGGCGGGCCCAGGCGAAGCCCATGCCCTCGTCGCACGACACGTCGACGATGAGACTGCCCTGCCTGAACTCACGCAGATCCTCCTCACAGAGGTAGGTCACCGGTGCGTTTGGATCCTGCAGCACACAGTTCACGACGATATCGCCCTCGCTGAGGAAGGACGCGAGTGGGACCGTGCCCGTCTCGCGGGTGACCTCCCGAATCAGCGGGCCCTCTGAATAGTCGACGTGCACCATCTCGACCGAGTGGATCGGCGACGCGACCGCGGCAACCTCGCGGCTCGTCAACACCCGGACGTCGGAAATGCCGTGGGCGGAGAGCGCGGTCACCGCGCCGCGGGCAGTCGCCCCGAACCCGATCACGGTGGCGCTCAGCCGTCGCCCATAGTTGCCGGTCACCCCCTGGAGCTGCAGCGCGTGGAAGACGGAACAGTAGCCCGCGAGCTCGTTGTTCGTGTGGAACACGTGCAGGTTGAACGATCCGTCCTCGTGCCAGTGATTCATCTGCTCGAACGCGATGAGCGTGAGCCGCTTGTCGATGGCGAGCTGCGTGAGCGCCGCGTCTTGGACGCAGTGCGGCCAGCCCCAGAGCGTCTGGCCGGCGCGCATGGCGCGGAGATCCGCGTGCTGCGGCTTCGGGATCAGCACGACGTCTGGTTCCGAGAGCGTCTGCTCCCGGCTCGCGACCCGCGAGAACTGCGCGCCGAGATCATCGTCGCTGACGCCGAAGCGGAGCCCATACCCGCTCTCGACGGTGATCCGGGCGCGGAGCTCCGGCGGGATCCGCTCGAAGTGATCCGGGTGAATGGGCACACGGTGCTCGTCCGGCTTGAGCGAGCTGCCGATCAAGCCGAGCGTTGCCCCGCTAGCGAGGGGTGGAAGTGGGGACTGAGCGTACTGCGCGTGCATTGCGTCCGTTCGCGGAAAGCCACGGTGGCCACCTTTCCCTCACGATAGCTCGGGGAGATGTGACGCGTTCAGGGAAGGGGCGTCAGTCTGTGTAGCCGGGAGCGGCGGGGAGCCCGAAGAACTCCTCAAGTGTTGTGACCGCTGTCGCGCGCATCTCCAACGCGAGGTCTGTACCCACGAATCGGAAGTGCCAAGGCTCGGGCATGAAGCCCGTCACTGCTTCCTTTCCCTCGGGATACCTGATGATGTAGCCATACTCGGCGGCATGCTCTGCCAGCCAGGCCCCCGCGGCCGTGTCACCGAAGCAGCCATCGAGGTAGCATGCGCCATGGTCATCAAGATCGATGACGAGCCCCGTCTGGTGCTCGGAGTGGCCGGGCCGCGCGGAGTACCGATCTGCAGCCTCGGCGCCGTCGCGCTCGACGTAGCCCGCGTACAGCGCTACCTGAGTTGCGTAGTCACGGTAGGCACTGATGATCCACACATCGTGCCCCGCAGCGGCCGCTGCGCCGATGAGATCCTCCGCGGCTCGGGCAGCAGGCTCCCGGAGTGGCTGCGCGAACTCGTTTCCGACTTCCTCTGGCACCACCAGATCCGTCGGGGCGAAATCGACGGGATCCAGGGGGCGCTGCTTGTTGCTCACGACCCACAGCGACGCCGGATCGTCGATTGAGAGCGCCGCCTTGTCGAATGATGGCTGCGGCGCTGGCTCGCTTGGGGGAGGAGGAGCCGGAGAAGGAGATTCCGAAGCAGTGGGCTGCGCTGCGGGCGGTTCCGCGGCGCAAGCGGTGAGCACCAGGAGCGCCGCCAACCCCGCAACGATCACGGACGGGCGACGAAGGGTCGTGCGGGAACCGAGAAGGTGCATGCCCCCAAGCCTAACGAGGCTTAAGCTGAAGTGGTGACTGACACCGAGCCCACCGGGTCCGCGAAACGCCGACCGAGTACAACCACCGTCATCGCAGTGATCGTGGCGACGGTGCTCGTCATCGCTGCTGCGGTCGCGGCCGCGGTGCTTTTCTTTGGGGGCGACCCCACACCACCGGCGAAGCCGGAGCCCGCAGCGACCGCGCCAGCGCAGACCCCCGAGGAGCCAGCTGAACCCGCTGGGCCCGAGGCGATCCGCGTGATCGCGATGGGCGACATGCTCCCGCACGACTCGGTGAACGAGAACGCGAAGCAGGCCGACGGAAGCTACGACTACGCGCCGTTCTTTGCGGGTCTGCGCAGCCAACTCGACGCGGCAGATGTGACGTTCTGCAACCAGGAGGTCCCGAGCGCCGGCGTGGAGTTCGGGATCAGCGGCTATCCGACGTTCAACGCGCCGACAGAGTTCGCTCGCGATCTGCGCGGGGCCGCCGGGTGTGACCTCGTGAACCTCGCGACGAACCACAACGCAGACAAGGGGGTCGCGGGCATCGCGGCTACGCGGGCCGCATGGGACGGGCTCGGCCCCGCTGTGGTCAACGGCGCGAGCCGCAACGCTGACGAGCAGAGCGCCCTCACCGTCTTTGAACACGACGGGGTGCAGATTGCCCTTGTCTCGTTCGCCGAGTTCTCGAATGCGCCCATCGACAAGACCTCGATGAACTTCATGGACGACGATGCGCTCGTGCAGCGACTCGTGACCCAGGCGCGGGAACAGGCCGACATCGTGCTCGTCTCCGCGCACTGGGGGACCGAAGACTCCCACGAGGTAAACGACGCCCAGCGTGCATTCGCGGCGAAGGTGAGCGCGCTCGGCGCAGACGTCATCATCGGGACCGGCCCACACGTGCTGCAGAGCGTCGAATGGCTTGACTGTGCAGACGGCAAGCAAACGCTCGTGTGGTACTCGATCGGCAACATGCTCAGCACCCAGCTCGAACTCGACCAGCGCACCGGGGTCGTCGCGGGCTTCGACATCGTGAAAGACGACGCGGGGAAGTTCTCCATCGCGAACCCCACCGCCATGCCGACCTATATGCACTACGAGTGGACGGCCGAGCAGGAGGCAGCGGGCGACCTGTTGGCCCGGACCAACCTTTCACTCACGCCACTGGCTGATGCTGCGCCGCTCTTCGCTGGAACCCGCTTCGACACGAGCGCAGCCGAGCAGTTCGCAGCAACCAAGCAGATTCTGGGCGAAGCTGTCGCTGTCCGCGAACGCTGAGACAGGTTCGGCCGGAATGCCACGCAGAGCGCCACAAGTTTGACAGAATAAGGGCATGTCGATCGGAACCGCAGAACTTCCAGACTCCGACGGTCCGGAGGATCGTCCCGCGCCTGCCGGAAACCCGGGCTGGCTGAACGAGGAAGAACTTCTCTTCGTGCGCGGGCGGATCCCCGTACTCTACGTTGAGGCGGTGCCGGTGCGACTCGACGGTCTCGGCAAGGTGATCGAAGTCGGACTGCTGCTGCGCAGCACGCCGGAGGGGCATCTCACCCGGGCGTTCGTATCGGGCAGGGTGCGCTTTGGCGAACCACTTCGAGAAGCGCTCTACCGCCACCTCGAGAACGATCTCGGCCCAATGGCGTTTCCGCAAATGCCGACTACGCTCATGCCAGCGATGGTCGCCGAGTACTTCCCGATGCCGGGTATCTCACAGTACGTCGACGAACGTCAGCACGCGGTGTCGCTCGTGTACGTCGTGCCCGTGACAGGAAGCTGCGACCCGCGACAGGATACCCTCGAGGTCAACTGGATGACGCCGGAGGACGCGCTCGCCGCAGACACGATCGGTGAGCTTCCTGACGGCCGCGGCCTGCTCCTGCGGCAGGTGCTTAGCACCGTCGGCTGCTGAGCCGCCCCGCTGTGGCTGGGCTACGTTAGGCGTCGCTCCCACGCGATGAGGTGTGCGCGAGAGAAGCCGCGGGCACACTTCGCACACGACGCCTCCCTGACGGGCTTGCGGAACCGGAAGTGTTCGTGTCCTCCGGGGCACCTGCCGATCCACGGAGCACGCTCATGCGCAATCTCTCCCTCGTGCGTGCGTCCACCGACGTATCCCAAATCGCGGGCGACCTGCTGCCACTGAGGGCCGTGGGCAGCTGCGGAGCCCGCGAGCGCGTGGGCGACCTCATGCAACAACACCTGGTGGATCTCGTCGTCCTCGAATTTCTCGGCAAGATACTTCGAGACGGTGATCCGGCGCTCCGTGTAATTGCACAAGCCCGCCCGGCGCTTCGCATTGTCGAAGCCAAAGCTCCAAGTTCCCTCGCCGAAGCGCGGGTCGAGGTGGTGCCGGATCAGGGCCTCAGCCCAGCCCCGCACCCGGTGCAGCTCGCTCATGGTTAGGCCCCGAAGATGCCTGGGCTGGGAGCGGGCGAATCCACCGCCGTCGCATCCGTGACTGGCTTGGTGGTGCCGATGAGTTCGGAGAGTTCACGGTCAGCGAGGAGTCTCGCGGGGTGCGGTCCGCCGGCGAGCAGCCGGGGGAGCCAATCGAGCTCGCTGTTGGGTGAACCCTTGGTGCCGTTGGACGCGACAATGACAACGTTGCCGTATCTGCGGCCCTTGAGCACCTGCGGCTCGGCGATCGCCACAACCTCGCTAAACAGAGACTGCAACGTCGCGAGTTGGCCCCGCACGAACGGGAGCCCGGTGCCGTCCGCAGCGTTGATCACGACGAGACCATCGGGAGCGAGGAACGGGCGCACGAGCTCGTAAAACTCCACGCTCGATACATGGGCGGGCGTCTGGGAACCGGCGAAAATGTCGACGACCACGAGATCCATTGCGCCGCGCATACCGTCGGGGAGCTTGCCGAGAACCTCTCGTGCATCGCCATGGCGTACACGGATGCTCGCGCGTTTCGGCAGCGGAGCGGCTTCCCGGACGAGATCAACGAGGACACTTTCGAGCTCAATGACCTGCTGCCGGCTTCCTGGACGGGTCGCCTCGACATACCGGGGGAGGGAGAACGCACCGCCGCCGAGGTGGAGCGCGGAGATAGGCTCTCCGGCTGGGCGAAAGAGGTCGATAACGTGCCCAATGCGGCGCATGTACTCGAAGAACAGATCCGAGGGATCCCGAAGATTCACATGGGACTGCGGAGTCCCGTCGATCACAAGCTCAATTGCGCCGTCGACCCAGCGGTCCGCCTCGATCGAGGCAGTGCGCCCTGAGGCAAGTGTGACGGGACCCGGGAGGCTCACACCAGCCCGAGCTCGGTGAGCTTCGCGCGCATGTCAGCGTCGCTGGGCTCGACCTGGTGGGTGCCATCCGGGTACGTGATGACCGGGATGTTCTTTCGGCCGCTGATGTCTGCGGCGACCTCTGCGGCCTCGGGCGTCTCGATGAGGTCGATCCACTCATAGGCCACCTCGGCCTCGCCGAAGACACGCTTCGCGCGGCGGCAGTCGCCGCACCAATCGGCGCCGAAGATGCGGATGCTGGGGGTCTCAGTCTGCTGCGTCTCGCTCATGCGGCCAATCTTACGGACTTCGGCCGGTTAACGGGCTGGGTGGCCGCGCCCTGTGGAAATCTTTGCTCCCCGACGCTGCCAGAGACGCTGCGCAATCACAGCCGCGGCGATGCCCAGCAGCGCGCCAGCAAGAGTGTCACTGAGCCAGTGGACGCCGAGTGCGGTGCGGCTCCACATCATCGCGAGCGTCCAACAGACGGCTGCGATCCACATCCAGGTCACCGATGACCTGTTGACGAAGGTTGCCCCGCGACGGTAGACGGACGATACCGCGTAGGCGACGGAAACTGCGAGCGCCGCGGCGCCCATGGAATGACCTGAGGGAAAGGAATAGCCGTCCCACGAGTAGAGCGCGTCAAGCGGCCGCGGGCGCACGACGAGGTACTTGGTGACCTCCGAGAGCGTGACGCCGAGCACGAGGGCGGTTGCCAGGGCTGCAGCCTCCCGCACGAAATGCCGGGTCAGGAGGAGCGCGCAGGCGACGACTCCGCACGCCGCGACACCCACGCTCGAGCCAATCTCAGCGAGAAACGCGGCGACCGTGAATGCGATGGATCCGGGGGTGAGTCGTGCTGCTGGCCGCCAGGCTTCGTCGAAGGGGAGGGGGCCGCTCTGCACGAAGTGGATGTAGGCCCCAAGCCCGCCGACCGCAACGATCGCAACGATCGCCCAGGCAATTCCTGAGGCTCCGGGCTTCGACATCATGCACTCACAGTAACGGCCGAGCCTGCCCCGTGCCTGGTAGCGAGCTTTGCCCCAGCTGGCAGTCAGGTCGCAGTTTCGGCTACGGTGTGAGTGTTGATTCACATTGGTGCTTGGCGACCCTTGTCAGGGCGTAACGATGGTGTTACAGTAGAAAGCTGCACTATGGACACGAGTCTGCCTTCATATAGCGGAAGGCCCCGGGAGTTGGCGCGCAGGCGCAAATGAACTCCCGTGTGACCGCAGAGCAATTCTTCGCAAGACCAAGTCAACCGGCCCGACGGGGCCCACGGAGGTACTTCCTTGGCTGCTGCGCCCAACGCATCGTCCACTAATAACCCGAAGAACGGTCGCAATCACTCGCGGCTCTCATTCGCTAAGATTTCCGACACGCTGTCGGTGCCAAATCTGCTGGCACTTCAGCTCGAGAGCTTTGATTGGCTCGTCGGTAACGACGCGTGGGTAACCCGCGTCAAAGAGGCACAGGCTCAGGGGCGCGATGACATCGCGCTGAAGAGTGGCCTCGAGGAGATCTTCGAGGAGATGTCCCCGATCGAGGACAACGCTGGCACCATGCAGCTCTCCTTCGAGAACCCCATCCTCGATGACCAGAAGTTCTCGATCGACGAGTGCAAGGAGCGCGGGAAGACCTACTCGGCTCCCCTCTACGTTGAGGCAGCGTTCTACAACACCGAGACGCAGGTACTCAAGAGCCAGACGGTCTACATGGGCGACTTCCCGCTCATGACCGACAAGGGCACGTTCATCATTAACGGCACCGAGCGCGTCATCGTGTCGCAGCTCGTCCGTAGCCCCGGTGTCTACTTCGAGCGTCAGCAGGAGAAGACCTCGGATAAGGACGTGTTCTCGGCACGCGTGATCCCGAGCCGTGGTGCATGGCTCGAGTTCGAGATCGACAAGCGTGATCAGGTCGGCGTTCGCATCGACCGCAAGCGTAAGCAGTCGGTCACCGTGTTCCTGAAGGCACTCGGTATGACCACCGCTGAGATCCTCGAGGAGTTCGCCGGCTACGAGTCGATCGCGCTCACCCTCGAGAAGGACGGCGTTGTCGAGAAGGAGGGCGTGAACCTCCAGGAGGAAGCGCTCAAGGACATCTACCGCAAGCAGCGCCCGGGCGAGCAGGTTGCGATTGAGGCTGCGCGTGCGCTCCTCGACAACAGCTACTTCAACTCGAAGCGCTACGACCTTGCGAAGGTTGGCCGTTACAAGATCAACCGCAAGCTCGGCCTCGAAGCTCCGATCACCGACTCGGTGCTCTCGCTTGAGGACATCGTCGCGACGATCAAGTACCTCGTAGGCCTCCACGCAGGCACCGAGACGCTTCCCGGCACCCGCGAGGGCAAGGCATTCGACAACCGCCTCGACACCGACGACATCGATCACTTCGGTAACCGTCGTATCCGTGCGGTTGGCGAGCTCATCCAGAACCAGGTGCGCACCGGTCTCAGCCGCATGGAGCGCGTCGTTCGCGAGCGCATGACCACGCAGGACATTGAAGCGATCACCCCGAACACCCTGATCAACACGCGCCCCGTGCTCGCAGCGATCAAGGAGTTCTTCGGCACCTCGCAGCTGTCGCAGTTCATGGCTCAGAACAACCCGCGCGCAGGCCTGACGAACAAGCGTCGTCTGTCTGCGCTCGGCCCCGGCGGTCTGTCACGTGACCGCGCAGGCGTCGAGGTGCGAGACGTTCACCCCTCGCACTACGGACGTATGTGCCCCATTGAGACGCCGGAAGGCCCGAACATTGGCCTGATCGGTGCACTCGCAACGTTCGCACGGATCAACGCGTTCGGCTTCATCGAGACCCCGTACCGCCGCATCGTCGACGGCACCGTCACCGACCAGGTCGATTACCTCACCGCGCACGAAGAGGACGAGTTCCTCATCGCACAGGCTGGTGCTCCGGTGAACCAGGACGGCAAGTTCGCCGACGAGCAGGTTCTCGCGCGCCCCCGTGGCTCCGAGGTGCAGCTCGTTGATGCAGACACCGTGCAGTACATGGACGTCTCCGCTCGCCAGATGGTGTCGGTTGCGACCTCGCTCATTCCGTTCCTCGAGCATGACGATGCGAACCGCGCGCTCATGGGCGCGAACATGCAGCGTCAGGCCGTGCCGCTCGTTCGTTCCGAGTCGCCGCTCGTCGGCACCGGCATGGAGGGCTACGCAGCCATCGACGCAGGCGACGTCATCGTTGCCGAGCAGGCTGGCGTTGTCACCGACGTTTCCGCTGACTTCGTGAGCATCACGCTCGACGAGGGCGGCACGAAGAAGTACTACATGCGCAAGTTCGATCGCTCGAACCAGGGCACGAACTACAACCACCGCGTCATCGTCAAGGCTGGCGAGCGGATCGAGGCCGGCGAGGTCATCGCTGACGGCCCCGCAACCGAGAACGGTGAGCTCGCGCTCGGCAAGAACCTCCTCGTAGCGTTCATGCCGTGGGAGGGTCACAACTTCGAGGACGCGATCATCCTCAGCCAGAACCTCGTGAAGGACGACACGCTGTCGTCGATCCACATCGAGGAGTACGACGTCGACGCGCGCGACACCAAGCTCGGCAAGGAAGAGATCACCCGTGATCTCCCCAACGCGAGCATGGAGGCGCTGAAGGATCTCGACGAGCGCGGCATCATCCGCATTGGCGCTGAGGTCAACCCCGGCGACATCCTCGTCGGCAAGGTCACGCCGAAGGGCGAGACCGAGCTTTCGGCAGAGGAGCGTCTGCTCCGCGCGATCTTCAATGAGAAGAGCCGCGAGGTTCGCGATACCTCGCTGAAGGTTCCGCACGGCGTTGCCGGCACCGTCACCTCTGTGAAGGTGTTCGACGCCGAGAACGACAACGATGATGACCTCGGCTCTGGTGTCAACCAGCGCGTGGTCGTGTACATCGCGCAGAAGCGTAAGATCACCGAGGGCGACAAGCTTGCTGGCCGTCACGGCAACAAGGGCGTTATTTCGAAGATCCTCCCCATCGAGGACATGCCGTTCCTCGAAGACGGTACGCCCGTTGACGTCATCCTCAACCCGCTCGGTATCCCCGGCCGCATGAACTTCGGCCAGGTGCTCGAGGTTCACCTCGGCTGGATCGCCAAGCAGGGCTGGAAGGTCGACGGCAACCCTGAGTGGGCTGCGAAGCTCGCGAAGTCGGCTCTCGAAGCCGCCCCCGATACCAAGGTCGCAACCCCGGTATTCGATGGCGCCTCTGAGATCGAGATCGCTGGTCTCCTCGACTCGACCACGCCGAACCGTGATGGTGAGCGCCTCATCGACTCGACCGGAAAGACCCGTCTGTTCGACGGTCGTTCAGGCGAGCCGTACCCGTACCCGATCGCTGTCGGCTACATGTACATCCTGAAGCTGCACCACCTCGTGGATGACAAGATTCACGCGCGTTCGACCGGACCGTACTCGATGATCACCCAGCAGCCGCTCGGTGGTAAGGCGCAGTTCGGTGGACAGCGCTTCGGTGAGATGGAAGTGTGGGCCCTCGAGGCCTACGGCGCCGCATACGCGCTCCAGGAGCTGCTCACGGTCAAGTCCGATGACATCCTCGGCCGCGTCAAGGTCTACGAGGCGATCGTCCGCGGAGAGAACATTCCGGAGCCGGGCGTGCCCGAGTCGTTCCGCGTTCTCATGAAGGAAATGCAGTCGCTCTGCTTGAACGTTGAGGTGCTCGGAGCAGACGGTAACGCCGTCAGCCTGCGCGACAACGACGACGAGGCACACCGCACCGCGGAAGAGCTCGGCATTAACCTTTCCACGCGCTTCGAGGCAGCTTCGGCTGACGAGATCTAAGTTGGCTGCGCCCCGCCTGCGGGCGGGGCACCAGCCGCTTCAGAATTTTTACGTTTTCATCCAAGGAGAACATTTTGCTCGAGGGTACGAGTTTCAATGAGCTGCAGATCCGTCTGGCGACCGCCGACGATATCCGTGGCTGGTCATTCGGCGAGGTCAAGAAGCCGGAGACCATCAACTACCGCACGCTGAAGCCGGAGAAGGACGGTCTGTTCGGTGAGCAGATCTTCGGTCCTTCCCGCGACTGGGAGTGCGCCTGTGGCAAGTACAAGCGTGTCCGTTACAAGGGCATCGTCTGTGAGCGTTGTGGCGTAGAGGTCACCAAGTCGAGCGTTCGTCGTGAGCGCATGGGCCACATCGAGCTCGCTGCTCCCGTGACCCACATCTGGTACTTCAAGGGTGTCCCGTCACGCCTCGGCTACCTGCTCGACATGGCGCCGAAGGACCTTGAGAAGGTCATCTACTTCGCTGCGTACATGATCATCGACATCGATGATGAGGGCCGTCACGAAGACATGGCTGAGCTTGAGGCAGAGCTTCGGCTCGAGTTGAAGGCACTCAGCGACCAGCGTGACATCGCAGTCGCTCAGCGCCAGAAGCAGGCCGAGACCGATCTCGCTGCGCTCGAGGCTGAGGGGGCGAAGGCCGATCAGCGCCGTCGTGCGGAGGCTTCGGCTGAGAAGGACATGACGCTCATCCGTCGCGGCTTCGACGACGACATTGCTCGTCTCGAGCGTGTCTGGGACGATTTTCGCAGCCTGAAGGTGGGCGACCTCAAGCCTGAGGACGCAGTCTTCGCAGACCTCATGGACCGCTACGGCGATTACTTCGAGGCCTACATGGGTGCTGAGGCAATCAAGAAGCGCCTTGAGGCATTCGACCTCGTCCAGGAAGCGGAGACGCTGCACCTGCAGATCGCTGAGGGCAAGGGCCAGAAGAAGATCCGCGCGATCAAGCGCCTGAAGGTCGTCAGCGCCTTCCTGCAGACCGGCGCAAGCCCGGCCGCAATGGTGCTCGACGTCGTTCCGGTGATCCCGCCCGAGCTGCGCCCAATGGTGCAGCTTGACGGTGGCCGCTTCGCGACCTCGGATCTCAACGATCTGTACCGCCGCGTCATCAACCGCAACAACCGTCTGCGCCGCCTGCTCGATCTCGGAGCACCCGAGATCATCGTGAACAACGAGAAGCGCATGCTGCAGGAAGCTGTCGACGCACTCTTCGACAACGGCCGCCGCGGCCGCCCCGTTACGGGCACCGGTAACCGTGCGCTGAAGTCGCTCGCTGACATGCTCAAGGGCAAGCAGGGTCGATTCCGTCAGAACCTGCTCGGTAAGCGCGTTGACTACTCGGGCCGTTCGGTGATCGTCGTTGGACCGCAGCTCAAGCTGCACCAGTGTGGTCTGCCGAAGCAGATGGCGCTCGAGCTGTTCAAGCCGTTCGTCATCAAGCGCCTGATGGATCTCTCGCACGCACAGAACGTGAAGGCCGCCAAGCGCATGGTCGAGCGTTCACGCAGCGAGGTCTGGGACGTGCTCGAGGAGATCATCCGCGAGCGCCCCGTGATGCTCAACCGCGCACCGACGCTTCACCGCCTCGGCATCCAGGCGTTCGAGCCGCAGCTCGTCGAGGGCAAGGCTATCCAGCTGCACCCTCTCGTCTGTGCTGCGTTCAACGCCGACTTTGATGGTGACCAGATGGCAGTTCACCTGCCGCTGTCGGTCGAGGCGCAGGCTGAGGCACGCGTGCTCATGCTCGCATCGAACAACATCCTGAAGCCGTCTGACGGTCGCCCGGTGACCCTGCCTTCGCAGGATATGATCATCGGCCTGCCCCACCTCACCACCGTGAAGAAGGGTGCAGTCGGCGAGGGCCGCGCATTCGGATCGATCGCCGAGGCTATCCTCGCGATGGACGAGAACACGCTCGACCTTGGCGCGATGGCGAAGATCCGTCTCACCGGGTACACCGACGCTTCGGGCGTCACCTCGGAGAAGCCCGTCATCGTCGAGACCACGCTGGGGCGTGCGCTCTTCAACGAGGCGCTTCCCGCGGACTACGTGTACTTCGAGCAGATTGCTGACAAGGGCACGCTTTCGAGCCTTGTCAACGATCTCGCTGAGCGCTACCCGAAGGTGGAGGTCGCTGCAACGCTCGACCGCATCAAGGATGCCGGTTTCCACTGGGCAACTCGCTCGGGTGTGACCGTCGCGCTCTCCGATATCGTGACCCCGTCGAACAAGGCTGAGATCCTTGAGACGCACGAGCAGGAAGCTGCGGCAGTGCAGAAGCGTTTCGATCGCGGTCTCATCACCGAAAACGAGCGTCACGCAGATCTCGTGAAGATCTGGACCCAGGCAACCGACGAGGTCGCAGAAGCTATGCGCGACGCGTTCCCCGAGGACAACAGCATCTTCCGGATGGTGTCGTCTGGTGCACGTGGTAACTGGCTGCAGATCCGTAACATCGCCGGTATGCGTGGCCTCGTGTCCGACCCGAAGGGTGAGATTATTCCTCGCCCGATCATTAACTCGTACCGTGAGGGCCTGTCGGTTGCGGAGTACTTCATCGCGACCCACGGTGCGCGTAAGGGTCTTGCTGATACCGCGCTGCGTACCGCTGACTCGGGTTACCTGACCCGTCGTCTGGTGGACGTCTCGCAGGATGTCATCATCCGCGAGGAAGACTGCGGCACCCGTCGTGGTCTCGAGCTGCCGATCGCTACCGAGGTTGACGGCGTCATCGTCCCTGACGAGAACGTCGAGAACTCGGTCTACGCTCGTACGCTCTCCGCTGACGCGGTTGACGCTGACGGCAACGTCGTTGCAGCTGCCGGCTCTGACGTCGGTGACGTCGCGATCGAGCTGCTCGTTGGCGCTCGCATCACTGACATCAAGGTGCGCTCGGTGCTCACCTGTGAGTCGGCAGTCGGCGTGTGCGCGACCTGCTACGGCCGTTCGCTCGCGACCGGTCAGCGCGTCGACATCGGTGAGGCCGTTGGCATCATCGCGGCACAGTCGATTGGTGAGCCGGGAACCCAGCTCACCATGCGTACCTTCCACACGGGTGGATCGGCTTCGGCGGACGACATCACGCAGGGTCTGCCCCGCGTGCAGGAGCTCTTCGAGGCACGTACCCCCAAGGGTGCATCGCCGATCGCAGAGGCTGCAGGCCGTATCACGATCGAGGACACCGAGAAGAGCCGTCGCGTGCTCCTGACGCCGGATGACGGCTCTGAGGAGAAGCAGTACCCGGTTCTGAAGCGTTCGACGCTCCTCGTTGAGGACGGCGACCACGTTGAGCTCGGCCACCCCTTCATCCAGGGAACGCTTGACCCGAAGGACATCCTTCAGGTTGGCGCGACCGAGGAGGGCAAGCACATTCCGGGCGAGCGCGCAGTGCAGAAGTACCTCGTTGAGGGCGTGCAGGGCGTGTACCGTTCACAGGGCGTGCCGATCCACGATAAGCACATTGAGGTCATCGTTCGTCAGATGCTCCGCAAGGTGACCGTTGTGGATCACGGCGAGACCGAGCTGCTTCCGGGCGAGCTCGTTGACCGTTCGCGCTACCAGCGGATCAACCGCGAGGCGCTCGTCGACGGCAAGCGTGCCGCGACGGCCCGCCCCGAGGTCATGGGTATCACCAAGGCGTCGCTCGCGACCGAGTCGTGGCTGTCGGCGGCCTCCTTCCAGGAGACCACCCGCGTGCTCACGCAGGCCGCGATGGAGGGATCGCGCGATCCGCTCGTCGGCCTCAAGGAGAACGTCATCATCGGTAAGCTCATCCCGGCCGGTACCGGCCTGGGTGTCTACACCGATGTTGATGTCGCTGCGACTGAGGAAGCTCGCGCCGAGCGTTACCCGAACCGCATGTATGCGGGTGAGGGCACGTTCGACGAGAACGATTTCTCGTTCGTCGACTTCGACACCTTCACCTCTGACGAGTTCAACCCCGGCAACTACAGCTAAGGGTTTCGGCCGCCCGCGTCGCGGGTAGCCGGGTCAGTCAAACAGCGGGCGTCCACCTTCGGGTGGGCGCCCGCTGTGTGCGTTATATGAGCATCGCGCCGCGGCTCAACGCGGGCCCAGGGCTGTGGTCTCGTGCAGCCCGCAGAATGGTTTCGTGCGCGTGTTCCGCGCGGGAGGGCCCATTTCTGGCGCATAGCTTGTATCGTGGCGACAGAACGCAAGGCACTCGAGAGGTGAACCAATGAGCGATGAGCGCGAAACTCCCGTCGATCCCGGCGCGCCGGTCGAGGAACAAACGGCGACTGACACCGCAGTCCAAGAGGCAGTCGTTCGCGCGACCTCGAATGCCGATGACGCCGCGAACGACGTGATTGTCGTCGAGGCAGACGGCACCGTGGTCGACTCAGCGGTAGGGGAGAAGCCAGCTGTCGTCGCGGGCGCGACCGCGCTCTCTGAACAGGCGCACCGCGAGCAGTCCTCGAGCGTAGACACGCAGCTCGACCTTGACGTTCCCGGGCCGCGAATCGCCGTCGTCGAAGAACTACCGTCCGCCGCTGCGGAGCCGGTTGTGGCTCCCGCTGTGCAGTTCGCCGACCCTGCGCGTGACGGAGAGATCCGGATCAGCGCCGACCATCCGATGGCGGCCCTGTACATGCAGTCGCCGATGCCGCCGGATCTGAAGGGTAACCGCGCGGGAGGCGTGCTCATCGCGCTGCTCGCTACGCTCGCGTTCGCGCTGCTGTACGCGGGGCTGATTGCCGCTCGGATCGCCCAGGATTTCCCACCATCGACCTTCCTCACTGAGGGACTGCTCCCGTGGATTACCTCCTGGGGCTTCATCGCGGGTGTTGTCGGGTTCTTTGTCGGGCTGTCCATCCTCGTCTTGATCTTTGGTCGGGCTGGCTGGTGGGCCTACGTGATCTTTAGCCTGTTCGTTGGCGTTGTCGTCTGGGTGGCAACGTCTGCGACGTTCGCCCTGACCGGTGGACCGCTCGTGCCAGCCGAAGGCGTAAACGGCTTCCTCGCGACGGCACGGCAGTTCGCGTTCACGCTGCCGACGCTCGGGGCAGCGATCCTCGCCCGCGAGGTTGCGGTGTGGTTCGGAGCGTGGATCGGTGCCCGCGGGCGTCGCATGACCGCAAGAAACGCTGCGGCCCTCGAAGAGTACGAGGCCGCCCTCGCCGAGGTGCGGGCGAAGTAGACATGGCCGAGGGCGCGAAGCGTGGCGTGACCCGAGGGTACGTCCTCGGGCTTCTCGGAGCAACGCTGGTGGTGACAGCAGCACTTGTTGTCGCCGCTTGGGGGCTCCTCGGCATGGCGCTGGGTCGCGAGCCCATCGAAACCTCCGATGTTCCGCTGTGGTTTGGGGTGCTGAGTATCGGGCTCGGGCTCGGGCTGCTGGGCGTGCTGTTGTGGCGGCAGGCGCTCTCGCTGCTCCGGGGAAACAAACGACCGGTCTGGGGGATTGTGCTCGGCGCGACCTTCAGTATCTATCTGCTGTGGGGGCTTGCCGGGATCCTCGCTGATCTGACCACTGAGGAAACATGGTTTAGCCCGTTTGCGCTCATCCTCATGCCGGTGTGGGCCCTCGCTGTAGTGCTGTTCTGGGGAGTGCTTGCCCGCCGCATCTACACCGACAGGCCGACGCCGCAGTGGCCGTGGGAGCGTCGTGAGGGCCAGGAGTGAACCTGGTGGGTCGGATCGACGGGCGCGTCAACAGAGCTGTTGACGCCTGGCTTGAATGGGTACCGAAGTGGGAACCCGCCGCGTACCGCGCCCGCACCCGGCTGTGCCGTCGATGCACTGGCTCGCCGGTGCTTGTCGCCTCTGGTATTCCAGAGGGGACCCCGCACCAGGTAAAGCACGCGCTCGTGTCGCGCGTGCAGCGCATTGTCGACCGACTCGTCGAGGAGTATACGGAGGAACATCTCCCGATGCTCCACTCGGAACTCAGCGGAGCCGACATGTGGCGCGTTGGGGGCTACGACCCCGCGGCAGGACTTGACCCGGAGTATGACGGCTTGGATCCGGACCCTGAGCCGGCGGAAGCCGGGCAACCGTTCCTCTTCACCCTTGCGGGGTTGGCCGCCGACGTGCAGCCTGAGCCGCCACTCCCGCGGCCCCCGTTGAGCCAGCAAGAAAAAGACCAGTTGCGTCGTGAAATCGAGCTTGCCGACCTCCGCGCGGCCGACGTCGGTAACGAAGTGTGCTTTGCGCTGCTGGGGCATCGACCGCGCATCGTCTCCGCGATTGACCGCTTCGTGGAGCCGCAGGTGCGTGCGATGCTCGATGAGCTCTCGCGCCACCTCGAACCACCCGCCTAACTGTGAGCCCAGACCCTTGCGCGTATGCGCCACACCGCGTAAGGTTATTCCTTGGTGCACTCCACCTGTCTCGCGCGTGCGCGAACGCAGTGGGAGAGCATCGAGGGTCACTCGCTCCCAGAGCAGAAACCCCCACGGCATAGCTGCACTCGGAATCTCGGCTCCGGCCCGGAATTCAGCAGCTCCGCGCGTGCGCAAGCTCGCGCAAATGCTCGACCAGATGAAGCATTCCTGTCACCGTGCAGGACCTACTAGGAGAATCAGTGCCTACTATTCAGCAGCTGGTTCGCAAGGGGCGGTCGCCGAAGGTCTCCAAGACCAAGGCTCCCGCACTGAAGGCGAACCCCCAGCAGCGCGGTGTGTGTACTCGTGTGTACACCACCACCCCGAAGAAGCCGAACTCGGCGATGCGTAAGGTCGCTCGTGTGAAGCTCTCGAACGGTACCGAGGTCACGGCCTACATCCCCGGTGAGGGCCACAACCTGCAGGAGCACTCGATGGTGCTCGTGCGCGGTGGTCGTGTGAAGGACCTCCCCGGTGTTCGTTACAAGATCGTGCGCGGCGCGCTCGACACGCAGGCGGTCAAGGATCGCAAGCAAGCTCGTAGCCGCTACGGTGCAAAGAAGGTGAAGTAATGCCTCGTAAAGGACCTGCTCCAAAGCGGCCCGTCGTCGCTGATCCCGTATACGGCTCACCCGTAGTGAGCCAGCTCGTCAACAAGATCCTTGTAGACGGCAAGAAGGGCCTCGCTGAGCGCATTGTTTACAATGCACTCGAGGTCGTTGCTGAGAAGAGCGGCCAGGATGCCGTGGTCGTACTCAAGAAGGCACTCGACAACGTGCGCCCCACCCTTGAGGTACGCTCGCGTCGTGTTGGTGGCTCGACCTACCAGGTGCCCGTTGAGGTTAAGCCGCACCGTGCGAACACTCTCGCACTGCGCTGGCTCACCAGCTACGCGAAGGCTCGTCGAGAGAACTCGATGACCGACCGTCTCACCAACGAGATCCTCGACGCATCGAACGGCCTTGGCGCCGCGGTGAAGCGTCGCGAGGACACGCACAAGATGGCAGAGTCGAACCGCGCGTTCGCTCACTACCGCTGGTAGTCATCTGAGTGAGAGGTGGATCTCACGATCCACCTCTCACTTGCGGGCTCAGCCCGCGCCCCACACTCTTAAATCCCCACCCCGGAGGAGAACCCCGTGGCACAAGACGTGCTCACCGACCTGAGCAAGGTCCGCAATATCGGCATCATGGCCCACATCGATGCCGGCAAGACCACCACCACCGAGCGCATCCTGTTTTACACGGGTGTGAACCACAAGCTGGGCGAGACCCACGACGGTGGCGCAACGACTGACTGGATGGAGCAGGAGAAGGAGCGCGGCATCACGATCACGTCGGCCGCCGTGACCTGCTTCTGGAACAACAACCAGATCAACATTATTGACACCCCCGGCCACGTTGACTTCACCGTCGAGGTGGAGCGCTCGCTCCGCGTGCTCGACGGCGCTGTCGCAGTGTTCGACGGCAAGGAGGGCGTCGAGCCCCAGTCGGAGACCGTCTGGCGTCAGGCTGACAAGTACGGCGTTCCGCGCGTCTGCTTCGTCAACAAGATGGACAAGATGGGTGCTGACTTCTACTTCACCGTAGACACCATCATCAACCGTCTGGGTGCAAAGCCGCTCGTCATGCAGCTGCCGATCGGTGCAGAGGCTGACTTCATCGGCGTCGTCGACCTGCTGTCGATGAAGGCATTCGTCTGGGAGGGCGACTCGAAGGGTGACGTCACCCTCGGTGCGAACTACGAGACCCAGGAGATCCCCGCGGACCTCGTCGAGAAGGCGAAGGAGTACCGCGCGAAGCTCGTCGAGACCGTCGCCGAGACTGACGACGCGCTGCTCGAGAAGTTCTTCGGTGGCGAAGAGCTCTCCATCGAGGAGATCAAGGGCGGCATCCGCAAGCTCGTCGTGAACAACGAGATCTACCCCGTCTACTGTGGCTCGGCCTTCAAGAACCGCGGCATCCAGCCGATGCTCGACGCGGTTGTTGACTTCCTGCCGAACCCGCTCGGCGTTGGTGCTATCGAGGCACACGACCCGCGCGACGAGTCGATCGTCATCGAGCGTCTCCCGCAGGCTGACCAGCCGTTCTCGGCACTCGCGTTCAAGGTTGCAGTGCACCCGTTCTTCGGTCGCCTCACCTACATTCGCGTGTACTCGGGTCGCATCGACTCCGGTGCCCAGGTCATCAACTCGACCAAGGGCAAGAAGGAGCGCATCGGAAAGATCTTCCAGATGCACGCCAACAAGGAGAACCCGGTTGACGACCTCATGGCCGGCAACATCTACGCGGTTATCGGTCTGAAGGACACCACCACCGGTGACACCCTCTCGGATCCGAACGAGCAGGTTGTGCTCGAGTCGATGACCTTCCCCGAGCCCGTGATCGAAGTGGCCATCGAGCCGAAGACCAAGGGTGACCAGGAGAAGCTCGGCACGGCTATCCAGAAGCTCGCGGAAGAGGATCCCACCTTCCGCGTCAGCCAGAACGAAGAGACCGGCCAGACCGTTATTGCGGGTATGGGCGAGCTCCACCTCGACATCCTTGTCGATCGCATGAAGCGTGAGTTCAAGGTTGAGGCAAACGTTGGCAAGCCGCAGGTTGCGTACCGCGAGACGATCCGCAAGACCGTTGCAAAGTACGACTACACCCACAAGAAGCAGACCGGTGGATCCGGTCAGTTCGCAAAGGTGCAGATCGCGATTGCTCCGCTCGAGGTTGAGGGCGACAAGATCTACGAGTTCGAGGACAAGGTGACCGGTGGTCGCGTTCCTCGCGAGTACATCCCCTCGGTCAACGCCGGTATCCAGGACGCCATGCAGTACGGCATCCTCGCAGGATTCCCCGTTGTCGGCGTCAAGGCGCAGCTCCTCGACGGCCAGTACCACGATGTTGACTCGTCTGAAATGGCGTTCAAGATCGCGGGCTCGATGGCATTCAAGGAAGCAGCTCGCCAGGCGCAGCCGGTTATCCTTGAGCCGATGATGGCCGTTGAGGTTCGTACTCCTGAGGAGTACATGGGCGACGTGATCGGCGACCTCAACTCCCGCCGTGGCCAGATCCAGTCAATGGAAGACGCGAGTGGCGTAAAGGTCATCCGCGCGCTGGTTCCGCTTTCAGAGATGTTCGGGTACATTGGTGATCTCCGGTCGAAGACCAGCGGTCGCGCAGTGTTCTCGATGACCTTCGACTCCTATGCTGAGGTGCCGAAGGCCGTGGCCGATGAGATCGTTCAGAAGGCTAAGGGCGAGTAACTTCGCCTCTTGATCTGTGGCGAGGCTCGCTTCGCCACAGATCACCCGGCTCAGGTCGCGTAGATAGACCAGAGCTTGTAACATTAAGTACACACCCTGTGCTCGTACCCTCTCGAAACCGTCAAGAGGATTGCGGCACATGACTGTCCTGAGGAGGACCATAGTGGCGAAGGCCAAGTTCGAGCGGACCAAGCCGCACGTAAACATCGGAACGATCGGTCACGTTGACCACGGTAAGACGACTCTTACCGCAGCAATCTCGAAGACTCTTGCAGACCATTTCCCGTCGGCAACGAACGTCCAGCGCGATTACGACCAGATCGACTCCGCACCCGAGGAGCGCCAGCGCGGCATTACCATCAACATCTCGCACGTTGAGTACGAGACCGAAAAGCGCCACTACGCGCACGTTGATGCACCAGGCCACGCTGACTACATCAAGAACATGATCACCGGTGCTGCTCAGATGGACGGCGCAATCCTCGTGGTTGCTGCTACTGACGGCATGATGGCGCAGACCAAGGAGCACATCCTCCTTGCGAAGCAGGTCGGCGTTCCCTACCTCCTCGTTGCACTCAACAAGTGCGACCAGGTCGACGACGAGGAAATCCTCGAGCTCGTCGAGATGGAGGTCCGCGAGGAGCTCTCGAAGCAGGGTTACCCCGGAGACGACGTTCCCGTCGTCCGCGTTTCGGGCTACCAGGCACTCCAGGGCGACGAGAAGTGGGCGAAGTCCATCCTCGAGCTCATGGAAGCTGTCGACAACAGCGTTCCGGACCCCGTCCGTGACCGTGACAAGCCCTTCCTCATGCCTGTCGAGGACGTCTTCACCATCACCGGCCGTGGCACCGTTGTTACGGGCCGCGCCGAGCGTGGAACCCTGAAGATCAACTCTGAGGTCGAGATCGTTGGTCTCCGCCCCACGCAGAAGACCACCGTTACCGGTATCGAGATGTTCCACAAGCAGCTCGACGAAGCATGGGCTGGCGAGAACTGTGGCCTCCTGCTCCGTGGCACGAAGCGTGAAGATGTTGAGCGTGGCCAGGTTGTCGTAGCCCCCGGCTCGATCACCCCGCACACCAACTTCGAGGGCACCGCCTACATCCTGAAGAAGGAAGAGGGCGGCCGTCACAACCCGTTCGAGACGAACTACCGTCCTCAGTTCTACTTCCGTACGACTGACGTGACCGGCGTTATCACGCTGCCCGAGGACAAGCCGATGGTTATGCCCGGCGACACCACCGACATGGTTGTTGAGCTGATCCAGCCCATCGCTATGGAGGATGGCCTCGGCTTCGCAATCCGTGAGGGTGGCCGCACCGTCGGCGCCGGCACGGTGACCAAGGTTATTTCCTAAGTCGCAGCCGTGTAGTCTCTGACTACCTGAAGAACCCCGGGGGGAAACCCCCGGGGTTCTTTGTGTCTTCCGGGGCGCGGGGACAGGGAGAGTGCCCAGCGCGCGCTATCCTTGAATCTATTCCTAACGATCGGGTTACGCCGTTCGTTTCCGGGGCGAGTGCCCACAGACACACGGGAGGGCGCGTGCGGAAGCCAGCGAGTGGCCGGTTTGCACACTTCGTCGAGACGTACGGTGGGTTATACCTGCTCGACGTGATGGCGTGGGCGGTCGGCATCATCATCGCGCTGGTGCTGCGCTTTGACTTCGCGTTCTCGCGGATTCACTGGGGGTGGACCCTCGCAGTGATCGGCGTCGCCGCGGCACTGCAGTTGCTTGGTGGTTGGGCGTTCTGGGTGTACCGCAGCCGGTACCAGATCGGCAGCTTCGACGAGGTGCGTGCCGTGGTCTTCAACGTCACGGCAGTGACGGCTCTCACCTGGGTGTTCGCATTCCTCGTAGGCTACGGCAACGGAATTCCTCGGAGCACGCTCGTGATCGCCGCACCGATTACGTTCTCGCTCATGGGGGTCGCGCGCTATATCCTGCGGATCCTCGCTGAGCGCAGCCTGAAGCCCGCGAGGGCCGAGCGGGTGTTGCTGTACGGCTCCGGGTATCTCGGGGTGCAGACCGCCAAGCGGCTCCTGACCGATGCGAAGTCCGAGTATCTTCCCGTTGGCTTCCTCGACGATGACCCAGCAAAGCGCCACCAAGAGGTTCGCGGAGTAAAGGTGCTCGGCGGGATCAGCGACCTCGATACGGTTGTGCGTGCGACGGGCGCGACGGCTATTTTGGTGTGCATCGGCGACGCCGACGCTGCGATGCTGCGCCGCCTTGACGCAGACGCGGATCGGCTCGGCGTGAATGTCATGGTGTTGCCTCCGCTGAATCAGCTGCTCGACAACTCTGCGGCGATTTCGAACGTGCGTGAGCTGGCGATCGAAGACATTATCGGGCGGCACCCGGTGCGGCTGAACACCGAGTCCATCGCCGACTACCTGCAGGGAAAACGTGTCCTGGTGACGGGTGCCGGCGGCTCGATCGGCTCCGAGCTCTGCCGTCAGCTCATCAACTTTGCGCCGAGCGAACTCATCATGCTCGACCGCGATGAGACCGCCCTCCAGGAAGTGCAGATTTCGATCGCGGGCCACGGACTGCTCGACACCAACGATGTGGTCCTCGCAGACATCCGCGATGAGGTGACCCTGCGCGAGATCTTTGAGGAGCGCAGGCCGGAAGTCGTGTTCCACGCCGCTGCGCTGAAGCACCTGCCGATGCTCGAGCAGTACCCGGATGAAGCCTGGAAGACCAACGTGGTCGGCACGCTCAACGTCTTGAACGCGGCGCGCTCGGTGAACGTCGGAACCTTCGTGAACGTGTCGACCGACAAGGCCGCGAACCCAACCAGCGTGCTTGGTCACTCGAAGCGTGTCGCCGAGAAGCTCACTGGCTGGATGGCCGGGCAGACAGGCGGCAGGTACCTTTCGGTGCGGTTTGGCAACGTCATCGGAAGCCGCGGCTCGATGCTGCCGACGTTCCGGTACCTCATCGAAAAGGGTGGCCCGATCACGGTGACCCACCCGGAGGCCACGAGGTTCTTTATGACAATTCCCGAGGCCTCCCAGCTTGTCATCCAGGCTGGCGGTATCGGGCGTCCGGGCGAGGTGCTCATCCTCGACATGGGGGAGCCCGTGCGCATCCTCGACGTCGCGAAGCGCATGATCGCCCAGTCAGGCAAGGACATCGAGATCGTGTTCACCGGACTGCGGCACGGCGAGAAGCTGCACGAGGTGCTCACCGGCGACGGGGAAGGCAACGAACGTCCCTTCCACCCGAAGATCTCGCATGCCCATATCGGCGTGATCAGTCCGGACATTCTTGACCACGATGGGTGGGTGGCCAGGCTCGACCTCACCCGTGAAGCCGAGGGGCGGATTCATTGAGCATCACCGTGTTCGCAGCGATCGCGGGCGTCGCAACCCTGGTTTTGAGTCTCATACTGCCTGTCGTGGTGCGCCCGCTCCTCGTCAAACTCGGGGTGATGGACGTGCCGAACGAGCGCTCCTCGCACGAGCGTCCGATCCTTCGCGGGCTCGGGCTCGCTGTCCTCGTAGCGATGACGGCTGTGGGGGGAGTGGCAACCGCTACGTCCGCAGTCGCGGATCCTGAGGCCCCGGCCTGGAAGTTCATGCTCATTGTGACACTCGGCTCGCTCTGCGCCCGGCTGCTCGGCTTCAGTGAGGATCTCCGAGGGATCAGCGTGCCCGTGCGCTCGGCGATCCTCCTTCTCATCGCTGTCTCGACGACGGTTGTCTTGCTCTGGCTCGCGCGCACGCTGCCGCTGCCGGAGAACGCGGGGCTCGACGTCGGAACCCTGCCGCTGTGGTTCGTCCTGGTGCTCGGCGTCTACGGCGTCCTCTTCATTTCGAGCTACATCAACGTGGCGAACTTTATGGATGGTCTCAACGGCATCAGTGGGCTCCACGGACTCATTGCCGGGCTCGCCTTCGCGGCGGCGGGAGCCCTGAGCGGCCACGGCTGGCTGCTGGTCATGGGAGTGATCCTTGCTGCGGGCTTCGCCGGCTTTCTACCGTGGAACGTGTCACAACCGGGGGCATTTCTCGGAGATGTTGGTAGCTATCTGCTCGGCGGTGCGGTCGCGATCACCAGTTTCGCGGCCTTCGTCGCCGGTGTCCCGATCCTCGCAACGATCGGCCCGATGGTGATCTACTTCGGCGACGTCGGCACGACGCTCGTGAAGCGGATGCGGAAGGGCCACAAGTGGGACGAGCCCCATAAGGAGCACGCGTACCAGCGGCTGCAGCAGCTCGGGATGCCGCACGTCGCGGCGTCGGCGATCAACGCGGGGTTCACGCTCGCCGCTTCGCTGCTGGGGCTCGCATCGTTCTTTGTCGCCCCAATCTGGTGGTTGCTTCTGCTGGTCGGTGGTCTCGCCCTTGTCGTGCTGTACCAGGTGACACCGCGCCTGCTCGCGAAGAAGTTCGCGGCATAACCCAGCGGCCTCATAGGATGAACCCTGTGAGTGCAACTAGCCGTACCGTTTCTCAGCGCCTTGACGCGCTTCCGTTTACCCGGAAGCACCTGCGTGTGCTTTCAGGTTCCGGCCTCGGCTGGGCGCTGGATGCGATGGATGTTGGGCTGATTTCGTTCATCATCGCGGCGCTCACGCAGCACTGGGGGCTGACGAAGGGCGAGGGCGGGCTCATCGCCTCGGTTGGGTTCCTCGGGATGGCGATCGGCGCGAGCCTGGGCGGTCTCCTCGCGGATCGGATCGGCCGCCGCCAGGTATTCGCAATCACGCTCCTCGTCTACGGCCTCGCAACGGGCGCGAGCGCGCTGGTGGGCGGCCTGGGCCTGCTGCTCATCTTCCGGTTTATCGTTGGCCTGGGTCTTGGCGCAGAGCTGCCCGTCGCCTCAACGTACGTCTCGGAGTTTGCGCCGGCCCGTATCCGGGGCCGCATCATCGTGATCCTCGAAGCCTTCTGGGCGGTGGGCTGGACAGCCTCAGCGATCATCGGGTACTTCGTCGTTCCCGCGTCTGAGAACGGCTGGCGCTGGGCGTTTGTGATTGGCGCGGTGCCCGCGATCTACGCGCTCGTGGTTCGCCTCGGGCTGCCGGAGTCACCGCGGTGGCTGGCGTCCCGGGGGCGCACCGCCGAGGCAGAGCAGATCGTTGCAGAGTTCGAGGAATCGGCCGGCCTCACCGGCGGCACTCCCGCCGCCGCGAACGTCCCACCCGCCGAGCACGGATCGGGTACCGGTGCACCCGATACTGCTGTTGCGGCGCCGGTGAAGAACCGCCTGGCGGCAATTTGGGCGCCCGAGTACCGCACCCGCACAGCCGCGATCTGGGCGGTGTGGTTCTGCGTGAACTTCGCATACTACGGGGCGTTTATCTGGATCCCGAGCATCCTCGTCGACGCGGGCTTTGGGCTCGTGCGCTCCTTCGGGTTCACACTGCTCATTACGCTCGCGCAGCTCCCCGGCTACGCGGTCGCAGCGTGGCTCATCGAGAAGTGGGGGAGGCGGCTCACGCTGTCCGTGTTCCTCGTCGGCTCCGCAGCGTCCGCTGTCGCATTTGGCACGGCCGAGGTCGAGGGTGCGATCATCGGTGCCGGAATGGCGCTGTCGTTCTTCAATCTCGGCGCTTGGGGCGCGCTCTACGCGGTGACGCCAGAGATCTATCCGACGTCGCTCCGCGGCACCGGAGCCGGCTGGGCGGCAGGGTTCGGGCGGGTCGCCTCGATCATCGCGCCGCTGCTCGTTCCGGTGATGCTTGTCGCCGGTGGCGCTGGACTCACCTTCACCGTGTTCGCGGTGTTCTTCATCATTGCTGCCGTGGCTGCTTGGGGGCTCGTCGAGTACCGCGGGAAGGCGCTCGAGGAAGGCTAACCGGGTATCCGGCGGCGCCCATCCCGGCGCCGCTCATGCAGCGGGGAGCCGCCTCGCGGTTGTGGAATCCCGTCAGTGATCGAGCGGTGCTTCGCGCTTGACTGCCTCGAGCGTCACGACGCGGGTGTCCGCGTCGATGGCGGCGTCACGAACGTAACCAGCGTGGATCCGCACCTCCGCGAAGCCCGCGGCTTCGAGCAGCAGCCACATCTCGTTGACGCCCCACAGTCGCAGCGCGAACTGCTCGAGCTCGGTGGTGTCGAGCACCCCGTCGCGCCAGCGCTCGTAGCGGAGTTGCGCGACCGTGGTCTGTGCGACGACATCGACAGACTCGGACACGGCGGTGAGCGTGAGGAGATCGTCTCCGTCCTGCCACGACTTCGCCCACGGGGCAGTTTCCGCGAGCGCGTGCAGCGAGTCAAGATCGAGGATGAGGCGCCCGCCGGGGCGCAGGGCGCGGAAGAAACCGGCCACGATCTCGCGGGTCGCGGCGGGGTCCAGCACGAGCTGGATCGACCCGGCAGGGATCACGACCGCGGCATACTCGGACTCGGCATCGACGGTATCGAAGCGGCCGACCGAGAGCGCAGCCGCGAGTCCGCGGGATTCGCACTCGGCGCGGCAGCGATCCAGCATGTCTTCCGAGGGGTCGGTGCCGACCATCTCCCGTCCGGCCGCGAGGAGCGGGATGAGCACGCGGCCGTTCCCCGCCGCCGGCTCGAGGATCGGCCCCGCCGTACCGCGGAGCAGTTCGGAGTAGAGCTCGACGTCGCCGAAGGATCGCCCGATGGGCTTGTCCGCCTGATAGACGCGTGCGGCGAGGCTTCGGTAGCGGTTCACCAGTGAAGTGTCGGTCATAGATTCAGGCTAGCAATGGCACAGGCACTTCGGCTCATGCCGCGGCGAGCCGAGCCGCGAGTGGCTCCCGCGTGCGTGCGGCGACGGGGAGTGCGGTTGCGGCGAGTGTGAGTGCAAGGCCCACACCCGCAAGCGCCAGCGCATATCCCGCGTTCACGATGGGGATCGCTGGTACGAAGCGGCCAACGGCCGCGGCGCTCACGAGCGCCGTAGCCACGAGCACCGCAGCGGCGAGTAGCGTCGCGGTGACCACGTGGATGACCGCCTGCCAGACGGCGGTCGCGAGCACGGTCCCCGATGAGGCGCCGGTCGCCAGCAGCAACGCCTGCTCAGCGCCCTGGGTGCGGTTGCTCATGAAGATGACCACCGCGGCCCCCACCGCTGCGAGCAGCACGGGCCCGCCGATCATGATCATGACCTGAGCAATACCCAGGGTCACGCCGCGTTCCCCGCCCGCTCGCATCGACGCGTCGAGCGTTGCCGACATCGTGAAGAGGCCCCCGAGGATCGCGGTGCCGGTGAACAGCGGAGTGATGGACGCGGTCGAGCGGCTGAGGTGGTATCTCGCCTGGTGGCGCGCGAGGTGCCACGACGCCGAGGCCCGCGCCGGGATGAGGCTCGTCCAGCCGCGGAGCACGAGCGGGAACAGCAGCGGCCCTGCGGTCACTACGAGCACAGTGAGGACAACCGGGAAGAGGGGAACCCAGCTGAGCAGGTTCGTGGTGTCGCGTGCCTGGAACAGGACCGTGCAGTACCACCAGGTCCCTGCGAGGGCCGCTGCGAGCGCGATCCACCGCCACCATCGCATCCGCTTCGCGTGGGTTTCTGGCTCGCGCAGCGCCGCGAGGGGCGGTGTTCGGCCCGCGGCCCGAGCCGCCCTGAGCCCGCCGAGCATGACCAGCCCCATTGCGGCCGGGATCGTGATGGCGGCGGTGAGCGGGCCGGTGACGACGGGGATGCTCTCGTATCCGCCCGTTCCGTCTTCGAACGCGGCCCGTACAACGGGGCCCGCCAGCGCGGCTGCCGCACCGAAGCCGAGTACACCACCAGCGAGGCCCGCGGCAGCGAGCTGCGTTCCAACGACGAGCGCGGTCTGCCCCGGTGCGACGCCCGCGAGCTGCCAGCGGGCGTAGGTTGGCCTGCCAAGATCGACTGCGAGCCGGGCAACCGCCGCGGTCACCGCGATTGCGGCCGGTGCGCTGAACATGAGGATCGCGGCGGTCCCGCCCGAGAACCCCTCGAGGTATTCGGGGCCGGCGTGTAGGCCGGTTTCCAGCAGGCTGATCGCAACACCGCACGCGAGCGCGGCAACGGTGGCGACCATCACTACACCCACCCAGGTCGTCCAGCCGGCCCGAAGCTCCGCGGCCGCGAGCCGAATCATGCGCGCGCGCCGTTCTCGAGCACCGCGAGAAGTTCGCCCGCGCCCGCGCCCCGCAATTCCATGACGACTGCGCCGTCACGGAGCACGATTGTCCGGTCGGCCCGTGCAGCCGCCGCGAGATCGTGAGTGACCAATACGACGCTGGTGTTTCCGGCAGCGTAGCCGCGCAGCACGTCCAAGACCTGTCCACCCGTGACCGTGTCGAGCGCTCCCGTTGGCTCGTCGGCGAAGACGAGCTGCGGGGCCGCCGCGAGCACCCTGGCGATTGCGACCCGCTGCTGCTCGCCGCCGGACAGCGCGCCCGGGCGCTTCCGCGCGTGCCCCAGCAGGCCGACCTGTGACAGCGCAGCGGTGACATCGGGGGCCCGACGTCTGGCAAGCCGTGCCGGCAGCGCCACGTTCTCGCCGACGCTGAGCGACGGGATGAGGTTGTAGTTTTGAAAGACGAAACCGATCCGGTCGCGCCGCAGCCGGGCCAGCTTGGCTGCTGACAGAGCGTCGGTGCGGATCCCGTCGAAATAGACCTCGCCACTGTCCGGAGTCTCGAGGCCCGCGAGGCAGTACAGCAGCGTTGATTTGCCCGATCCCGATGGGCCGACGATGCTCACCATCTCACCGGGAGCGACCCGCACGTCGATGCCGCGGAGTACGGGGATTGCCGTGCCCCGATTCACCGCGAAACTCTTCGACACCGCAACGCCCTGGAGCAGCGGGGAGGCATGCTGGAGCGGCGCGTCCGGCGCGGAGGTGGGCTGCTGGGGGATTGGCCGCCCCTCACTGAAGAGTGCTGACGGCAACGGGTATGGGACGTGCGTTGAGGAGTTCACTCAGCCAGTACAGCTCCTCGCCGGTGAATGCGCAGTCGCCGAGGGGCGAGGCAAGGGGTATCCCTGGCGCTACCTTTGTGCGTAGGCAACGCGTACCCGGCGTCCCGCCGCGTACGCTGGAGATATGACTACGCGGACGGTATGGCACGCACTCATGCTGCCGCCGTGGCGCTTCCTGCTCTCGCGCTGGCCGTGGGTTGCGCTCGTGTTTGTGTTCACCAGCGCCATCATCTGGGCGGTGCTGCTCGCACTCATCGTGGTGACGCTCCTGCTGCTCCCGATTTGGGCGATCCTGCTCGCGGCGCTGGATCGTCGCAGGCTCCAGCTGCTCGGGCTCCCGAGGCAGGCGAGCGGTCACGTGCAGGTGCCCCGGGAGGAGCGGCGCCACTGGCTGAACATCCGGTTGACCGAGCCAGCGACCTGGCGCGAGGTGCTCTCCTTGCTGACTGGACTCGTCTTTGGGGTCGTGTCACTTACCGTGCTCTTCTTCGAGGTGCTGACACTGGCGGTGCTCATCGCGGCACCGATCGTGGTCGCCCGCTCGGGCACGGCGCTCACCCTCTTCGGCGATGTGACGCTCGCGCCCGACGGCGGGCAGTGGTGGCGGATGGCGTTGCTCGCGCTGCTCGCCCTTGCCCTATTCGCCTACCTCAACGGCCTCATCGCTGCGCTTCACGGCGGGTGTATCCGATGGCTCACAGCCCCGCGAGCGGCGGAGATCGACGAGCGCGTCGCCTCCCTCACACGGTCGCGTGCGACGATCGTCGACGCGCACGATCGGGAACGTCGGCGGATCGAGCGCGACCTGCACGACGGCGTGCAGCAAGAGCTCGTGGCGATAGCCGCGCGCCTGGGGCTACTCGAACTCGAACTCGCGAGTGGTGAGATTCCCGCAGCCCGCGCGGCGCTCGGGGCGGCACAGACGCAGACCGAGCGGGCGCTTGTCGCACTGCGCGACACCGTCCGGGGGATCCACCCCGCCGTGCTGTCTGACCGTGGACTCGCGGCGGCGCTCGAAGAGCTGGCCGGCCGCAGCGTGCTGCCGGTCCGCGTCGAGGATCATGGCTTTCCGCGACTCCCGCCAGCGGCCGAGACGGCCGCCTACTACTTCGTTGCAGAGGCAGTCACGAACGCGACCAAACACACGGCGGCCCCGCGCGTGGTCGTCTCGCTTGCCGCCGATGCACACCGCGCGACGGTTGTTGCGCGCGACAACGGGCACGGCGGCGTGGATCTTGCGGGCGGTACCGGGCTGCGAGGCCTGAGTGAGCGGGCCGAAGCGCTGGGCGGACAGTTGGCGGTGCACAGCCCCGTCGGCGGACCAACGGTGCTCACCCTTGAGTTCCCGTTGCCCACGGTGAGTGCACATGGGGAGGTGGGAGATGCGGATCCTGCTCGCTGACGACGCCGCCCTGCTCCGGGAGGCACTGGGAGCGCTGCTCGAACGGCTCGGCCACGAGATCGTCGCGACCGCCCACGATGCCCCTGACCTCATCGCGCGGTATCGCTCACTGGAGACAGCCCCAGACCTGGTCATCACGGATGTTCGAATGCCGCCGACCCGCACCGATGACGGGCTGCGCGCGGCGCTGGACATTCGGGCGATGTCTCCAGGGCAACCGATCCTCGCGCTCTCGCAGTACGTCGCCGACCGCTACGCTCGGGATCTCCTCACGCTGCCCGAGGGAGCAGTCGGCTATCTGCTCAAAGAACGAGTGAATCGCGTCGCAGATTTCCGGCAGGCCCTCGAGACCGTTGCCGACGGCGGCACGGTCATCGATGCCGAGGTAACGAGGCACCTCCTCCGGCAGGAACGGCCCGGGCCGCTTGAATCGCTGACCGCGCGGGAGCGCGAGGTGCTTGCGCTCATGGCCGAGGGGGCCGCTAACCGCGAGATTGCCACGAAGCTCTTCATCAGTGATGCCGCCGTGCGTAAGCACATCGGGAACATCTTCGCGGGTCTCGGGCTGCAGCCCGCGGACGAGAACCGGCGGGTGCGCGCGATCCTCACGTTCCTGCACGCGCGGTAGGGCGCGTTGCGCTGTATGGCGCAGCAGCGTCCTGAGGATCTCTCTAGAAGACTGAACGGCCGAAGATTTCGTGTTGTCGAAGCCCTTACAAATACCACCGGTGTGTCATTATTGTGCCTCAGTTTGTGGTTATCGTATGTCTCGGTAAACGTTCGGTGGACCACGAAAGATGAGACTTGTGAACAGAGCTGCGCAATCGAGAAGACGCACACGGAGAGGCAGCGGGAGGCTCATATCGGCGGGTGCGACAATCGCCGCCCTGATCGTGGCCGCAATTCCGACGGCAACGCAGGCCGCTGAGGTCAGTGCGATTACAGAGGTGGTGGTGAACCCGGAGAGCCCGGGTGCCCCAATCAGTCTGTGGGGCGGCGTCGAGCTCCAAGCCAAATGGGAGGCCCCAGCTGGTGCAGAAACAGGCGACACGTTTCGCCTCGGGTTTCCCGAAGTGATTACGGGCCTGCCCGCCTCATTCCCACTCAACGATGACGATGATGTGCTCATCGCCACGTGCGAGGTCGGGGAACGCGCGATCGTGTGCACCTTCACCGACTACGTCAAGTGGCACGAGAACGTGACTGGTTCTCTGAACTTCAGCGCGATCGCCACCACCGAAAGCACCGAAGAGATCTGGACATGGACAACCGGGACTTCGCATAAGATCACCACCGTGACTGGCGGTGTCGGCCCGAACGTGCCGGTGCCGCCCAGCAGCAGCGCCAAATACTCCTGGCAAGATACAACCGGCGTCATCGTGTGGCAGCTGAACCTACTCGGCAAGGATCTCCTCACGCCCCAGGGCAACGAGGTGGTGCTCATTGACACATACGATCCGCGCCTCGAACTCGACGAGGCCTCATTCCTCGTGCAGTCGGCGAGTGAAGCAGAGTATGTCAGCGATGATTGGTCGCCGCTCAAGGCTGGACAGTACACCGTGAGTTTTGCTGACAACACCTTCACTCTGACCTTCATTGAGCCTGAGAAGGACCGGTTTTACCGGGTGGCTTACCTCACGCCGGTACCCGTCGGTGCCGCGGTGGGGGACACGTTCAAGAACTCCGTGGTCGCGAACGGGCAGGATTTCATTGACGCCACGTACATACAGCAGGGCGCAGGCGGCAGCGGGAGCGGGGACGAACGGAACGGCGCAGTGCGCTGGCGCAAGGTCGACGGATCGCAGGCGCTGCTGGCTGGTTCTGCCTGGCAGCTCACTGGCCCCGGGGGCGTGATCATCAACGTGGGCGACAACGGCGACAACGACGACGATCCAATGCTCGGAGCGGTCAGCGTTTCCGGGCTGGCGTGGGGAGACTATGTGCTCACCGAGACGCAAGCTCCGGCTGGCCACGAGAAAACTAGTGAAACCTTTACGTTCGAGGTTGGGCCAGGGGCGTTGGAGATCGCGCTCGGTGACATCGTCAACACCCGACAGCTCGGCGAGATCGGGTGGTCAAAGGTGGGGCCGGACGGTGCGCTGCTCGCAGGGTCCGAATGGACGATCACGCCCGATGGTGGGCTGCCGGTGACGGTTATTGACAACGGTGCGAACGACAGTGACCCAGCGCAGGGGCGCGTGAGCGTGACCGGTCTGAGCTGGGGAGACTACGTGCTGACCGAGGTGCGGGCGCCCGACGGATTCGTCCGCTCTGAGGAGCCTATTCCGGTGACGATTTCGGCCGAGCAGCTGCGGGTCGACATCGGGGACCTGGTCAATGCGCCGGAGCCGGAGCCGGAGCCTGAGCCGGAGCCTGAGCCGGAGCCTGAGCCTGAGCCTGAGCCTGAGCCAGAACCGGAGGGCGGCCCAGATGAGCCGATTGCCCCGACGAAACCCGACAGCGGCGACACCGCCACGCCACTCGCGACGAGCGGTGCGCGCGACGCGCAGGGGCTCGCCCTCGCGGGCGGTGCCGTGCTTCTCCTGGGAGTAGCGTTGCTGCTCGGGCGACGACGCGTGAGGTAGCTCCAGCGCCGGTGTGACGTCTACAGTCGGTCGTGTACGAATCGGCCGTCGACGACGGTGGCGGCGACCCCGAGGGTGGCGAGCTCGTCCGGGCTCGCCGCCACCGGATCAGCGTCCCAGATGGTGAGATCTGCCAGGGCGCCCGGGGCGATGAAGCCGCGATCGGTATAGCCGCGTGCCTCTGCCGGCCACCGCGTGTACGCCAAGAGTGCTTCCTCGCCGGTGAGCTGCTGTTCAGGCTCAAACACCGGGGCGCCGACAACGCCGGGAGTGCTGCGGCCACGGGCCCACGCCATGCCGATGCGCGGATCGTAGTGGGCGACCGGCCAGTCGGAGCCGAGGGTCACCCTGGTGCCGCTGGCGAGCACGTCGCGCACACGGTACCCCGTCGCGGCGCGGTCCCCGAGCCGCTGGGCCCAGTTATCGCTCTCGTCTCCGGCCCGCCACTGCATGTGCAGCGGTTGCATCGACGCGGTCACGCCGGAGCCCCGGAGCGCCTCGAGATCGGCATCCGAGAGGACCTCGAGGTGTTCGATTGAGTGCGCGGGAAGCGCGTCGCGCCCGGGGAGCTCAGCGTATGCCGCGAGCACCTGATTCACCGCGAAGTCGCCGACGGCGTGCGTCGCAATGAGCATTCCGGCGTCGTGGTAGGCGCGCACCACCTCGCGGTAGCGGTTCCAGTCCGGCCAGAAGGCGCTCCGTCCGTCGCCGCACGAATCGGGCTGGTGGAGCCAGGCGGTGCCCGTGTCGATGACGCCGTCACTGAAGAGCTTGATGGCTCCGGTCTGCCAGAGGGCGCCCGCGCGGTCCTTCTGCGCGATGACGCGGGCGACTGCCGTGTCGTCGTCGCTCACCGCATGCCAGTGATGGACGACGAGCCGGTGGTCGAGCTCCCCGCGCGCTTCGAGCTCCTCGATGAGGTCAACGGTGTGCTGTTTGCCGTCCATGATCGCCCCGCCGGTGAGCCCGACTGCTGCGAGCGTGCGGAACATGTCACGGAGCGCATCGCGCTCGTCGTCGTGAGAGCGTGCCGGTACGCGGTCGAACACGAGTTGATACGCGGACGGCTCGCGGAGTTCCCCGGTCATCTCGCCGGCAGCGTCGGTGACAACCTCCGAGAGGTCATCGAAGACGGGAGGAGCGGTAACGCCCGCGGCGGCGAGCGCTGCGGCGTTGGCGAGCCCGGAGTGGAGGTCGTAAAACATGGCGGCGAAGGGTCTGCCGCCCGCGGCCTCGTCAAAGAGGCTGCCGAGCACGCCGGTCTCTTCGAACGGCTCGAATTCGAGATTCCAAGCGAGTACCCATGCGTCCGCTGGGAGCGTTGCGGCGTAGTCGGCGACCGCCTGCTGGAGCTCGTCGATGCTGCCGAGGCCACCCAGATCTACCCCGCGGGTGACTTCGACGGCCCAGTGCGGGTGGGTATGCGAGTCGAACAGGCCGGGGGTGATCGTTCGACCCGCTGCGTTGCGCACGGGCAGGCCCGCGGCGGCGGCGAGCGCAGAGATTTCGATGTCGCTGCCGAGCGCGGTGACGCGGCCGCGTTCGACGAGCAGCGCGGTCGCACCCTCGTGGAGTTCGGTGTTGGTGATGAGGCGTGCGCCGGTGAGTGCGAAGCCAGGCTCGGGGGTGTTGGTCATCGGGTGGCCCTCTCTGCTGCGGGTGGCTGGTGGATTGCTGCTGCGGCGCGTTGCCCGCTGAGCACTGCGCCCTCGATCATGCCGGGGAAGGCCGCGTCGACGTCGCCACCGACGATCCACAGCTGCGGGTGCCCGGTTGTGAGCTCGGGAAGCGCCGCGTACTGTCCCGGCCGAGGCACGAACCAGGTGCCGCGGGCGTGCGGATCCGCGTTCCAGTCGTGGCTGAGGCGGGCGCGGATTGTGGCCCCAGGGAAATAGTGCTCGCGGATCGTCTGTTCGAGTGCCTCCGTCAGGAGCGGAAGCTCTGCCGACGGAGTGAGGCCGACGCAGAGCGTGCCGCCGTCTGCGAGGATCGCCTCAGAACGGAAGTAGCCGTAGGGGCCGTGAGAGGCGAACACTCGGAAGTGTGCGGGGATGCCGTCGATGACGAGCCAGTCCTTGTGTGATGCCCCGGCGTGCCCGTCCGCGAGGAGTGGGGCGAAGCTGCCGAGGAGCTTGTCGTCGAATTCGATGTCTGCGAGGCAGTTGAGGGGAGCTGCGACGATGACCCGTGCTGCCGAGTACACGCCACCGTCAGCGGTCTCCACACGAAATTCGCCGCGGTCATGGCGAACCGCCGTGACGCGCGTGCCGAGCGCGACGGTCGCGGTCACGCGAGCGCTGAGCGCGTCAACGAGCGCCTGCGTGGTTCCAGAAACCTGCGTGTGGTAGTGCTCGGGGTCGGCAATGTCCGCAACGTCGAGGAGTAGGTGACCAGCGTCGACAGCGTCGAGCGGGGCGCCGGCAAGGTAGCGCTGCATAGCTCGTTGCCAGTCCTCGATGAGTGGCGACGGAGCCCGGTCGGTGGCGGCTGCTGCCTGGAATACAGCCTCCGCGGTGAGCGGTTCCGTTGCCGCTTCGGTGATCGCCGCGAAGCTGTCGAGCGCCGCTGTGAGCTCGCCGAGCTGCGTGGTCGTGAGCTCGCGCTGCACCGCTGGCCCGGTGCGGAAGTGGGTCAGCCAGTGAACAACATCGGGGGACTCGACCGTGGAGATGCCGAGCTCAGATAGCAGCGCGAAGGTCTGCGCGAACGAGGGGAGAAGCCACGTGCCACCCATGTCGACGGCGCGGTCTGCGGCATCCCAGTGCTGTCCGTAGGTGCGACCGCCGAGACGATCCGCTGATTCGAGCAGCGTGACCCGGAGGTCGCTGTCGCGCAGTCCGTCTGCGGCGCTGAGCCCAGCGAGCCCGCCGCCGATGATGATGACGTCGGCCGATGTGTCAGGGGCCGGGGTGGTGCGCACGGAAGACTCCCTCGTCTTGGAAATGGTGGGTGCCCTGCAATGGGTATCTACGAGTTGAAGATATAGTGCGTGCGCGTGGCCTGTCAACACTCATGACACGGTCCACGCGTCTGGGTCAGCGACGTGCAGCGTCAGACAAACTGCGCACGGTGTCGCGCAGACGCTCGACTGGCTGCCCCTCGGAGGCGTCACGGTCGCGGAGCAGGCGTCCCAGGGTGTGCGCCCCCGCCAGCTCGATGGCTGCCGGGTCAAACAGCGCATGCCAGCTCATATGCTCAAAGATGAGCGAGAAGATGACCTGTTCGATGTCGAGCAGCAGCTGCATCGCCCGTTCGCCCGACACCCCAGCGGCCTGCGCGCCGTGCAGGAACGCCTCGTAGATCTGCAGCGTGAGCGGGTCGGTGATCTTGTGAAGAAAGAACACCGAATTCGCCTGCCCCAGGGGGTTGAACGCGCGGTAGTAGGTGGTTGCGAACTCGACCGTCGCCTCCTCCCACGGGAGGCGCTCGAACACGGCAGGGTCAACGGCCGAGAGGAGCGACCCGCGTGCCGCGTTCACCGCGTCGCCAATCGTGCTCATGTGGTGGTAGAGCGTCTGCGAACGCACATCGAGCTCGGCCGCGATCCGCGAGACTGTCAAACCGTTCGCGCCATGCGCGCGCAGGGCGGCGACGGTGGCCTCGCCAATGCGCGTGCGGTTGAGTACCTCGGTGCCCCGCTTTGGGCGACCTGCTGTGCGTCGTGCTTCACTCACGCGGCGAGTTTACCTCCCCGTGTGTTTGGCATCCGCCACATGACGCTCACGCCATCGGCAACGCCCGACAGCGCGTGCTGATGCTCGAATCCGAGTCGGCGGTAGAGTTGCGCGCTCCGCTCGGTCGTGGCCTCAAGAGAAGCGATGCAGCCGCTCTCGTCGACCGTTTCGAGGCGGTGCTCGATGAGTCGAGTCCCGACTCCGCGACCTCGCGCCTCCCCGCATGTGCCGACATCGACGAGGTGCCAGTGCGGCTCACCGGGGTGTTTGCCCGCCCCAGCGGCCTCGTACGCATCGAGCACGCGCAGGCCTCGGCGCCCAACGCCGCGTAGCACGCCCGGCGTTGCCGGCAGGCCAGCGAACCAACGTGACACGTGGCCCGGAGGCTCCCAGAGCGCGACTCCGAGCAGCTTGCCGGAGCGCGGATCGACCGCGGTGTCGACCGTGTCGATGCCGGTGAGCCGCATACTCCACACGAAGTAGTCGGCGATCTTCCGCTGCCGATGCAGCGTGCCGAGCGGCAGCATCTGCGTGATGATGGGCTCGTCAGTGAACGCTTCTGCCAGCACTGCCGCTGCTTCGCGCACGCGCTTGGGCTCGAGGGTCTGTATTTGCACTGTTTCTCCTAACCGAACCCGCCATTGGGTCGGAACGACATCCGCGACCATGCTACTGGTGTGCCGCTGGAGGAACGCGGGAAGGCTCGCCAGCGGGCGCAATTACTAGCCCTCGGTGGGTCGCACGAGGGAGCGCATCGGCGACAGCGTGATGCTCGCGTCGGCCCGACCACAGGCGAGCTCGATGTATGTCGCGGCGTTCCCGAGTGACGTCGCCATCGCGGTGCGGCGTTGCGGGTCTGGGGCGGCTCGAAGTGCGGTGAGATGCTCGGCCGCCTGCGGGAGGAGTGTCCTCACGTCTTTTGGGCCGGGCTGGTCGCTCAGCTGCAGCCACTGGGCGATTGCGGACTCCACTGCCTCCGGGATGTCATCGGCGCTCGGGGTAGCGGTTCGGGCCACCATGAGGTCGTTCCAACTCGACTCGAACCCGGTGCACAGTGCGGCAACGTCCTTCGGGCCGTAGAACACTCGGCCGGCGAAACCTGCGATGACCATGATGGCTGCCGCCACGATGGCCCCAGAGACGACGACGGCTTGGAGCCGAAACCCCGTACTGGGAGCGATAGGCGTCGGGTGCTCCGCTGGGCTCATGTCTGTACCTTAGTTGCACGGCTCACAAGACGAAAGTGGGCCCGGGGGAACAACACCCGAAGGTGGCATTCGCCCGAACCCACTCGGCAGAGGATCGCGCGGTGCAGCTACATGACGCTGTGCCTACGCGATGCCGTGCCTACTCGGTGACGCGGCGGCGGCTGCGGACGACGAGGTATGCGCCGGCGCCGAGGATTGCCGTGGCCGCGATCGCAATTCCGGCAATGCTGCCACCGGTGGCCGCGAGGTCTGGCTGCTCGCTCGCTGCGGGATCCTTCGCTGCGGGATCCTTCTCTGCGTCCGGCTTCTCCTCGCCAGGCTTCTCCTCGCCAGGCTTTTCTTCGCCCGGGTTCTCGCCGCCGGTTGACGGCGCCGCGGTGACTGAGACCGGCTGGCTCAACTCGGTGCCATCCGCGCGGACCGCGACGACCGTGTGCTCGCCGGCCGGCGTGGTCGCTGGGATGGTGAGCTCGTGGGAGAACGCGCCGGCCTCGTCAGCGTTCGTCGTTCCAAGCGCCTGCGGTGCAGAGCGGAGCTCGAACGCGAGCTCCTCGTGCGCGGCGAAACCGGTTCCCGTGGCGGTCAGCGGCTTTCCTGCCTCAACGGTGGTGCCGGAGAGCGCAAACTCTGCTGGGGCGGCCGGTACATCTGCCTGGCTGACGCGAACCTGGTCGATCACCCAGAATGCAGCGTTGGTGGCGGCGTATTCGAAGTGGAGGCTTGCAGTCTGCGGCAGCTCGCCGTTCTCACCACGCGGCAGGTCGAGAGTGAAGCGCTCAACGCGGTTCACCGGGTTTAGGCGGCTGCCCTCGGGCTGGTACGTCACCAGCTCGTGCGGTGCGATACCCGACGCTTCGTCAAACGCGACCCACACAATGGCCTTCTGGGGATCGTCAACGGCGTAATCCGAGACAAAGGAGATGTCGAGCTTCTCGCTGCCGTTCAGCTCATAGGCCGGGCTCTTGAGCGTTGAATCGAAGGTGTTGCCACCCTTCGGGCTCACGTCTGCCCACTCATCTGAATCGGCAACGGCGAACACGTTGCGCGAGTGGACATTGTTCTCGCGGTACTGGCCGAGCTCGACGTTTGAGAAGAAATCGTCGGTCATGAACGTCCAGCCGCTGAACTCCGGTGCGCCGCCCGAGGGCATCTTCGAGTTATCAATCGACCAGCCTTCGGGGGCGGTGTTCGTCCACCCGAGCAGGTTCTCCGGGCCCTGTTCCTGCACGGCAGGCTGAAGCAGCGGGCGGAGCGAATCGAAGTCGTCCGGCTGAATGTCGTGAATGACGGAGCCGTCGAGCTCCCAAGCCGGATCGTTGGCGATCCCGATGTGCGAGAGCACCGACGGGGCGATATCTGAGATCTTGACGTCGTGGCGCTCGGTTCCCGGCGCGAAGTGGCTGCCCTGTGCTGCGACGAACGTCTTGCGCTCGAGCTTGGTCGAGTCGCCGTGGCCACCGGTGGGCTTGTGGCCGTGATCAGAGGTGATCACAATCATCCAGTCCTCGGAGTGGTAGCTGGCGCGGGACTTGATGGTCTCGACCATCTGCGCGATCTGGCCATCAGCCTTGAGGAGCGCCTCACGGTACGCCTGCGATGTCGCGCCGGAGCCGTGTCCTGCGCCGTCAACCTCGTCGAGGTGTACGAAGAGGTCATCGGTCGCGGGGGCCGCGAGCGTCTCGACGGCGGCCTGGGTGGTGAGGGTGTCGTTCGCGAACTGTGCGCGGCTATCAACGGCTGCACCGAAAATAGTTGTCGAGATGGGGCCCCAGGTGCCGACGACATTCGTGCTGCGATCCGGGAGGTTCTGCTCGACGCGAGTGAGGTAATCGGGGAACTTGTCGTACTGAGGGTTCGTGAAGTTGTTGTTCACGACATTGTGCTTTGTCGGCCAGGTGCCCGTCGCGATTGTCGACCAGCCGGGGCCGGAGACGGTAGGCGCCATCGGGTTGCCTGGCAGGTTGCTCGTGCCGGTGAGGCCGCCGTTGCGAATAGCGGTGACCGTCGGGGTGGACTCGGGCGACATGATGTCAAAGGATGCGCCGTCGATGCCGACCACGAGGGTCTTCGGGGTTTTCGCGCCCTCGGCAGCGGGAGTGTCAGCCTGCGCGGGGCTTGCGACTGCGCCGCCGACGCCGGTCGCGCCGAGCAGCAGGGCAGCAGCGGCAACCGCCATTGAATGTTTCTTCACGTGTGTCTCCAAAGAAGTGGGTGAGGCCGCGAGACCGGGGCCCGATGACTGAGTGTTCCGTGAGAAAGAAGTCAATACAAGATGAAAACCCGGCGGTCCAGGAACCTTCAAGGACTGGCCAAGTGGTGTTTCCACGCAGGACAGCCAGCGGTAACTTTGGGGTCGGCGCGGACCGGGGCGAGGGTGGTCGGTGGCATCTGCCACGCGGCCGGAACGGGGGTTGCGTGATACCCTTAGGGGGTATACAGTTGCACTGTTGGTGATACCCGGAGGGGGTATCCGGAAGGTGAGGAGAAACATCATGGCTACGACCGAATTTCAGGTAACCGGGATGACCTGCTCGCACTGCGAAATGTCGATTCGCGAAGAAGTGAGCCAGATCGACGGTGTCGCAGACATCGCCGTGAGCGCCGCAACGGGCAAGCTCGAGGTGAGCACGACCGGTGACGTCACCGACGCAGCCGTCATCGCAGCCGTCGCCGAGGCCGGATATGAGGCGGTGCGCGCCTCGTGAGCACCGCAGCCCGCCTGACGCTGTACGGCGCCGGACTCGTGGTGGCCTTTGGCGCCGCGTTCGGTCTCGCGAGCGTCATCGTGCCAGAGAGCTTTGTCGCTGACTGGATCGCCTCGGGTGAGCAGTCTGAACACGCGCCCACGGCCGCTGAGCAGACACCGGAATCTGCTGCGCACTAGCCCCAACGGGCATGCGTCGCTGAACTGAAGAATAGGAAGAAGAGATGAGTACATCTGCGCTCCCGAGTGCACACACCGGTGTCGAACTAGAAATTGGCGGCATGACCTGCGCTTCGTGCGCGAACCGCATCGAGAAGAAACTCAACAAGCTCGACGGCGTCGTCGCGACAGTCAACTACGCGACCGAGAAGGCAAAGGTCACCGTGCCCGAGGGCTACGATCCCGCGCTGCTCATCGCCGAGGTCGAGAAGACGGGCTACTCAGCGGCAATGCCCGCGCCGAAGAACGCCAAGGCAGACACTTCGGGCGGCGAGGGCCAGGAAGAGGACGCAGAACTCACCTCGCTCAGGCACCGACTCATCGGTTCAGTGATCCTGACTGTTCCCGTCATCGCGATGGCGATGATCCCCGCGCTGCAGTTCACGTACTGGCAGTGGGCCTCGCTCGCGCTTGCCGCACCCGTGATCGTGTGGGCGGCGTGGCCGTTCCACAAGGCGGCCTGGACGAACCTCAAGCACGGTGCGGCAACCATGGACACGCTCATCTCGATGGGCACCTCCGCCGCGTTCCTCTGGTCGCTCTACGCGCTGTTCCTCGGAACCGCAGGCGTGCCCGGCATGACGCACCCCTTCGAGTTCACGCTCGCTCCGTCTGACGGTGCCGCGAACATCTACCTCGAGGTGGGCGCGGGAGTGACGATGTTCATTCTCGCCGGTCGCTACTTCGAGAAGCGCTCGCAGAAGCAGGCCGGTGCCGCGCTGCGCGCACTGCTTGAGCTCGGCGCGAAGGAAGTCGCGGTGCTCCGCGGGGGAGTCGAGACCAAGATCCCCGTTGAGGATCTGCAGGTCGGCGACGAGTTCGTCGTGCGCCCCGGCGAGAAGATCGCGACCGATGGCGTCGTCGTCTCAGGCACCAGCGCGGTCGACGCCTCCATGCTCACGGGCGAGGCTGTCCCCGTCGAGGTCGCAGCGGGCGACACCGTCACCGGCGCGACCACGAACGTCGGCGGACGCCTCGTCGTGCGCGCCAGCCGCATCGGCTCTGACACGCAGCTCGCGCAGATGGCGAAGCTCGTCGAAGACGCGCAGACCGGCAAGGCCGAGGTCCAGCGCCTCGCTGACCGAATCTCCGGTATCTTCGTGCCGATCGTCATCATGGTCGCGGCCGTCACGCTCGGCGGCTGGCTCGGAGCCGGCTTCCCCGTCTCCGCGGCCTTCACCGCGGCCGTCGCCGTGCTCGTGATCGCGTGCCCGTGCGCCCTGGGTCTCGCGACCCCGACCGCGCTGCTCGTCGGCACCGGCCGTGGCGCCCAGATGGGCGTGCTCATCAAGGGCCCCGAGGTGCTCGAATCGACCCGCAAGGTCGACACCGTCGTGCTCGACAAGACCGGCACCGTCACCACCGGCAAGATGACCCTCGTTGACGTCGTCACCGAGCCCGGTGCGGACCGCGCCGAGCTGCTTCGCCTCGCCGGCGCACTCGAGGACGCCTCCGAACACCCGATCGCACAGGCGATCGCAAAGGGTGCCACGCAGGAGGTCGGAACGCTGCCGCAGGTCGAGGGATTTGCGAACATCGAGGGCAAGGGTGTGCAGGGCGTCGTCGACGGCCACGCCGTGCTCGTCGGCCGCGAGTCGCTGCTCGCCGAATGGTCGCTGGCGTTGAGCCCCGCGCTCGCCGCAACCAAGGCGCGCGCCGAGGGCGAAGGCAAGACCGTCGTCGCTGTCGGCTGGGACGGGCAAGCCCGCGGCATCATGATCGTCGCAGACACGGTGAAGCCATCGAGCATGCAGGCCATCAAGGAGCTCAAGGCGCTCGGGCTGCAGCCGATCCTGCTCACCGGCGACAATGAGGCGGTCGCGCGCCACATCGCCGCCGAGGTCGGGATCGACGAGGTCATCGCCGAGGTGCTCCCGCAGGACAAGGTCGACGTCGTCAAGCGGTTGCAGGACGGGGGCAAGATCGTCGCGATGGTCGGCGACGGCGTGAACGACGCCCCCGCGCTCGCGCAGGCCGACCTCGGTCTCGCGATGGGAACCGGCGCCGACGTCGCGATCGAGGCCTCGGACATCACGCTCGTGCGTGGCGACCTGCGGAGCGCGGTCGACGCGATCCGCCTCTCCCGCAAGACGCTCTCGACAATCAAGACGAACCTGTTCTGGGCATTCGCCTACAACGTCGCGGCTATTCCGGTCGCAGCGCTCGGCATGCTCAACCCGATGCTCGCCGGGGCAGCGATGGCGCTCTCGAGCGTCTTCGTCGTGGGCAACAGCCTGCGCCTGCGCGCGTTCAAGAGCGTCGCGGCGTAGCCGCCGCACGCACCCCGCTTTACGCACACCACTACGAAGGGATTCATCCGCATGACCGAAACCACCGAAACCACACCGGCAGCATCGAGCTGTTGCAGCACCTCCGCAGCGCCTGCCGCGGTAGCCGCAAACGGCCGCGAGAACCTCATGGGCGGCGGCACCGCCGACGACATGACGACCTGCCCGGTGATGGTCGGCAGCCCGGTGAGTAAGGCGCAGGCCGAGGCCGTCGGCCTCTACCGCGACTTCGCAGGCGAGCGCTATTACTTCTGCTGCGCAGGATGCGGGCCAGCGTTTGATTCCGATCCCGCGAAGTACGCCGCCAACATGGCGTAATCGCACGCCA
>NZ_LOHP01000058.1 GCF_001482305.1 Leucobacter sp. G161
CGGAGCATAGTGTGCCTTGGTTTACCGCATGGTGGTGCGGTTAGATCGGGATTCCATCCACACGTTTTGTCCTATAACCCGCTTCAGAAGCGAACTGTGACCGGGGCTGATCCACCCCGCCGCGGCCGCATGTCCTGGCCCAGATTGGTACCCTAAACGTATGAACCTCACTTCGGAGCACCGGGCCAACCGCCCGGCCGGCTCCCGGCTCGACCGAGAGCCGGCCGAGGGGGCCGCGAGCAGCACAGCACCCGGCCGCACCGATGCCGGCGAGAGCCGCAAAGCCCTCGCCGCCCGCATCAGACAAGAACACCAGCGCGGCAGCGGCAAGAAGGGCCTCGGCGTGAAAGCACTCGTCGCAGGGCTCGTCATCGCAGCCTGTGCCGCACTTGTCTGGTTCCAACTCCTCTCGTCCGAACGCTCGGCCGACAACGTCGCGGTGCCGCAGCATGCGACCGACAGCTACGGGTTCGTGCTCACCGCAGAGAATACGGACGCCGACAGCACGGCGGCTGAGGCGAGTCTCGTTCCCGTCGTGCTCTACGAGGACTTCCTGTGCGCATCGTGCGGCTTCTTCCACGAGCAAGCCGACACACTGCTCTCTTCACAGGTTGCCGACGGCACGATCAGCCTCGAGTACCGCCCATTCGCCTTTCTCGCCAGCGCTTCAGGTGACGAGTACTCGCAGCGCGCCGCAAACGCCGCGGTGTGCGTGGCTGACCTCGCGGGGGTACCGGCCTTCGTGACGATGCACGACCTCCTGTTTGAGCATCAGCCGGCGCCGGGCGCTACCGGCCCGAATGACGCTGAGCTCACCGCGTTCGCAGAGACCGCCGGAGCCGCGGACGCTGCGAGCTGCATCACCGAACGCACGTTCGACGGCTGGGTCGCGCAGGCGCTCAACGCGGCAGTCAACGCGGGCGTTTCGTCCACACCGACTGTCTGGGTCGACGGCGTACCGATCGTGAAGAGCACAGACGGCCGGGAGTCGATGCCGGGCCCCGAAGAGCTACAGTTCATGATCGAGAAGGCGACCGGATGAGTCCGCACGATAGTTCCTCAGACTCCCGCGTCTCATGGGAGACCGAGCGAGAGGGGATACCTGAGCGCCCAGGATTCGCCTGGGGTCTGCCCGTCGAGGAACGCATCGCACGCCCGCGCAGGCTCGTCGTTGCCATGGTGCTTGCGTGCGTCGACGTTCTGCTCGTCGCCGCAGCGGTGCTGGTAGGCGCGCTGCAGTTCGAGACGCTCGGCAGCGCACCCATCGAAGCGCTCCCCGAGGACCTCTCGGCGGAGTATTCAGCCGAGGATATCGACAAGGCCGTGCTGGTGCTGTTCGGGGCGCTCGCTGGGCTCTCCCTGGTGCTCGCGCTGCTGCAGGCGCTGAGCATGCGAACGCTGGTGACACACCGCCGACCGGGGGCGCGGGTGACGTACCTGGTCTTCGTCGCGCTCACTGTCGCTGTGCTTGCCGTCGGGATACTCGTACGCGGAGCCGACACCCTCGACCTCGCGCTCGCAGGAGGGGCGGCGCTCAGCATGCTAGTCGCCGCAACCCTATCCTTCACCCCGAGAGCCTCGCGGTGGCTGCACCAGCCCGATGCGCGCCGCTCACTCCCGATCGCTGCCCCCTAACAAGGCTCAGGCAGCCCGCCGCAAGGCTCAGGCAGCCGCGAGGCGACTGTGGCCCATCAGGGCGAGGATGAGGCGCTCGCAGCTCTGTTCTGCGACGGCGCAGGCCCTCGCTGTCTCGCGATCGAGCAGTGGGTTGTCGAGCAGTTCGCGCCAGCGCAGGAGGTGCTTCGTTGCCTCGTCGAGCAGCTGTTCGGTGCTCGGGCGGCCACCGCCGAGCACACCGTATCTGCCTGACGCGCCTGACTTCCCGTGCACCCGATCGTCTATGAGCCCAAGCCGCACGGCAGGATCGCTCCCCCGGCCACCGAGGAGCCGCTCCAGCTCCGCCGCACGTTCGTCAGACAGCGACAGGCGACCGCTCGCGATGCGCCCGACGAGCTGCATCTCCGTGGAGGTGTGGGAGGCGGCCATGCGCTGATCCACATCGATGAGCAACTCTTCTGAGCCGGCAACAGCGCGCTGACGCAGCAGCTGGTGCAGCGCCAGCATGACCGAGTGCGCCTTGAGCTCCGCCGTCCGTTGCGTGAAGTGCACATCGATCACTCGCCGCAGCTCTTCGAGGCCGCTGCGGCGCAGCAGTTCCGCCGAGAGCTCTGGTGCGTCCTTGATGCCGCCGCGCAGCAGTGCGATGGCGAGACGGATCCCGTACATCCCAAAGCGGTCGACGAGGTCGATGCGCACGCGCTCCGCAGGGAGACCCTGGTCGAGGGAGGTGATGAAACGCTCGGCGCTAATGAAGAGCCGTTCGGTCTCGGTGGAGGGCACGGCGGCGAGCGCAGCGAAGGCGGCGAAGTCAGCCTGACGCAGCATCATGGCACCCATTCCGAGGAGGCCGGCGACGGGCACGACAGTCTCGCACACGCCTTCGAGCTCCGGCGAGTTCCGCAGTCGTTGTGCGCTCTCGTTGATCGACACCATCGCCGTGAGTCTCCCCGACGCGAGCTCGTCCGCGCGCGACAGCACCGCAATCGACCCGATCGTCGCGTTGCCGTGTCGGGTACGTTCCGTGAGCGCCCGCATGTACTGCACATCAGACTCGTGCAGCGAGCGCAGCAGGTAGATCACCGCGTCCGCACCCGCCGCGCCCTCGTCCGGCAGGAGAAACCTGTCGGTCTCGCGAGACACGTCGTGGGAGGCCGATGCAATGCCCGGGGTGTCGATAAGCGTAATGTGCCCGATGCCCGGCACCGGCCAGGTCACGTCAATACGGTCGACATCATCAGAGCTCAGCCCCGCGAGGTCGAGCTCGAGGCGTTCGCGCTGCCGTTTCGCGGGCAGCGCCGCGCTCTCCCCGTTCGTGAGGTGCGCGCGCACGCGCGGTGTCGCACCGTGGTGGTACCAGGTGACAATGCGTGTGCACTCGCGAGAATCTGTCGGCGCGATCCGCTCACCGAGCAGTCCGTTCAGCAGCGTCGACTTGCCCGCCTTCACCGAGCCTACAAGGGCCACCCGCAGGGGCTCGTCGAGGCGGCGCTCGAGCACCTCAATCTGCTCGTACGCATCGGCGTGGAGGTGGTAGAGCTGCTTGGCTGCGGCAAGCAGCTCCTGCGCGGTCGCTCGCTGCTGTGTCATCGTGCACTCCGTACTGATTCGGGGGTTGGTGCGGCTAGCGCAGGATCTGGGGCCGCTGGCGTTGAAGCTGCGGTGACGGGGACTGCGGTCACGGGGCCCGCGGACGCGGCCGCTCGGGTGGGTGAGGGTGCACCGACCTCCATCGCCCGGTCGCCGAGCGCACGCAGGGCTCGCAGTTCGGAGGCGACGGCCGCCGCGCGCACGCTGCGCTCGCTCGGGGGCAGGGCCGCGCTGCGCTTCGCAGAGCGGATCGACTCGGCGAGTGACTGTTTGAAGTGCTCGGCGACGGAGACGAAGTGATCGCGCAGCACCCGCTTGACCGTGTTCAGGCGGTCACGCGATTCCTTGCTCACCTGGAAAATCGCCTCATCGATGAGTTTGCGCACCGCGACCTTCGCCTCGGCTCGGCGCTGTTCGAGACGCTGCTTTGCGTCCTGCTTGTACGCGAACCCTCCCATAATGAGGCCGGCCACGACAGAGATCGGGTTCACGAGGGCCATGCCCGCAAGGGTGGTCATGAGCCCAAACATGAGCACGCCGCCGTACGAGCCCTTGAGCCCGATCATGAGTTTTTGACCGGCGGAGAGCGAACCAGAGCGGACGTAGTCGAGGTCTCCGATCGCCCGCAGCGCACGCTCTGTGCTCGGGAGCGAGAGATCCGGCACGGACGAGCGGCCGTCGAGCACGAAGTGCTTGGAGACGACGTCGGCGAGGTGCATGCTGCGCGTGTGCGCCCACACGAAGTTGTCAGAAACTGCCTGCGTGACGGATTCGGCGAGCCACGTGCCCGTGTCCTCCCATGAACGACCGGGATCGCTCGAGTCAATGAGCTGCTCGGCCTCTCGACCGACCTGGCGAAGCCGGTCGCGAAGATCGAACTCAATGTCGTCGATGAGCTCGCTCGTACCGTCGGCGAGGGTCTGCTGCCAACGTGCCGAATGCAGGGTGAGGCGTTCAGCCGTCTCCTCGGCCTGCCTGAGGTCCTGAATGATCTCCTCGCCATTTTCGGGGTTACCGATCACCTCAAGTTCCGTGCTGAACACCATCGCGAGCAGTTCGCCGACGGTGTGGATCTCGGAGGCGATGGCGCGGTGCCGTTCAGCGAGCACATCGGCGTGCACGCGGTGCAGGTGTTTCGCGAGCGTGTGGATCCCGGCCTCCTCAATGAGCTCGTTGTCGCGCTGTTGCACAGCGAGTTCGTGCATGAGGGACGAGGTGACGAGGAGTGGGACGTCGATGCCCACGGCGGCGAGGTGTTCGGTATCGGCCGCGACAATGTTGCGCCAGTCGTGTTGCAGGTCGCTCTTGCTGACGACGAAGGTGAGGCGCGAGCAGAGCTCGGATGCCTGCCCAAGGAAGACGAGCTCGGGGTCGGTGAGCTCCTGCGTTGCATCGCTCACCATCACGAGAGCATCGGCCTGCGGGAGGAGAGCGAGGTTCGAGGAGGCGCGGACCTGCGCCCTTCCGAAGCCGGGTGTGTCGATGAGTGTCAGGCCACCGGCGAGCAGGCGCCGCGGCAACGCGACGTCGGCGTGCAGGGTACCGAAGATCCCGGAGTCACCCGCGAGCTCGGTGACGTGCGCGCGGAGCTCCCCCGGGTCGATGGCGGTGCGGATCGCCTGCTGTTCACCGGAGAGCTCCGTCACGAGCGCGGCAGTGGCCTGCTCCCCCCAGCGAACCACCGTGGGTACGGAGGTAGCGATGACATCATCAACCGGGCAGACGGGGGCCGAGACGAGGGCGTTCACGAGGGCGCTCTTGCCCTGTTTGAATTGGCCGACGACAACGACACGCACTCCCACATTGCCGAGATCCTGTCTCGCCTGCTCGAGCCGCTCAGCGAGATCGGGCCGGCTCGCGCGCTGGGCGACGTCGATCATCTGCCGGGCGATCATCTCGAGCTGCCGGGCTACGGGCTCGGGGTGGGGAGATGCCATGCGGTCCTCATTTCTCGGGGCTGTGCGGGAAGATACGCGGTGCCGGAAGCGCAGTACCGGATGTGCGGGGAGGGCACATCCGGCACTGCGCTTCAGTGGCCGCGCGGGCTACATCACAGTGATGTCGGCCGCCCCATCGGTGCCGCCCGTCTCCGCGGCGACGTCAGCGGCACCGTAGGAGTCGCCATAACCGTACGAGTGGTCGTCGTACGTGTAGCTGTAGCCGGAAATCTCCTCTGCCGGCCCCTCGGTCACGGTGTCCTCGACGGCCGGTGCCTGCGGCACCGAGACATCGCCCACGACCGAAGAGTGATCGTCGATGACATCACCGGAGTTCACAGAATGATCGTCGTAACTCGTAGCATCGCCAACGATCGATGAGTGATCGTCGATAACATCACCCGAGTTCACAGAATGATCGTCAATGACGTCACCGGAGGTCACGGAATGATCGTCGGTTACGTCACCCGAAGTCACTGAATGATCATCAACGGTTGAGTTGTCTGAGTTGTTTGACAGGTCTACCGCGACGGAGCCAACGTTGATCGACTGGTCGTTGGTCTCGGTGAGCGTGACGGTGTTGCCGGAGTCAACAGTGTTGCCCGAGTGGCGGTTGTCAGTCACTTCGTTACCAATGCCACCGACGTTTGAACCGTCTTCCCAGTAGTCGCCGCCCACTGAGTGGTCTTCCGAGAAGTCGACCGAGTTGTCGTTCCCGGTGTTCTCGGCACTGTTCTGGTTCCCACCCACGATCGTCGAGCTGTCGGAGCTCTCCGAGTTGTCGGAGTGATCAGAGTTGTCGGAGTGATCAGAGTTGTCGGAGTGGTCCGAATTGTCGGAGTTGTCAGAGTTATCCGAATGATCGGAGTTATCCGAGTTGTCGGAATTGTCATTCCCCGTGTTCTCAGCATTGTTCTGGTTACCCCCGACAGTGGTCGAGTGATCGTCGGAGTTGTCAGAATGATCCGAGTTGTCCGAGTGATCCGAGTTCTCCGAGTGATCCGAGTTGTCCGACTGATCCGAGTTGTCAGAGTGGTCCGAGTTGTCATTCCCCGTGTTCTCGGCACTGTTCTGGTTGCCCCCGACAGAGGTCGAGTGGTCGTCCGAGTTGTCAGAGTGGTCCGAGTTGTCGTTCCCGGTGTTCTCAGCGTTGTGCTGGTTTCCACCTACGGTCGTCGAATTGTCCGAGTGATCAGAGTTGTCAGAGTTGTCCGAGAGATCGACAGACACATCGCTGACGGTGATCGACTGATCGTGGGTGGTCGTGTTGCCGGTGTTCCCGGCGTTGTTCTGGTTTCCACCAACGCTCACGGACTGATCCTGCGTGGTCGTGTTGCCGCTGTTCTCGGCGTTGTTCTGATTCCCGCCGACGTGCACAGAGTTATCGTTGCCGGTGTTCTCAGCCTTGTTGTTGTTGCCGCCGACCTTGTCGCCCTGGGCGATCGCGTCGCCGCCGGCGATGACGCCGTCGTCCTGCGCGATGGTCTGGGGGCCACCGAGCGCGAGGTTACCGTCGCCCTGGTTCTGGATCGTGTCGCGGCCCGAAGCCTGCGCGGTGTCGGTTGCGACGATGTTCCCGTCACCGGTGATAATAGGGTCGTCAGTCACCAGGTCGCCACCGAGTGCGAGGCCACCCTTGCCCGCGAAGGCCTGCTGCACATCGCCGTCGCTCCAGATGTTCTGAATGACGCCACTGTTGTCGAAGTTCGAGACAGCCACGTTCTTCACGATGTGCTGCACCATTTCGGCTGGCGTCGCGCCACCACCAGCAATGGCGACCGCTCCGCCCGCTGCGTTCGCGATAACGGGGGTGATGGCGTCGACGTCTGCGCAAGAGACGCCGCCGAGGCCAGCGGATGCCATCACTGCGGAGGGATCCGCCATGAAGTCTTCGGCCTTCGTCGGATCGCCGAGCAGACTCAGAATGAAACGGAGAAGCTCCGTCGAGGTTACAGCCATGAATAGCTCCTAGAGACACAGCTCACCGAGGGTCGACGAGCGTTACATTCACCGTAAGTTCCAGGCCCACCCCCATGCGACGGGGCGGATCCCCCTGATGCGTGCCCTAGTTGCCGTTTCCAGAGGTGCCCTTCGGCCGGGGGCGATTAGGGGATGGATTAGGGGATTTGGCGTCGGGTATCGGCGATCTCCCCTATGAACTCCGGAGTAGGGTGGGGAAGGAAATTCCCGTGGTTGCGGTGTGATCACGGTACAGAAGACAGCGGGGAATCAATGACCATCAGTGCGGGAGCGACCGGTGCCGGAATCGTCGGCATCGAAGCCGGCGCGACTGGGCTCGAGTTCAGCTCCGGGGAGCGCGTCGACTTCGATCCCGCCGGAGCCCCAGCGGATTTGCTGCAGCGCATCGCCGACGGGGTTCCGTATGTACGCGTGGTCGACGGCACAAGCGAGGTCATCGAATCAGTCGGGCTGTACGCGTCGATGGTCGCAGAGGCAATTCGAGGTCGCGGGGTCACCGAACCGGTCGCACTCGCGGTGCCTGGGTGGTGGCCACCGCAGGTCGTGGCTGAGCTCGCGAACGCCCTCGCTGGGCTCGGCGTCTACGCGGACCTCGTAAACGATGCCGAGGCCGCGGTCGCTGGTTATCAGGCGAGCATCGAACCCCTTCCCGACACCGTGGCCGTCGTGAGCCTGCGCAGCCGGCTCACGAGCCTGGTCGTCGTGCGCGATTGCGCGACACGCCCGCGCGCCGTGCCAAGCCCGCGGCTGGTGAGTAGTGAGGGTGGTGAGCACCTCGATGCCGCCGTGCTGCAACACCTCGTGCGGGGGCTCACTGATCTCGGGGATGAGATCGACGTGACGAGTCCCGAGACGCTTCGGGCCGCCCGCGAGGCGCTCGAGCAGTGCCGTAACTTGCGCGAGACGCTCTCTCGCAGCGCCATGGCCTCGGTTCAGCCCAGATTGCCGGGGGCGGAGCGGAAGCTCCTGCTCGTGCGCAGCGAACTCGACGAACTCGCCGATCCGTGGCTCGAGACAATACTGCGGATGCTGCGCACCGCGATCGAGCAGTCCGATGAGGAGATCGGTGCGGTGCTCCTCACCGGTGGGCTCGCCGTCATGCCAGTGATCAGCCAACGGCTCTCAGCTGACCTCGGGCTCGCGGTCCACGTCCCAGATGATCTGCGCCTCACCGCAGCAAGGGGTGCAATCTCGCTGCGCCCCGGCCCTCGACGGCGACCCTCGGGGCTGCGGAGCTGGTGGCACAAACTGCGACCGCCGCACAGCGCTCACGGCGCGGAAGCGCCTCCTGGCTCGGGGATTCCGACAAGGGCCAGTGCGCTGGTGCAGCGATGAGCGCGGGGGGCACGGACACGACCGCGGTGGATCGCGAACGCGAGTTCCGCACGCTGCTCCTGCACATCGCGGTGAGCTGCCCGTACGACGCGGGCGAACTCTCGACCCGCATCTCACGGCCGCAGCAGGCGATCCACGAGGACCTGACCGCGCTCATGCAGGAGGGCTCGGTGCACCTGTACGACGGCGTGCTGCGCACCTCGGCGGCGGCCCGCCTGGTCGCAGAGTCTGCGGGCACGGAGCTGCGCGAGGTGCAGGAGCAGGTGCTTGCGGAGCTCAGGACCGGTGTGGCCGTTCGCCCGACAACGCTCATCGCCCTCGCTGAGTCCGGGTGCGCAGCGGAGGCGCTCATTGACCTGCTCATCCGCGCGACCAGCACGCACCCCGACGAGGCCGGCCTCGCCGCAGCACTCGGGATGGTCGCGCGTGCTCGTGGCGAGAGCGACGACACGCTCATGCTGCGCCGCGCAGCTGATGCGGCCGCTCGGAGCCGGCCAGACGAGGTGCTCGCACTCACTGAGAAGCTCCTCGACTCTCCGTCTTCGGATACCGCGACCCAAACCAGCGCAGCTCTCCTCGCTGCCGCCGCCCATATTCAGAGCAACCGCCTCGAGCGCGCGCTCGCGCTGTATCGCCACGTCGGCGAGGAGCGGATCGGAGTCGACGCAGCCTGGGCCGTAGTCGCAGCCATCGGCCGCGGCGACCTTCCCGCGGCCCGACAGTGGCGTGAGGCGATGGCGCAGAACGGCCTCACGAACAGGGCTGCGGGACTCACCGATTTCGCTGATGGCCTGATCGCGAGCACTGAGGGCTTTGGGGACCGCGCACTCGAGCTCCTCGCCGGGTCAGTGTCAACGCTTGCGTCCCTCGGCGACGAGGTGCTGCTGCCGGAGACCCCGGCCGCGATCGCGGCCATCGTCGCGTTCGGTCGCGGGGAGCCTGCCGCCGCCGAGATCGTGCTCGAGCGCGCCCTGCGCCTTGAGCTCGGCGGTGAGCCAGGTCGCCGCAGGCACCTGCTGCTCATCGCCTGGGGGCTCATGATGCGCGGCGGGCTCGATACGGCAGAACGCAGGATCGCCGAGCTCCAAGATCCCCGCGAGCTGTGCGACCGTGACCTCCTGCTCTACTGGTGCCTGCGCGGCGGGCTTGCGCGACGGCGCAGCGATCTGCCAGCGATGCGGGAGGCCTGGCGAGAGATTCGCAGACACAGTTTCGGGCTGCAGATCACCCTGTACGACCTGCTCCCGTTCGGGGAAATGCTGGTGCTCGCCGCAAGGCTCAGGGATTCCGCGCACATCGCCCGCATGCTGCAGGCGGCGACCGAACTGCTCGCGACGATGGGCGAGCCGGTCGTGTGGTCGACGCCGCTGCACTGGCACGGCGTACAGGCAGCGTTTCAGGCTGAGGACCCCGCCGCGCTCATCCCCTACGCGAACGCGCTCGTACGTGCGGGCGAAGCCAGCCGCTACGCGGCGACACTTGCGGTGGCTGGGGGCACCTGGCTCGACGTGCTTAGGGGGGAGGTCGATTTCGACTCCGTGGCAGCGAGTGCCCGCGCCCTCGCTGGCAGCGGGCACACCTGGGAGGCATCGCGGCTCGCGGGGCAGGCCGCGCTGCAGCACCCCGAGCGCGAGAGCGCGCTCTCGATGATGCAGCTCGCCCGCGAGATCATCAAGGAGCAGGGTGGCAGCGAGGGACGACCCGCTACGTCGCCCTCGGTGCTCACTGCGCGCGAGGTTGAGGTCGCGAGTCTCGTGCTCGAGGGGCAGGGCTACCGCGCGATCGGCGAGCAGCTATTCATCTCGCCGAAGACTGTCGAACACCACATCGCACGCATCCGCACGCGGATCGGCGCGTCAAGCCGGGCGGATCTCCTCGAGAAGCTGCACGATCTGCTGAGCGAGCGCGGCTGAGCGCGGCTAGACCTGCGGATCCGCCGCCTCCCGCATAAGCCTGACGACCTCGCCGCGGGAGGAGAGCCTGAGCTTGCGCAGCACGTTTGAAACGTGCGAACGCACCGTCGCGACCGACACGACGAACGACTCGGCGATCTGATTGTTCGAGCGCCCCTTCACGAGCTGCGCGACGATCTGCCGCTCGCGTTCGGTGAGGCTCCCGAGCAGGGCCGCGCCCGATCCACCGTGTGCTTCGGCAGTCTGCTGGAGCAGTGTGCGTGCACGAGGGAGGTATCCGTCGGCTCCGATCCGCTCAAATTCGCGCACGGCCTCGTCGAGCCGCTCGGCGGCCTGGGTGCGCCGCCCCGCCTGCAGCAGGAGGTTTCCGTAGTCCGTGAGTGCGAGGCCGAGCGCGAGCGGGAACGCCCGGTTCCGCACCGCGGCCTCGTAGTGCCACATCGCTACCTGAGTGTCGCCCTGGGCCTCAGCGAGCCGGGCCTGCAGCCAGTCGAGCGTGCCCCAGTATTCGAGCCAGCGCGTGCCTCGCCACTCGGCGAGCTGGTCGACGAGTTCTTTCGCCTCGTCGAGCTTGCTCGTGTGGATCAGTGCCTCGGCGCGATAGGTGAGGAACCCGTGTCGGGTGTTGCGAACCCGATCCGCCCACTGCCCCGAACTCGCCGCGAGCACTCCCTCGTCGTCGCCGCGAGCCCGCGAGGCCTCGCAGTCGGCAATGAGTGTGAGGTCGGGCTCGTAGCCCTCCCAGTTCATCTCACGCTGGCGTCGCGCCTGCTCAACGTGCGCGCTCGCATCATTCTCGTTGGTGATCGCGGATACCCACACGCGCAGTGCGGACATGCTCAGCCGCGCCTCGACATCCATCGTGATGTAGGCGAGCTCCTCGGTGAGATCCATGAACTCGATGGCAGCGTCGTAGTCGCCCTGCAGCATCATGCAGTTCAGGAGAATGATGCGAGCCGTACCCGCGGCCCAGGGCAGACTGACGTGTTCGAGCAGGTCAACGGACCGCTGCGCGCGATCACGCGCGGTGTCGAGCGCACCGATCGAGACTTCGGCCCCAGCGATGGCGACGAACGCATCAACCTTTGAGGCGCTGTCCGCGAGCCCCTCGGCCCGCTCGATGAGACCGGGCAGTGCCTGCCGCACCGCGGCGGAGTCGGCGTGTGCCTGGTTGTGCACCATCTGATAGCAATCGAGCAGCAGCAGTTGGCCGGTCTTGTCGAGCATCCAGCCGATGCGGGGGTTCGAGAGCTCGGCCGGGTCGTCGGGCATGCGCGCGACAAGCATCTGTGCGAGTGCGATGAATTGCGGCAGCTCGTCGTGCTCTGAGCTGCGCATCGTCAGGATCACGACCATGAACGCGAAGTAGGCGAGCACGACCCGCTCGTCGGCCGTCGCCGGTTGCATTGCGAGGAGCTGCTGTACCCGGGCGGCGGGGAGTTCTCGCCCGACCTCGTGCGCAGCGAGCACGATCCCGAGCACTTCGTGCAAAATGCTCAGCGGGAGCCCCTCAACCTCGGCGAGCAGATCGAGGGCGAAGTAGCTCGTCTTCGCCTGCATGTGCACGAGAAGCAGGTCTTCGATGAGCCGGGTGCGTGCGTCCGAGGTGGTGGCGAGCGCGAGGGCCTCGCGCAGGATTTCAGCAGCGTTCGCGAGGCGGCCCTGATCGACTGCGGCGTCAACATAGGTGTCGACTGCTGCGTGCAGCGCAGCTTCCCAGTGGTCCGCTCCGCGGATGAGGTGGAGCAGCGAACGGTGCCCGCTCGTCACCGCGGCGAGCGCCAGGTGCATCGGTTTCGCCCGCTCGGTCGGCACGGTGTCCGCGATCGCCTCCGCGAGCAGCGCGTGGCGGGGCATAATCGTGTCGCCGTACCCCGATTCGACGAGCACTTGGGCGGTGAGGGCCTCCTCGAGTGACAACTCCGATCCGAGCATCTCGGAAGCTTCGCGCAGGCTCGCCCGCGGCAGCTCGTGCCCCGCGAGGCAGACGAGCTCACTGGTGACCTGCGCTCCGGGGCTCAGCTGCGCGAACCGGTGGAGCAGCGGGCTGTCGCTCTCCATGGTGACGTGAATCGTCGTATCCCAGGTGAGGTGCTGGCGCGCGATCTCGCGTTCCGAGATCGATGAGAGCACGCTGTCGACGCCAAGAAATGTGCCGCCGGTGGCTTCGAGGATGCGTCTGGCGGACCGGTCGGAAATGCCAACACCGTGGAGTTCCAGCGTGAGCGCGGAGATCTCGGGTGCCGTGAGCGGGTCGAGGTGGTGCGACACGTCGAGGGGGCTGTCGATCGCGAGGCCCGTAAGAAACTCCCCGAAGGAGCCAGGAAGGTTCGGGCTCCGCACGCCGAACACGAGCAGCGTGCCTCTGCGAATGAGGCGGGGGATCATGTAGCGCAGCACCCTCTCGGACTCCGCATCGACCCAATGAGCGTCATCAATCACGAGCACACGGCCGCCGCTGTGCCCATCGCCCTCGGCGAGGAGGCGCTGCACACACTCACGGGCGAGTTCGACAGGGTTGGTGTGCGAATCTGGCACAAAATGCCAGTCGGATACCGGCCCGCTTGCGATGAAGCGCTCCATGAAGCTGTATGGCTCGTTGCGCTCAATCTCGTCGGCTCTTGCGAAGGTCGCCTGCCAGTCGTCGTCCGCCACCGCAGCGCTCACGAGCTCCCGGAGCAGTACGGTCTTACCCATGCCCGCGTCGCCATCGACAACGAGCAGCATGCCGTTCTGCTGTTTCGCGCGCTCGAGCGTGTTTCCGACGAAAGCCTGTCGCCTCACACGCGGAGACATACGCCTGGCTCGACGCAGGTTCTTCTCTGTCTCCATGCGCGCTTTCGTCCTCCTGCGTAGGGGCGGACCGGCTCGTCAGCAGCAGAGAGTGGCCCGACCCAAAAATCCTCACCAAACACAGTACCGCTGTCGCGCGGCGGGTGGTTCCGTGCCGGGTCCGAAACTCACAGGTTGGGCGATCCACATCGCGCTACGCGATCTGGACGTGACACCCGACCCGGAGAGCAGCCTAGGTGCTCAGGAGCACCGCAGCCGCGGCCCGCACCTGCGATGAGAACGATCATTCTCTACGCCAGCAGACCAGACGAGAACGTTGTTTCTGGAGGATCCCAGGAGCATCATGAAGCGGCTGATCCCGCCGCCCAAGGCCCCGCGCGTCCACCCCTGCGCGCAGCACTTGCAGCGACGCTTACCTCGACCGCCGCTCTCACGGCACTCGTTGCCCTCAGGACAGTGAGCGGCCGCCTCTTCTTCGTTCCGTCGATGGCCGCCATCGGGGCAACCCCGACCGAAGCCCAACTGGGCCTCGTCGTGTGCGCCGGGCTCGCAGCCGTGGTGCTCGTGCTCTCCGGGGTGGTTAGGGCAGCCGGAATGAGCGCAACGTATCCCTCGTATTGGGATGAGCCGGCTAAGCGCTCCGGGACTGCCCAGCCGGCTCTGAGCTCCAGCTAGCGCCCGGCCGCTGCGGCCCGCTCCCGCTCGCGGGCGCGAAGATCCTTGCGGAGGATCTTGCCAGCGCTCGACTTCGGGATCACATCCGTGAACTCGACCTGCCGCACCTTCTTGTAGGGCGCGACGCGCTCCGCGACGAAGGCCATGAGATCGTCCGCGGAGAGCTCGCTGCCCGCGGCGCGCACCGCGAACGCCTTCGGAACCTCCTCGCCGTCCTCGATCAGCACCCCGATCACGGCGGCGTCCGCGATCTCCGGATGGGTGAGCAGCAGCGCCTCAAGCTCCGCCGGCGCGATCTGGTAGCCCTTGTACTTGATGAGCTCCTTCGCGCGATCCACGATCGAGTACCAGCCCTCCTCCGAGCGCACCGCGATGTCGCCCGTGCGCAGGTAGCCGTCCTCGGTGAAGGTCTCGGCCGTCGCGTCCGGTCGCCCGAGGTAGCCGACCATCACGTTCGGCCCCTTGAGCCACAGCTCACCCGGGCGGATGAGCCCCTGCTCGTCGTACTCGGTGATCTCCTCGCCGGTCTCCAGGTCAACGAGCCTGCACGTGATATTCGGAAGCGACAGCCCGATCGAGGAGCGCGGAATATCGTCGCGGCCTGCCGGAATCATGTGCGACACGGGCGACAGCTCGCTCATGCCGAAGCCCTGCAGCACCTGCGTGCCGAGTCGCTTCGCCGCGCGTTCCGCGGTCGCCCCGTCGAGCGGCGCGGCCCCCGAGAGCAGCGTGCGGACGCTCGAGATGTCGTACTGATCCACGACAGGGTGCTTGGAGAGCGCGACCATGATCGGCGGGGCGACGAACACGTACGTGCACGCGTAGGTCTGGATGTACTCGAGGAACTGGACGAGGTCAAACCTCGGCATCGTCACGAGCGATGCGCGGGTGTGCAGTGCGATGTTCAGCAGCACCGTCATTCCATAGATGTGGAAGAACGGCAGCACGGCGAGCACGCGGTCGTCACGCGTGAGGTCCATCACGTGCCGGCTCTGCGCCACGTTTGCGACGAGGTTGCGGTGCGTGAGCATCACGCCCTTCGGCACGCCCGTCGTGCCCGATGAGTACGGGAACACCGCGATCGTCTCGGCCGGGTCGATCTCGAGCGTCGGTGCCGCCTCGCCCGCGCCGAGCAGCTCGCCGAGGCTCGTGTGCCCCTCCGCGCCATCGATCACGACGAGCTTGTCCGTGCCGATCCCCGCGCCCTCGGCACCGGCGGTCGCCTGCGGGAGCAGCGGCGAGATCGTGAACAGCCACGTCGCCTTCGCGTCGACGAGCTGCTTCTCGATCTCACCCGCCGTGTACAGCGCGTTGAGCGTCGTCACGGTCGCGCCCGCCCGCAGCGCCCCGTGGAACACTGTCGCGAACTCGGGGATGTTCGGGCTGAGGAGCCCAACGACCGAGCCGGGCCCAACGCCGCGTGCTGCGAGCGCACCGGCGAACGCCTCGATGTCGTCACGGAGCTTCCCGTACGACGTCTCGACGCCTGTCGCCGGGTTGATGAGCGCCACGCGGTCGAGATCCTCGGGCGCGAGGCTGCCAAACAGGTAGTCGAAGATTGTGAGATTCGGGATCTCGACGTCTGGGTAGTGGCTCGGGAACATGCGTCTTTCTCCTTTGAATTACAGTTCACGCAGGCCAGCACGCGCGGGGCGCTCGCTGGAATAGCCGTCGGCGGAGCAACCGCTCACCTCTGACAGCGTCGTACCCACGACCTGCCCGCTCGTTGAGCTGCTCCTCCGCCGGACGCCACCTGTGTTCCTGCACAGTCTGGCCCGCACCCCAGGCCCTTCGCTAGAGGCGAGTGCTCAAGGATTCAACGCTTTCACTGTGCAGGCTCACAAATTCGCAGATCAGCGCGGGCTAGAATCGGCGCATGGTCACAATGGAGTCGCCCACCCAGCCGTCAACGCAAGCGGTCGATACCCCGTGGTTTCTGCTGCAAATATCCGCGCGCCGCGACCTTCTCGTCACACGCGTCGTCGACGAGATCGTCGCCAACGACCCTGCCTACCGCGAGCATCGTGTGAGCTTGGAGCTGCCGGAGATCGTTGCGGCGAACGTCACTGCGCTGTTGTCCGAACTCTGCGGCGGTGCCGAGGAGGCGGAGCCGGCACGCTGGGCGGGCCGCACCAAGGCCGAGAGCGAGGTCTCGATGGCCAGCCTTCTCCACGCATACCGACTGGCGGGGCTCGCAATTCTCGATGAGATCCGCGAGGTCACTGCCGGCACATCGGAGACCGATGCAGCCTTCGGCGCCGTCGCTGCGCTGTGGCAAGTACTCGACCGTTATTCAATGGTGGCCGTCGAGGCCTATAAAGAGGTCACCGATGCGCGGGAGCGGCGCACGGGGCAGTCGAGCCGCGTACACCTGCTCGCGCTGCTCTCGGGAACCGCGCATCCGGCGCACACGGAACGTCTGCTCGGTCTACCAGACGCCGGCTGGTACGCCGTGGTCGTTGCCGCGCTCGGAAGCTCCGGCGAAGACCCAGAACCCGACTGTGGATCGGCGCATCGCATCGCACGGGTCGCCTGGACACAAGACGCCGGTATGCACACGGGCATGGTCGGAGCGAGAACCCGAGAAGACCTTGAGCTCGCTCTCACGGAGATCGGTGACTGTGCAACTACGCGCACGGGGGCCAGCGCACCCTTCGAACGCCTCTCCGAAGCCCCGACCGGTGCGATCGAGGCCCGCCGCGCACTGCGCTGCCTCCCGCCAGGTGCCCAGACCCTGAGCAGGTATGGCGATAGACCGCTTGAGCTCGCCATCTCTTCGGGCCCCGACGTCGCACAGCAGCTCACCGATTCGGTGCTCGGCGGGATCCTCGCCCTCGGCCCCGCGGCCGCCGGGCCTCTGCTCGCAACGCTCGGCGCGTGGATCGAGGCCGGCGGCTCAACCCCCAAGTCCGCGAAGCTGCTGCACTGCCACCGCAACACGGTGCTCTACCGTATGCAGCGCATCACCGAACTCACCGGTCGCACCTTCTCGCACCCAGCTGCAGCCGCCGAACTTGTCGTCGCATTTCGGGCACTTCAGCTGCAGGGCGACGTGCGCAGCGAGCCGGGCGCCAACGGCTCAACCGGGTGAGGGCTGCGGCCAAGACCGATCACGCAGTCACGCAGTCGGCCTCGCTGAGCACGTCGGCGCCGAAGAGATCCGCCATCGTGACCGCGCCGAGCGTCGGCTGCTCGGTCGCCCTGACTGCGGCGAGCGCGGCGAACTCGCCCGTCGCCCGCGATTGCCCGAAGCCCGCGGCCTCGAGCATGCGGCTGGTTCGCCTGTTCGTTGCGGCAACCCGCCACCTGTCGTCGCCCCAGTGGGGCGCGGCCGCGAGAATTCCCCTGAGCGCTGGCACCGCGCCGACGAGGGCAAGGCCAGCGGTCGCGAGCGGGCTACCGAGGGTGAGGTAGGTCCTGATCGTTGCGCCTGTCGCGTCGAGCAGCACGTGGTCGGGGAAGTCCGTGCGCAGGTGCATGCGCGGGCGGCCGTCGACGTCCATGCGGCGACGCTCGCGGTAGTTCGCGATGGGTTCGCCCTCCGGGGCCCGGTGGAGGGAGCGGCCGGCGAGGTCGGCTGTCCAGGCAACCGCGGCTGGGCCGTGTGCCTCGCCGGTTCCAAGCAGCACGGAAATGTCGATCTCGTCGCCGGGTTGCGGGTCGAGGGCCGCCGCGAGCACCGTGCTCACGCCAGGGGCGATCCCGGCGCCGACCACCCGTGTCGCTGAGCCGGGGAGGTGGCGCAGCCCATCGAGGTAGGCCGTGCCTGCGGACGTGTCGACGTAGGGAGTGCCGGCGACGGCGAGGGCGCGCGCGAGCTCAAGGTCCTCGCGGCCCGACGCGTTGATCACCACGTCGCAGCCGCTGGCCGTGTCGACCATGCGGTCTCGCCCCGCGGCTGTGGTGAGATCGAGCTGCACGCTGCCCGGTTCGGCGGCGGCCCTGCGGCTCCCCTTCAGCACCTCGTGCCCCCGCGCTGCAAGTGCCGCACCGGTGGCAAGCCCGACCGCTCCGGTGCCGCCGAGGATCAAGGCCCTCACGCGGTGGCCGCCGCAGCTGCTTCAGGCGGCGTTGTGGACTGGATGTGGATCATGGTTTCTCCAAACGATCGTTTGGGGTTGAGCATATTGCGCGCAGGTACCCAAAAACAAACGCTCGTTTGGAATTGGGCTACGATGGACGCATGGCCTGGGATACCGAGCAGACACAGCGGCAACTCCTCGACGCTGGAGCGACGCTCTTCGCACGCCACGGCTTCGCGGGAACGACGATGGATGCCATCGGCCGAGAGTCCGGCATCAACAAGGAGCGGGTCTACTCCTACTTCGGCTCGAAGAGCGGGTTCTTTACCGCTGTACTCGACGACCAGCTCGCCGAGCTCCTCGAGCAGCTCCCCGTCGAGGGCACCGGCCCGGAGGCCGTCGGCGGCTACGCCGTCGCGCTCTTCGATCGGCTCGAGTCGCGCCCCGAGCTCGCGAGGCTGCTCGCGTGGGAAAGCCTCGAACTCACCGAGGCCGTCGCCGTCGACTGCCGCTCGCTGAGCTGCGCGAGCATCGCAACGGGCATCGTCGCCGCTCTCCCAGACACTACGCGCGAGGGCGCCGAGCAGCTCCTCCTCTCGGTCATCACGCTCGTCGTCGGCTGGTGGACCCTCTCCCGGGTTGCCGACACCGTACTCACTGGCCACATCACGCCCGACACCCGGCGCGAGACGATCCGCGCCGACGCCGAGGCCCTCGCCGCCGCGCGCAGCTAGAGCTGGCACTGGCCCTGCGGATCCCGAGCCAGATCCGCCTGTGTCTGCCGCGCCAGCTAGGCTTGTCACATGCGCATCGCTACCTGGAACGTGAACTCGATCCGCACTCGATTCGGTCGCGTCGTCGACTGGCTGCAGCGCGAGGATATTGATGTCCTCGCCATGCAGGAAATCAAGTGCCGCCCCGACCAGTTCCCCATTGAGGCCTTCGAGCAGGCGGGCTACCATCTCGAGATCAATGGGCTGAACCAGTGGAACGGGGTCGCGTTCGCCAGCCGCCACGAGATGACCGACGTCGCACGCGGCTTCGACGGCATGCCCGGCTTCGGCAAGCGCATCAAGGGCCAGGAAGAGGTGCAGGGCACGGGGCCGAACGGCCTCCCGCTCGAGGCGCGCGCACTCGGCGTCACCGTCGGCGACCTGCGACTCTGGAGCCTGTATGTTCCCAATGGTCGCTCGCTTGAGGATCCGCACCTCGAATACAAGCTCGACTGGCTCGCCGCACTCCGCAACAACACGGAGGCGTGGCTCGACGAGGATCCCGAGCTCGCGCTCGCCCTCATGGGCGACTGGAACGTCGCCCCGCTCGACGCCGACATGGGCGACCCGTCGTTCGTGCTCGGCCGTTCCACCCACGTCTCCCCCGCCGAGCGCGCCGCATTTGAGGCGTTCGCACCACACGTCGCCGACGTCGTGCGGCCCATCGTTCCCGAGGGCTACACATTCTGGGATTACAAGGCCGGCCGCTTCCAGAAGGACGAGGGCATGCGCATCGACTTCATCCTGGGGTCCGAGGCGTTTGCCGACACTGTGACGGGCGCGAGCATCCACCGCGACGAGCGACGCGGCGACGCCCCCAGCGACCACGTCCCGGTCGTCGTCGACATCGATCCGAGCCTGCTCGGCGGCACGTTCGAGGACGAGTACGACCGCCCGATGGTGTTCTAGCGGGGCCCTCCCCGCCCTGATCCACCCCTTCCGGTCAGGACCCCCACCCCTCCGCGCGCCGCAACCGCGGGGTGTTACGAACGCGCGCGAAACCCCGGGAATAGTTCTCAGCTTTTCCCGTTACATTTATATGCAAGCGCATATAAATGTATGGATCGGGGCGCAGCCCAAGGTTCGCGCCGGCGCACAGCACGCACAGACCGCACCACACGCAACAACCCCAGGAGCACACAATGGAATTCGGGATCTTCTCCGTCTCCGACGTCACGCGCGACCCCGTGAGCGGAGACACCCCAAGCGAGGCCGCACGCATCAAGGGCCTCGCCAAGATTGCAACGCACGCCGAGGAGGTGGGCTTCGACGTCTTCGCCATCGGCGAGCACCACAACCCCCCGTTCTTCTCCTCGAGTCCCACGACGTTCCTCGCGCACATCGCGGCGCTCACGAAAACGTTGAAGCTCTCGACGAGCACGACGCTCATCACCACGAACGACCCCGTGCGCATCGCCGAAGAGTACGCGATGCTGCAGCACCTCGCCGACGGCCGCATGGACCTCATGCTCGGCCGCGGCAACACCGCGCCCGTCTACCCGTGGTTCGGCAAGGACATCCGCTCGGCACTGCCGCTCGCGCTCGAAAACTACAACCTGCTGCACCGCCTGTGGCGCGAGGACGTCGTCGACTACGAGGGCAACTTCCGTACCCCGCTGCAGGGCTTCACCTCGACGCCCCGCCCGCTCGACGACGTGCCGCCCTTCGTCTGGCACGGCTCGATCCGCACCCCCGAAATCGCCGAGCAAGCAGCCTTCCACGGCGACGGCTTCTTCTCGAACCACATCTTCGCCCCGTCGGCACACTCGCTGCGCCTCGTGAACTTCTACCGCCAGCGCTACGAGCACTACGGGCACGGCAAGGCGAAGCAGGCGATCGTCGGCCTCGGCGGGCAGGCGTACGTCGCGAAGAATTCGCAGGATGCGGCGCGCGAGTTCCGCCCCTACTTCAACGAGGCGCCCGTCTACGGCCACGGCCCCTCGATGGAAGACTTCACGAGCCAGACGCCGCTGAGCGTCGGCAGCCCGCAGGAGATCATCGATAAGACCCTCTCGTTCCGCGACATGTTCGGCGACTACCAGCGCCAGATGTTCCTCGTGGATCACGCGGGCCTGCCGACCGACACCGTGCTCAAGCAGCTCGATCTGCTCGGCTCAGAGGTGCTCCCGGTGCTGCGCGCCGAGCTCGCCAAGCTGCGCGACCCCGAGGTGCCAGAGTCGCCGTCACACGCAGACCTCGTGAAGGCGAAGTACGGTGATGGTGAAGTGCGGCAGCCCCGCCCGAACCCGAACCGCGGCGACAACGTCACCGGCGGCTCGCCCTACCAGGACAGCCCGGCGGCCGCAGGCGCCGCGTTCGGCCTCTAACATCCATCCACCGCAGTCGTCCGAGAGGAGCTTCCCGTGAGCACGAACAGAACCGATATCCGGCTCGCCATCGAGGTGTGGGAGTCGATCATGACCGCGCACGCGCGACTCTCGGGCGACTTCGGCGCCCGCCCGATCTGGAGCGAGGCGAGCATGCGTGAGTACGATGTGCTCTACACGCTCGTCAAGCGAGGCGAGGCAATGCGGCTCTGCGATCTCCAGGAGGATGTGCTCCTCAGCCAGCCCGCACTCTCGCGCATGGTGGATCGGCTGGTCACGCGAGGCCTGCTCGTGCGCAAGCCCGACCCGGAGGACGGCCGCGCCGTCCTCGTTGAGCTCAGCACCGAGGGAGCCCGCGTACAGCGCGAGGTGGGGCGCGCGCATGGCCGCGACATCGGCCAGGCCATGCGCGCCCTCTCCCCAGAGGAACTCCGCGAGGCGAAGCGTCTCATGCACAAACTTCTCGCGGCCAGGCCCGAGTAACCCCGTCAGTCTTCTCTGAGAAAGCAGCACCATGTCAGACATCAAGCAGCTCGTCATCGTCAACGCCGGGACGAGTGACCCCTCGACCACGCGCCTCCTCGCGGATCGCGCAACGACGAAGGCCCTCTCCGGGGCGAAGCGACGCGGCATTGAGATGGAGGCGCGCGTCATCGATCTGCGCCCACTCGCTGGCGACATCATGGCGGCACTCACCACACAGCTTGTCTCCGCAGAGCTTGAGCGGGCAACCGAGATCCTCCGCGACGCAGACGCCATCATTGCGGCGACGCCGGTGTACAAGGCCGCGGCAAGCGGGCTCTTTACCGCCTTCTTCCAGGCGCTCGACAACGATCTCCTCATTGGCACGCCGGTGCTGCTCGCCGCCACAGCAGGAAGTCCGCGACACTCACTCGTCGTAGACGATCAGCTTCGTGGGTTCTTTGCGTACCTGCGCACGGTCACGGCCCCCACGTCGCTCGTGAGCTCGCCAGATGATTGGACGAGCAGTGAGTTCGGCAAGCGGGTGGATCGGGCCGCAACGGAGCTCGTCGCACTCGTCGCCAGCGGGTTCCGCGAGAACGCACGCGGCGAGGGCTGGGATGCCTACCAGCACTCGTACGGCAGCGCGGGCGGCACCGAGCTCGGGATCAATCTCGATTCGGATCTCATGCGCCTCGCGGCCGGCGGAAAGTAGCTCCCCGCCTCACACAAAGCGGGAGCGCACGCTTGCTCTCGCTAACTGGCGTCACCAGCGGCAATCGCACTCGCTTCAGCGATGCCCTCGGGTGCCAGTGTTGGGTGATTGTCGGCGCCGATGTGTGCCAGGGGCTTGCCGCGCACCGCCAGCACGAGGATCGCCGTCAGCACGGCGCAGGCGCCGAGCCAGTAGGGGGCCGCCGCTCCAAGCGACGCGGCCAGCGGTCCGGCTACGGCTGGTGCGATCGCGCCCCCGATGAACCGCACGCCCGAATAGGTCGAAGAGGCGACACTTCGCGGCAGGTCAGTGGCCTCCATCACCGCTTCGGTGAGCGCCGTGTTCATGACGCCCAGCAGTAGGCCACTGACGATGACAAGCGTGATGAGCGTCGGCAGCGACGCGACACCGACAGCGAGGGCGGCGAGACAGAGCGCAAATAGCGCCAGCATGGTGAACAGCACCGGACGCAACCCACAGCGGCGGGTGAGCAGCGGCGCGACGACCACCGAGGTGACTGCGAGCGCGAGCCCCCATCCAAAGAAGACGAGCCCAAGCTCACGCGCACCGAAGTGCTGCCCCGCGGCGCCCGCGGCAGCTTCGATCGGGTATGGACTGTAGGCCAGGAGCGTAAAGAAGCCGAAGTTGTAGCAGACGGCCACGAGCGACAGTGACAGCAGCGCCGGATGCCGCAACGCACGGAACCCTGCCAGCACGTCCGGTCGTTCAGTGCGGGCCGCGGCACGCTCTGCCGCGCTGAGCCTCGGAAGCCGAAGCAACACGAGGATCGCAACGAGGGCGACTGCCATGAGCGCGGCGGTGCCGAAGAACGGTCCACGCCACGAGAGCTCCCCGAGTGCGCCACCGACGAGCGGCCCGACGGCCATACCCACCCCAAGCGCTGCCTCGTAGAGCACGATGGCCTGCCGTGAACCGCCCGATGCGGCGCCGACGATTGCGGCGAGCGCAGTCGAGAGGAAGAGCGCGTTGCCGAGGCCCCAGCCGGCCCTGAATCCGATGATCGCGTCCACCGATCCAGCGAAACCCGCAAGGCCCGCGAACACCACGATGAGGACAAGGCCGGCGATGAGCGTCCACTTCACCCCGATCCGACCTGACACCCAGCTGGTGAAGAACATGGCGATGCCAGTCACAAACAGGTAGCTGGTGAACAGCAGCATCGTCTCGCTCGGGGTGGCGTTGAGGTCAGCGCTGATCTTTGTCAGAATCGGATCGACGAGCCCGATCCCCATGAAGGAGATTGCGCAGGCGAACGCGATCGCCCACACTGCGGTGGGTTGACGGAATATTGACGGGCGTGGCTCGGCAGTGTTCGTAAGCGTTCCTTTGTTCGGTGCGGGCGAAGCCCTGGGGCTACACGGCGTTGGCGATGCTCAGCATGAGTTCTGCGGCACGAGCGAGCGCAGCGCGGTCTGCCGCGTCGAGCTCCGCGAGCTTCGGGGTGATGAGGTTCGCTGCACCCCTGCGGTACGCGGCGAGCGCAGCGACGCCACGGGCGGTGATGCCGACAAGCGTTGCGCGCCGGTCAGCCGGGTCGACTACTCGATCCACCCAGCCTTCGCCCTCGAGCCGCTGCACGAGGGTCGTCATCGTGGGTTGGGCGACCCGCTGGGCTGCCGCAAGGTCGGTCACTCGCGTCGCCCCCTCGCGTTCGATGTCTGCGAGCACGCGCCACGCGATCGAGGAGTAGGTGACGCCGGAGATTGTGCTGGCGGCACGCGTCAATCTCGCAGCAGAACGCACGAGGTCGAGCGCGAGCTCGGAGTGCGCGTGTGCTGCCGACGATTGCTGCGTGAGATCACTCATGGATACCACCGTACCAGAATTACATAGCATGGCTATGTAATTTCGAGTCAATAGCTCCAGGCACCCGCCAAGCCCCATCGCCTACGATCGCACTATGAGCGAACGCATCGACGCATCGGAGCCAGGCCTCCTCATCAGCGCCCGCGAGCTGCAGGCGGTGCTCGCCGCAGAGGCGGGAACCACCGACGGGCCGCGCACCCGGGTACTCGATGTCCGCTGGACGCTCACCGAACCTGCCGGCCATCGGGCGTATCTCGCGGGCCATATCCCCGGCGCCGTGTATGTCGATCTCGAATCCGAACTCTCGGATCACGGCCCCGCGACACTCGGGCGGCACCCGCTCCCCGGCGGCGAGGCGCTCACCCACTCCGCACGCAGGTGGGGGCTCCACCCCGATGACACCGTCATCGCCTACGACGGCGGCGGAAACTTCGCGGCGCGCGACTCTGGTGGCTACTGCGCGACGCAGGTTTCACCCGGGTCCGCCTGCTCGACGGCGCGCTCCCCGCGTGGGAGGCCGCAGGGTTCCCCCTTGAGCAGGCGGAGCCAACGCCAGCGCCCGGTTCAGTCACCTTCTTTCCCGGCCAGTCACCCACGCTCGACCTTGCTGACGCAGGCCGCTTCGCGCGCGAGCACACGCTGCTCGACGCCCGCGCCGCCGAGCGTTACTCGGGCGAAACCGAGCCCATGGACCCCGTCGCCGGCCATATCCCGGGTGCCAAGAACCTGCCAACCTCAGGCAACCTCGACGCACACGGCCACTTCCTGCCAGCGGAGGCACTGCGCGAACGATTCGCAGCGGTCACCTCCGATGGGCCGCATGTTGGTTTCTACTGCGGATCCGGCATCACCGCGAGCCACGCGCTCTTCGCGTTCGCGCTCACCGGCGGCGAGGGTGCGCTGTTCCCGGGCTCCTGGTCGCAGTGGTCGAATCACCCGGACATGCCGGTTGCGACGGGGCCCACCCCGTAGCCGACGGATCAGCCGAGCAGCACCGTCGCGAGAAACAGGATCGGCACGCATCCGATGGTCGTGATCAGCACGGTGTCGCGCGCCACCGCCTCACCGACCCCGAAGTGTTGGGCGTAGTTGAAGACGTTCTGGGCCGAGGGCAACGCGGCGAGCACGACGACGATCAGCACTTCCCCCGGTACGAGCCCGAAGACGTATGTCGCACTCAGCCAAGCAATGGCTGGCATCACGAGAAGCTTCAGCCCGCTGGCGAGCATCACCTCGCCCCGGTGCGGGCCCGCGCTGAGCACACGGCGCCCATGGAGCGACACCCCGAAGCTGATGAGCAGCACCGGAACGCACGCGTTGGCGATGAACTCGATCGGCGCAAACACGATCGTCGGAAGGGTCATGCCGCTCACCGAGACCGCAACCCCGAGTGCCGAGCCCACGATGATGGGGTTGCGCAGCGCACGCCAAATCGCACCGATCTGGAAGCGACCACCGGCCGCCGCTTCAAGGATGGAGAGCGAGACCGGGGTGAGGATGAGCAACTGGAACAGCACAATCGGGGCTGGGTAGGCCGCGCTTCCCAAAATGTACAGCGAGAGCGGGATGCCGATGTTGTTCGCGTTCACTTGCCCTGCCGCCAGTGCCCCGATGAGGGTCTCGGCTGCAGACCGCTTCCACACCAGCTTCGTCACCAGCGCGTACACGCCAATGACGGCGAGCGCGGCAACAGCAGAAACCGGCAGCAGCGAGGAGAACAGCATGTCGACCTCGGCCTGCGACAGCACGACGAAGAGCAGCGCAGGCGAGAGCACCCAGAACACGAGTTGGCTCATCGTTGCGCGCGAGGACGCGTCGAGCACGCCCGTTCGGCCGAGGATCCACCCGACGAAGATGGCGAACCCAACCACGACAAAGCCTGTCAGCGCGTCAAGCAACGGTGCCTCTCTGGGGTGCGTTCTCTCCCAGCCTACCCTTCGCGCCCCGCGCCCCGCTCAGTCCATATCGACTCAGCACAAGAGTTGGGCCAGCAGGGGGCTCGGCCAGCAAAGGGCTGGGGCAGCAGGGGCTGCGCGAGCTAGCCTCCGAAGACTCCGAGCTTGCCGTAGTGCGCCGCCAGGAGGTAGTAGACGGTCAGGCGCTGCTTGTGGCCTGGTACCTGGTCCCCGACCGTGGCAATCGCTTCGTCGATGGACGCGTCGGAGTCGGTGACACCAAGCTTGCCCTTCACGAAGCTCTCGCGCACGCGGGCGAGCTCCGCGGGGTCGCTGTAGGAGACGAGACGAGCGTCGGCGTTCGTCAGCGCAAGCGCGTACGTCTTCTCCATATTCGCAACGACTGCTTCGCTCGCGTCCGGGGCGTACTTCTGAATGTCTTCGAGAGCGCTCATGAGAACGGATCCTTCCTTGGAAACCTATCCCCCGTCTTTGGGGTGCCTTTCCCATTCTGGCGCGGCTCTCGAAAAAGATATAGAGGGGAGCACAAGAGGGGCCTGGTTTTGTCAACCAGACCCCTCTTGAGAACAGAACTACTTGCCGGTGTAGTAGCTATCCGCAACGTCGAGCGCCGCATCAATGATGTCGAGCCCCCGCACGAGATCGGCTTCGCTGATCACCAGCGGCGGTGCGATCTGCAGCCGGTTGCCGGCCGCGAACGGCCAGAGCCCAGCCGACTTGCACGCAGCAACGACTGCGTTAAACGGGGCCGCAGCCTCGCCCGCAGCGTTGAATGGCACGAGCGGCTCGTGGGTCTCGCGATCCACGACGAGCTCAAGAGCCCAGAAGAGACCCTTGCCGCGGTACTCGCCAACCGACTTGTGCTTCTCAGCGAACTCGCGCAGCCGCGGCTCGATGACACGCGAGCCGAGATCGCGCACGCGCTCGATGATGCCCTCTTCTTCAAAGATGTCGAAGGTGGCAACGCCGGCAGCACACGCGAGTGGGTGACCCGAGTAGGTGAGACCGCCGGGGAATGCGCGGTCAACGAACGCGTTGTGCACGTCTTCCGAGATCACGACGCCGCCGAGCGGCACGTAGCCCGAGTTCACGCCCTTCGCGAAGGTCACCAGGTCGGGCTTCACGTCGAAGCCCTGGTATGCGAACCACTCACCGGTGCGGCCGAAGCCGACCATCACCTCGTCGCAGATCAGCAGGATCCCGTACTTATCGCAGAGCTCGCGGACGCCGGGAAGGTACCCGGGCGGCGGCACGAGCACGCCGTTGGTGCCAGTGACGGTCTCGAGCACGATCGCCGCGATGGTGCTCGCACCCTCGAGCTGAATCTGCTGCTCGAGGTGCGCGAGTGCACGCTCGGTCTCTTCCTCCGGCGTGGTCGCCCAGAAGGCGCTGCGGTAGAGGAAGGGGCCGAAGAAGTGTACGACCTCGCCGTCGATGACGTCGTTCGCCCAGCGGCGCGGTTCACCGGTCATGGTGATCGCGGTGCCGGTCGAGCCGTGGTACGAGCGGTAGCGCGAGAGGATCTTGCGCTTGCCCGTCGACTGCCGCGCCATGCGCACGGCGTACTCGATCGCCTCGGCGCCGCCGTTCGTGAAGAACACCGAGCGGGCACCCTCGAAAGAGTGCTCGACGATGCGCTTCGCAAGCTCGCCGCGCACGTCGTTTGCCATCGCGGGCTGGATCGTCGCGAGACGTCCCGCCTGCTCCTGGATGGCCTTGACGAGTCCGGGGTGCTGGTGCCCGAGGTTCAGGTTCACGAGCTGCGACGAGAAGTCGAGGAACTCGTTGCCGTCGTAGTCCCAGAAGGTTGCGCCCTCGCCCTTGGCGATGGGCAGCGGGTTGATCGCGCCCTGTGCCGACCACGAGTGGAAGACGTAGTCGCGGTCGTTTGCGCGCACCTCGCGCTGGGCGTCGGTGTCGCCGAAGCTCTGCTCGCCGCCATTGAGGTCGATGTAATCAGCCATGTTCGTAATGCTCCTTTGCTCGTGCAGTGAGGTTAGCTGTTGCTCGGGAAGCCGAGGTCAACCTTCGACGGCTCTGCGTTCGGCCAGCGGGTCGTAACGACCTTCGAACGAGTGTAGAAGTGGATCGACTCGGGGCCGTAAATGTGGGAGTCGCCGAAGAGCGAATCCTTCCAGCCACCGAAGGAGAACGAGCCGACGGGAACGGGGATCGGCACGTTGATGCCTACCATGCCGGCCTCAACCTCGAACTCGAACTGGCGCGCGACGCCACCGTCGCGGGTGAAGATCGCGGTGCCGTTGCCGAACTGGTGGTCGTTGATGAGCTGCAGCCCGTCCTCGTAGCTGTCGACGCGGACGACCGCGAGGACCGGCCCGAAGATCTCGTCGCGGTACACCTTGCTGTTCGTCTGCACGTGATCGATGAGCGAGACGCCCGTGAAGAATCCGCCGCCTGCGAACTCAGCCTCACGGCCATCGACGACGACGGTTGCGCCCTCGGCTGCCGCGCCTGCGACGTACGACTCGACGCGATCCTTCGCGTCCTGCGTGATGAGCGGGCCCATCTCGGATGCGGGGTCGGTGCCGTCACCGATCTTCAGGTCTGCCATGCGGTCAGCGATCTTCTGCACGAGCGCGTCGCCGACGTCGCCGACTGCGACGACAACCGAGACCGCCATGCAGCGCTCGCCTGCCGAGCCGTATGCTGCCGAGACTGCGGCGTCTGCCGTCATGTCGAGGTCTGCGTCGGGCATCACGAGCATGTGGTTCTTCGCGCCACCGAGCGCCTGTACGCGCTTGCCGTTGCCGGCCGCGCGCTCGTAGATGTACTTCGCAATTGGGGTGGATCCGACGAAGCTGATCGCCTTGACCTCGGGGGCGTCGAGGAGGGTGTCGACAGCGACCTTGTCGCCGTGGACCACGTTGAGTACGCCGTCGGGCAGGCCTGCCTCGCGGAAGAGGTCAGCGATGAAGACCGATGCGGAGGGATCGCGCTCCGAAGGCTTGAGCACAACCGTGTTGCCGCAGGCGATTGCCGAGGCGATCATCCACAGCGGCACCATGACCGGGAAGTTGAAGGGGGTGATGCAGGCGACAACGCCGACCGGCTGCTTCACGGAGTGCACGTCGACGCCGGTCGAGACCTGCTCGTCGCGCTCTCCCTTGAGGAGGTGCAGCAGTCCTGAGGCGAACTCGACGTTCTCGAGGCCGCGGGCGATCTCGCCTGCCGCGTCCGAGAGCACCTTGCCGTGCTCGCTCGTGACGATTGCCGCGAGCTCTGGGGTGCGCTGCTTGAGCAGCTGGCGGAGGTTGAAGAAGACATCCGCACGCTTGGTGAGGCTGGTCTTGCGCCACATCGGCAGGGCTGCCTGCGCGGCGGCGACTGCGCGCTCGACGGTCTCGACCGAGGCGATGCCGAGCTCGTGCTGCTGTTCGCCGGTTGCCGGGTTAAAGATGGGCTGGGTCCGCTCAGCGGCCTCGATCTTCTCGCCGCCGATGACATGGGGGATGTGCGCCATTGTTGCTCTACCTCTCGAGTTGCTGTGTTCAAGCAATATGTTCGGGCGTCAATGCCCGCGTTGTTCCCAGTATTTCAGGGGTCTTTGCCCGCAGCACCCGGCAAACCATCGCAACTTCACGCATTTTCCGTACACTTTGTATGTGAGCGAAACTCTTGAGCCGTACCCCAGCATCAGCGACGTCCTCGGGATCGCCGAGCTCACGGCCGGCGCCCCCGAGCTTGTGACGGGCGACACGGGGCTCGAGCGTCGCGTCCGATGGGCGCACGTCGTGGCTGGCCGCGAAGCACCCGCACTGCTCGACGGTGGCGAACTCGTCCTCACGACCGGTGCGGGCTGGCCCGCAGGCCCCGGGGAGGCCGCCGAACTCAACACGCTCATGCGCACCCTCGTCGCCACCGACCCCGCCGGAATCGTGTTTGAGTTGGGCACCCACTTCGACGCGACGCCCCCAGCGCTGACCGAGGCGTGCATCGCACACGGCATCCCGCTCATCGTGCTGCACCGCGTTGTCCGCTTCGTGCAGATCACCCAGCGCGTGCACCAACGTGTCCTTGCAGCGCAGAATGAGGCGCTCGAAGCACGCGCCGAGGTCCACGCGATGCTCACCGAGCTCGGCCTCAACCGCAGCCCGGTGGACTACGTTGTGGATCGCATCGCTGCGACGCTCGGCTCCGAGGTCGTACTCGAGGACGCCGGCTACCGGGTCGTCGCCTGGTCAGGGGCCGATGCCTCTGTGCTCGATCACTGGGCAGCGCCGGAACACCTTGTGCGCGGCGCTGCGCCCGAGCTGCCGGACGGCGCGACCCGCGTCCCGGTCGAGGCGCAGGGTACGAAATGGGGCTCACTGACAGCCCTCCCCGGCCCGCCCCACCCGGCCGGACGCGCGACGGTGCTCGAGCTCGGCGCGTTCGCGCTCGCACTCGCGCGGCTTGCTGACGCCGACGGCGACACCTGGCTCGATCTCGGCTCGAAACGGCTCTTCGACGCGGTACTCTCAGGCCGTTACACCGGAGAGCGCGAGCTCGCCAGCCAGCTGGCGGCGGGCGGCCTCCCACTCGAGGGGCGAGTGCTGCTCGGCGCGACGCTCACCGGCACCGGGGATTTCGGCGCGCACGAGTCGCTTGAGGCGGCGATCCTGCAGACGGCGCTCCGCCGCGCCGTCGCCCCAGAGGCCCGCGTCGTGCTCGCACCGGCCCCCGAGGCGTTCGCGGGCCAACGCACGCTCCTCGCGCTCGTCTCGTTCCCGCCAGACGATCCGCGCCTCGCACCGGGGCCAACCCCGCAGCAGCATCCCCTCGCCGCCCGCCTCTCCCACGAGCTCAGCATGATGCTGCCTGAGACGACGCCCCAGTCGTGGCGTGCGCACCTGAGCATCGGGGTGAGCGCGACCCGACCGCGCGCACTGATCTCATCACTCGAACGCGTCGCGGCAGTCGGGATCGCCCCGGGCAGCGCTTCCCAGGGCCACCGGAATGCGCGGGTGACCGTGCAGGTCGCGGAGGAACGGCCGCTGGCATACCTCATTCGCGGGCTCGCCGGGGTGCCTGAACTCCAGGAGTTCGCTGAGGCCATGCTCGATCCGCTGTTCGCGCACGATCGCGCGAGCGGCACCGGTCACAGCGGCGACCTCGTGCTCGTGCTCGCCGCGTATCTTGCCTACCCCACGAACCGCTCACTCGCCGCGCAACAGGCGCGGCTCTCCCGCTCAGTGTTCTATCAGCGCATCGCGCTCATCGAGGAGCTCATCGGGGTGGATCTCGCGGACGGTGAGACCATCGCCGCCCTCACGGTCGCACTGCTCGCGCGCGGGGAGATGTAACGCCGAACCCCTCACCCTACTCCGGGAGCCTCTCAACGCACACACCCGTGATCGGCAGGATGGGGCCATGGAAGACGCAGACATGCAGCTCGACACCCTCGCGGTGCACGCGGGCAGAGCAGACCTCGCACGCCTCGGGGTGCACGCGCTCCCCATCGACCTGTCGACGACCAACCCGTTGCCGGATCTGCTCAGCGGTGGTGACTCTTACGAGGCCCTCGCCTCGGGCGGCACGATCCCTGAGGGCGGCAGCGCCGTCTACGGCCGGCTCTGGAACCCGACCGTAGCGCGATTCGAGTCGGGGCTCGCTGCGCTTGAGCACGCAGAGACCGCCGTGGCGTTTGCGAGCGGCATGGCGGCGCTTTCGGCAGCGCTGCTCGCGTTCGCAGGCAGCGATGGGAGCCGGCATGTCGTCGCGGTCAGGCCGCTCTACGGCGGCTCCGACCATCTGCTCGCCACGGGCCTGCTCGGCACGGAGGTGACCTTTTGCGATCCGGACGGGGTGCGCGACGCCTGCCGCGACGACACCGGGCTCGTGCTGCTCGAAACGCCGGCGAATCCCACGCTCGAACTCGTGAATATCGCGGATGTCGTCGAGCAGGCTGGCGACGTACCGGTGCTCGTCGACAACACCTTCGCGACCCCCGTGCTGCAGAACCCGCTCGATCACGGCGCCGCACTTGTCATGCACAGCGCAACGAAGTACTTGGGAGGTCACGGCGACGTCTTGGGCGGGGTCATCGCCTGCTCTGAGGCCCATGCAAACCGACTCCGCCCGATCCGAGCGATCACGGGCGCGGTACTGCACCCGCTCGCCGCGTACCTGCTACACCGCGGCCTCACGACGCTCCCGCTCAGGGTGCGCGCGCAGCAGGCATCAGCGCGCGCGGTCGCTGAGTGGCTCACGACACAAACTGACGTGTCCGAGGTGTTCTACCCCGGCCTGCGGGAAGACCCGTCAGGGGCGCTCGGCACCCAGTTCACCGGAACCGGCGCCATGCTCGCGGTGCGTCTGGGCGGCGGCGCCGCGGCGGTCGAGGCACTCACGAAGCGAGTGCGGATCTTCACCCACGCCGTCTCGCTCGGCGGCGTGGACTCGCTCATCGAGAGCCCTGCCGCTCTCACCCACCGCCCGGTCAGCGCGGATGCGAAGCCAGACGCCGGCATCGTGCGAATGTCGATCGGGCTCGAGGATCCACGCGACCTCATCGCCGATCTCGCGCAAGCGCTCGGCGCGGACGCCACCGCGCGCTAAGCGGTTACCGGAGAGCCCGATCTTTTCCTACCCCCGCTCCCATTGAGGAGACCCCCGCAAAAACCATTTGCGGGGGTCTCCTCAATCGGAACAGGACTTTCTACTGGACAGCTACAAACACCTTGTCACCCAACATATGGGCGGTTACTGCGAGGACACCTTCGCCCGCGGTTGCAGTAGGAACCTCGAAGGCATAGTTGCCTGTCGTCGATGCCCCTGCGTAGAGAACCCCAAGGGAATCGAACTGCTCGGGCGGGATGATCATCTTGTCGTAACTGTTGATCGTATTTCCCTCAGAGGTGACGTATGCAATTCCCGGCACTGGCATCTCTCCGTCTGCGTTGTCGCCGTTGTACGTTACCGTGACATTCGCCATGAGGTACTGGGATCCCTCAGCCGGTGCATCATTGAACATGTTCTCACTGGTGAGTGCTTCGGTTGCGTCGAGGGTAACGCTGTTAACAACAAGCGTCCAGTCTCCGTCAGTGATGACCGACCCAATCGGGTACGGTGCGTCGCGCGTGCCTTCTTCGGCAGGTTTCGTATCTTCAGCTGGCTTGGATCCATCTGTCGTTTCTGCGACGTCACCTGACGGCGTATCGACAGTGGGTGCGGAGCTACAGCCCGTCATAACAAAGAGGCCGACCAACGCGGCAACAAGCAGTTTCTTCATAGTTGAATGATCTCAGTTAGGTGTGACATTTCCGTTAACTATGAAGAATTCGTGATTGATATGTTGTGCAGGGGGTTATAGGCCCCCGCGCGCTAAGCGGTTACCGGCGAACCGCCGCTCCACAGCGCGGTGTAGTCGTGCCCGAGTTCGCGCACGAGGCGTCGCAGCTCAGGCAACGACAGGCCGATGACGCAGCTCGGCGCGCCCTCGATGCGCTCGATGAAGGCGCCGGCAAGGCCGTCGATCGCGAATCCACCTGCGAGCTTCAACGGCTCGCCGGTCTCGACGTACGCTGCAAGCTCCGCGTCTGTGACGTCAGCCGCGAGCGTCACCGTCGCCGTGTCGACTCCGCCGACGGCTGGCGCGACAGCGGCGAGGCCAGTGCAGTCGATAAGCCAGTGCCCCGAGTGCAGCACACCGGTCTTGCCCCGGTGCTGCTTCGACCGCTCGAGGGCAACATCTGGGACGTGCGGCTTGCCGAGCACCTCGCCGTCGAGCAGAAACATCGAGTCGCCGCCGAGCACAAGCCCGCCTCCGAGCTCAGCGATGTCGGCAGCGTGGCGGCGCACGACGTCCTCAGCCTTCAACCGGCCCAGATACTCGGTGAGCTCCGGCGCCGTGAGCGCCCGTCCGATCTCGGTCTCGCGCGCACGCACTTCCGCATCCTCGTCGACCTCCGGGGCAAAGCACACTGGCTCGATGCCAGCTCCCCTGAGCACTGAGAGTCGAGCGGGCGAGGTCGAGGCAAGGATCAAACGCATAGTCGCAAGCCTATGCAATTTGCGCCGCGGACTCGTGCTGCGGGCGCAGGTTCGTTACCGTTAGAGCATGAAGCTCTCACGTACAGCCTCCGTTACCGCCTCCCTTCTCCTCGCAGGCGGGCTCGTGCTCACCGGCTGCAGTTCCCCGGGCGCGACAAGTGAGGGCAACGCTGGCGGCTCATCGTCGAACGTCGCTGAGGCGCAGGGAGCCCTCACGAAGGAGAACTTCGCTGACCGCATGTCCAAGGCACAGCTCGAAGCTGGCTCCGTGCACATCACGATGGACATGGGTGACTCGGTGGAAGGCACGATCGAGGCCGACATGGTCGTGAATGAGGATCCGCAAAAGGTGCAGATGCAGATGCAGATGAACGCGGGCGGCATGGACGCAGATATTCGCCTCGTCGACGGCAAGATGTTCATGAACATGGGCGAGCTCTCGCAGGGCAAGTTCTTCGATCTGTCCACCATGCCCGGCGGCGCAGGTGATATTAGCGCGATGCTCGACCAGATGAACCCGGGCGCTCAGGTCGCCGGGTTCGGCGATGCGCTCACCGATTTCAAGGCGGATCCCAAGGGACCGGAGATCGACGGCGTTGCAACCACGCAGCTCACGCTGACACTCGATACGAAGAAGATGTTCGAAGCCCAGCCGCAGGAGGGTGTCAACATCGACGACATCGTCGCCGCGCTCGGCGAGACCACCGTCTACGACATGTTCGTCGGCCCGGATGACCTGCCACGTCGCATCGTTATGCCGAACGTCGGCGGGGTGGGCACCCTCTCGCAGGAGTTCACTGCGTGGGGCGAACCCGTCACGGTACAGGCTCCCGCCGCTGACGAGATCGCTGACGCTTCGGCCCTCCAGGGTTAGCCACAGTTTTTCTCTCACGGCTGCACAGCCCAGCCGTGGGAGAATAGTGGGTATGTCTGAACAGCGCGAAAGCACGCCCCTCGAAATCGGCTCCGAGATCGAGCTCGAAATCACCGGTATGGCCCACGGCGGGGTGAGTGTTGCACGCCACGACGGGCGTGTGGTGTTCGTCGCCGACGCGATCCCTGGCGAGCGCGTGCTCGCCAGGATCACCGACCAGAAGAAGAAGTCGTTCGCTCGCGCCGCGGTCACCCGCGTGCTCGAGGCATCGGCGGATCGCCGCGACCACGTCTGGGATGAGGCGTCAGTCGCGCGGGATCCGGCCGATCGTGCGGGCGGCGCCGAGTTCGGTCACATCGACCTCGCGCGCCAGCGCGTGCTCAAGGCCGAGGTGCTCGTCGATTCGATGGCCCGCTTCGGCGACATCGAGCTCGCGAGCGAGGAGGGCGAGGACTTCGCCGAGACCCTCGCCGAGCTCGTCGAGGCAGCACCGGGCGACGACGAGGCGAACGGCCTCGGCTACCGCACCCGCGTGCGCTTGCACGTCGATCCCGAGACCGGCGCGGCTGGCCCGTACGCTGCGCGCAGTCGCACCGTGATCCCCGTCTCCTCGCTGCCGCTCGCAACCGAGGGCGTGAACCAGATTGCTCCGCTGTTCGAGGCGATGCGCGGCCTGCAGACCATCGACCTCATTGATCCCTCGAACGACGACCCCCGCATGCTCTTCACCGAGGTGGGGGCGAAGGAGCGGCGCGGCGAGAAGGATCTCGTCGGCGAGCTCGTCGAGGATCGCGGCTTCATGGTGCGCGCCGGCGGCTTTTGGCAGGTCCACCGTGAGGCACCCTCGATGCTGTTCGGCGCGGTGCACGACGCAATCGCAGAGCTCATCGAGGCCGGCGAGTTCGATCCGGCTGCGGCCAACCTTGACCTGTACGGCGGCGCCGGTCTCCTCGCGGCCGCCATGGCTGAGGCCGCAGGCCCCGGCCTGAAGATCACCTCGGTCGAGTCCGACCCGGCAGCGACCGATAACGCCGCAGAGAATCTCTCGGAGATCGTCGGCGCACGCGCCATCACCGCCCGCGTAGATCGTCACCTGGCTGAGCTGCTCGACGCTGCCGCGCCCGTGCGCGACAGGCTGCGTCGCGGCACCGTCGTGCTCGATCCGCCCCGCTCGGGCGCTGGCGGAGATGTCACCGCGCAGCTCGCCCAGCTCTCGCCCGCGAACATCGTCTACGTCGCCTGTGATCCGGTAGCGCTCGCACGCGACACGAAGTCGCTGCTCGACTCAGGCTACGACCTGCTCGAGCTGCGGGCGTTCGACATCTTCCCGCACACGCACCACTTCGAGTCACTCGCGGTGTTTAGCCGCGGCGAGTAGCGCGCACACACAACAGCGCCGCTGGAGGGATTCCCTCCAGCGGCGCTGTTGTGTGTGCGGCGCGAATCGACATGGCCGGCGCTAGCCGAAAAGATCCTTGCGGCTTTCAATGCCGAGCTTCTGCAGCACGTTCGAGACGTGGGTCTTTACTGTCGGGATACCAACGAAGAGCTCACGTGCGATCTCGGCGTTTGTGTAGCGCTGCAGCATGAAGCCGAGCACCTCCTGCTCGCGTGCGGTGAGTGCAGAGCCCTGCACGCGCTCCTCAATGTTGCGGGCACTCGCCCCGGTATCGGTCGTGACATTCCAGACCCGGCTCCCGCGCGCGGTCGCGCGCACTGTCTCGACGAGGCGGCCCTCGGGGTGGTCCTTGGTGAGGAAGCTGTCGGCGCCCGAGAGGAACGCGAGTGTGGCGTCCGTGTGCCCCGTGTACGACGTGTACATCATGACCCGCGGGCCCTGGTGGAGCGACTTGATCTCCCGGCAGAGCTCAAGCCCGTCGCGCACTCCCCCGAGCCGCAACGGCAGAATCACCAGGTCCGGCATGGTCTCAGCAATGGCAGCCAACGCCCCGACCGAGTCGGCGGCTTCGGCGACGACACCGAGATCGTCGTGGGCGCCAAGCACCGTCGACAGGCCGAGCCGCACGATCGGGTGATCCTCAACGAGTACGATCTTCAGCGCCTCAGTCACACTGTGCCTGTTCGAACAGCACCGTTGGGCACCACTCCCGCGGAATCGTGAGCCGTGCAGTGACCAACGGGTTCACCGCCTGGCTCACCTCGGTTCGCACGATGAGACTCGACAGCCGATAGGCGTCGTCCCAGCTGAGCGCTCGCCAGCCGCGCACGAGATCGACGATCTCAGCAAACCCGAGCCGCACGGCGACGTCGAGCGTCCCGGCGCTCGCGAGGACGCTGAGCCCGTCTGCGTGCAGCAACACGGGAAAATGACCCAGGGCTGCCAGAGCACCCTCACCAGCAGCATCGCTCACGCGCTCGATCCGCAGCCGAACACGGCCGGAGATCTCGACGCCAGTCCCGCCAAGCTCGCCGTCGCCCTGCACCGCGTGGAGATCACCAACTGCGAGGAGTGCGCCGTCGTGTCTCGCGCGCAGCACCAGCGAGGTTCCAGCCTGCAGCAGCCGTGTGTCGAGGTTGCCACCGTGTTCGCCCGGCCACGACGAGCTCACTGGATCCCCTGCTGGAGCAACCCCCAGCACACCAATCATCGGCGCGATCGGGACCGGAGTCTCCGGGGTGACCCAGGCCCTCCCGTCTCGTACGGGGACAATGCGCGTATCCGGGGTCGAGATCCGGTCACCAAGCACGCCGAGACCCGGAGAGAGCGCCATGACGCCCGCCTCACCGATCTCGATCGCCTCGATCTCAACCCGGATCACGTCACCAGCACGCACGCCCTCGACTCGCACCGGGCCAGTAGCCCGATTGAAGTGCGCCATGTCGATGTGCGGGCGCAGTACAGTTTCAGAGGTGATTTGCCCTGCGTAACAGTCCTGAGTTTCACACTCGAATGCTTCGCCAAGCGCGACCACGGCGACCGGCTCGTGCTGAGCCGAGAACGCCGTGATCGCGGAGCTCGCGGGAATGCGAAGCATTACGCCCAACCGTCGGGGACGAGGCCGAAGGCGGAAACGAGGGAGTACACGAAGGCAAGTCCAAACACCGTGATGAGAAGGCCCTGAATAATCGGGTGAGACACCCATCCGGCCTTCCAAGCAGGCTCCTGGTCACCAAACTTGCGGGCGCGGTGCAGCATCAGGACGGGGATGATGGACATAATCGCACCGGCAAACCCACCGGCGTAGCCCAGCGCCGACACGAAGCCGGCAAGCTTGAAGACTCCGATGAGGAATGCGGGGACAGCGACAAGTACGATCGCGGCGACACGGTAACCGGGCGCACCCTCAGAAGGCCACTTGAAGCGGTCGAAAATGTTCGACATGAGAGTGAGCGCGATCGCCCAGAATGAGGTCATCATCGCGAGTACAGCGAAGATGTTTGCGAGGTAGTACGCGGCCGAGCCGAGCTGTTGGCCCCAGGCCACCGTCACAACTTCGGTGATGCCGTCGGGGCCCATCATGCCGAGGGCAGCGAGCGGAACAAGCGCGAGCAGGAACCCGGTGGCGCACATGCCGACGATGATCGAGCGAGGCAACGCACGGGGGCTGCTCGCGGCCAGACCGCGTGCGAGCTCAGGGACGGTGTACTGCGCGATGAAGGCGAATACTGCCAGGTTCACAATCGGGATGATGAAGTACGGCTGAACGTATGTGAGGTTCGTCACGTCGATGCCGGGGCCGACGAAGGTCCAGCCGCAGAGCACCAAGATGAGCACGAGCATCGCGATAGTAATCGCCTGCTCAGAACGGCCAGTTGCTTTGAGTCCCAGCCACACAACGAGCACGCCGGGAATGAAGAAGAGCAAGCTTCCTACTGCTTCGGGAAGACCCAGCAGCTCTGACAAGATCCTGCCGCTACCTGAGGTGTAGGCAATCAGTGCACCAAGTCCGTTTACGGCGACACCGGCGAAAACCAGCCACGATCCGGTATTGCCCAGGTATTTCTTTGCGAGCCCGGCAAGCTGCAACGGTTCCTTCGTACGGAGCGCCACCTCAGCTACGTAGAGCATGGATGCGGTGGTGAGAAAGCCAGCGACGACGAGCGCGATGAGTAGGGCGGGGAAGCCACCGCTGCGGGCACCGTACGGCAGCGCCAGAATTCCAGCACCGATGTTTGCGCCGAAGATGATGGCGACGCCCTGCCAAAACGTGATCGTGGTGCTGTGCGGCTTGGCCGTCACCGTCTGGGCGGCTGCGCCCTGGTGGGAAGCGGTTGTCATTTCGTGTCTTTCTTCGTGAGTTCTCGAGCCCCAGGCGCATGGCTATCACCATGAGTGGGCGCAGCGATGCGCACACAAGAGGGCCCTGCCCATGCAGCTCCGCCGGGCACAGTTCACCATATGGGCTGCGTTGCTACGCCTTCTCATACCAAGAGGATGATTTCAGGCGAGAACTCATCCCCCAGGATGGATCTGCTATCAAACGAACAATCCTAGCCTGTGCTGAGGGGCAGATATCGCCAGAGCGCGGTCCCGCACACCACGAGTTTGAGAGCGCAGCACAGCACATCATGAGCGATTCCGCACGACGGTCACACATCCTTACCGGGGCCCTGGAGCAGGGCCTTCTGCACGCAGAGCACGCACCGCTCGTCGCTTTCCTCGACTGGGAGCGGGTTCGGCTCAATGTTGCTCACCTCATGCGCGCGTTCCCGGCTGACATCCCGGTGCTCCACGCATTCGCGGTGAAGGCAAATCCGCTGGTTCCTGTCCTCGAACGCCTGGGCGAACTTGGCATGGGCGCCGAGGTCGCGAGTGACGGGGAATTCACCGCTGCCATCAGCGCTGGGATCGACCCGAGCCGGCTCGTCTTTGACTCCCCCGCCAAGTCGTGGGGCGAGCTCCGCCGTGCGCTCGGCCACGGAGCGGCACTCAATGTCGACAACTTTCAGGAGCTCGCACGCGTGCGATCGATACTCGCCGAGACCGGATCGGAATCCGAGATCGGGATCCGGCTCAACCCGCAGGTCGGGGCCGGCGCGATTGCGGCGATGAGCACGGCGAGCGCACACTCGAAATTTGGTGTCCCGCTCCGCGATCCTGGCATGCGCGAGCAGCTCATCGAGGCCTACCTTGCCTCGCCCTGGCTCCGTCGCGCGCACACTCACGTCGGCTCACAGGGCTGCCCGCTGCCGCTCATTGCAGAGGGAGTGCATGAGCTGGTGCGCTTCGCCGACGAGGTCAACACGCGTGCGGGGTACGCGCAGATCCGCACCCTCGACATCGGCGGCGGGCTGCCGGTCGACTTCGAGACCGACAACCCGGTCTCAGCCTTTGGCGACTACGTTGCTGCCCTTGAGGAGGGTGCGCCGCGGTTGTTCTCGGGCGACTATGAGCTCGTGACCGAGTTCGGCCGGAGCATCCTCGCGAAGCACGGCTTCATCGCCGCACACGTCGAGTACACCAAGGAGGTCGGTGGCCGCCGCGTCGCGATCACCCACGCCGGTGCACAGATCGCCACGCGCACCGTCTTCATGCCAGATGCCTGGCCGCTCAGGGTCGAGGGCTTCGGACCGGGCGGGGCGGTGAAGACCACCGCGCAGACCGCAGTGCACGATGTTGCGGGGCCCTGCTGTTTTGCCGGCGACCTCGTTGCTCGCGGGCGGGAGCTCCCGCTGCTCGAACAGGGCGATATCGTCGCGCTGCTCGATACCGGGGCGTACTACGCGAGCAATCCGTTTCACTACAACTCACTGCCGGTGCCGCCGGTGTACGGCGTCGAGCTCGATGGCGCGGTCGCCGAGTTCTCGACCATCCGGGCGGCGGACTTCGCCACGGTGTAGCCCCGACATGCGATGCCGTGAACCGGCCGCCGCAGGTATGTCCCTGCGGCGGCCGGTTCACGAGATGCCGTTGCTGGCTATCTGAGCGAGGTGTGGCGATCCACCGAGCGCGCGCCCCACCACCAGAGCAGCACCGCCGCGATGAGCGGCATGATAACCACACCGAGGCCGATCACGTTGGGCGTCGCGTTCGGGTCGGCGATCGCGGCCATGAAGTCCGTGAGCATCCCCTCGGCAACCAGGCTGCCCGCGTCCGGCCCCGTCAATCGAACACCGAGCGGGATGAACAGCAGCGCCGCGAGGTTCACGAGCTGCATGACGAAGTACAGGATGATGGTGCCGATCACCGGGGCACCGAAGCCCAGGTGGTTAAAGCGCCCCTCGGCGCCGACCGACATCATGGTTGCTCCCGCGATCACCGAGAACACGAGTTGCAGCACGAGTGCCCCGCCGATGAACCAACCCATCTGTGGATCCAACGTCGTCACCGCCTCCCGCAGGAACTCGAGGGCGCCCTGGCCCTTCATGAGCGCAAACGCGATCGCTGCGAGCACCAGGCCGCCAAGGGTGATGGCGAGCGCTGCGAGACTCACAACGAGCCCGTGCAGCACCTTCGCCGCGTAGAGCGTGCGGCCGCGCACCGGCAGCGTCAGCGTGAAGTAGCCCTCGGCGCCGTACATCGTGCGCCAGTAGTTCGCGACGAGCACGGCGAGCACGACCGGGGTGAACACGAGCGTCACGCCGATCCCGAGTCCGAAGGCGAAGCCATCGACGAACGGCACGCGGAGCGCCGCGGCGCCGAAGCACACGAGGATTGCGACAAGCATGATGCCGACCGCGGGCAGCAGGGTCCGCCGACTCGTGCGGAACTCCTGCGCGAAGAGCGTGCCGATCATGCTGCGTACACCTTTCTAAAGAGGGCGTCGAGGCTGACGCCGTGTTCTGCGCGCAGCTCGTCTGCGTCGCCCTGCAGCAGTACCTGGCCGCCGCGGAGGAAGACGACCGAGTCGACGATCGACTCGACGTCTTGGATGAGGTGGGTGGAGACGAACATGAGTGCGTCGTCGGCGAAGTTCGAGATGATCCCGCGGAGGATCACGTCGCGCGACGCCGGGTCGACGCCCGAGATCGGCTCATCGAGGAGGTAGACGTGCGCGCGGCGGCTCATCGCGAGCGACACCTGGAGCTTCTCGCGCATGCCCTTCGACATCTCCTTCAGGCTGCGATCCCACGGCAGGCCGAAGAAGTCGACCATCTCGCGAGCCTTCGCCTCGTCGAAGTCGGTGAAGAACCTCGCGTACTGCGCGATCGAGTCCTGCGGCTTGTGGTAGTCGGGCAGGAACGAGGCGTCGGGCAGGAACGACACGAGTGCCTTGGATTCGGCTCCCGGCACGTGGCCCGCGATGCGCGCTTCACCCTCCCAGTCGGCGAGCACGCCGGCGAGGATCTTCAACAGCGTCGTCTTCCCGGAGCCGTTGTCGCCCATGAGGCCGACGATCTGGCCCGCTGCGAGGCTGAGGTCGAGGTTGTGCAGGGCCGGGCGGCCGCGATAGGCCTTCGTGAGGCCGCGCACCTCGATGGCAGGCGGGGCCGCCAGCAGTTGCTCCTCGGTCATCAGGTGTCCTTTCGGTCTGCGCCGGGTGCGGTGTGCGCGGTCTGCGCCGCCCAGCGTGCTGCAAGTAGTTGGGTGGTTTCAGTGAGACTCATGCCGAGCCCGCTCGCGGTGTCGACGAGGGTGTCGGCGGTGGCTGCGGCGAGCGCGACGCGTGCCGCCTCGATCGCGAGGAGGTCGCTCGTCACGAAGCGGCCGGCGGTGCGCTCGGGCACCGTGAGGCCGAGCCGGTCGACCTCGCCGAGCGCCTTCTGCACGGTGTTCGGGTTCACGCCGAGCTCAAGCGCGAGCTCGCGCACCGACGGCACCTTCAGGCCACTGAGCCACTCGCCGGACGCGATCCGCCGCCGGAACTCGTCGACGAGCTGCGCCCAGATGGGCCGGGAATCGTCGAGCTGCATAGTGCGGTCCTTTCCTGCGGGGTGTGGATCACGACCCCCGTCATGTATCACTGTATTGCGACAGTGATACAGTTTGCAAGTGCCGATTCGGATACGGTGGATCCGTGAGCAGCTCAGACCTCGACGCAACGATCCCCTGCCCCTGCGGGCTCGGGAGCCCCTACGCGGCGTGCTGCGGCCCGATCCACGACGGTAGGCCGGCCCCGACGGCGAGCCAGCTCATGCGCTCCCGCTACAGCGCCTTCGCGCTCGGTCTGAGCGACTATCTGCTCCGCAGCTGGCACGCGAGCACGCGCCCGAGCGAACTCGAGCTCGACGCCGACACCAGGTGGCTGCGGCTCATCATCGAGTCCGCCGAGCACGGCGGCCCCTTCGACGCCGCAGGCACGGTCACGTTCGCCGCGATCGGCCGGACACCCGAGGGCAGATTCGAGCAGCGCGAGCGCAGCCGCTTCGTGCGCGAGGGCGGCAACTGGTTCTACGTCGACGGCGACGAGCCGCAGGCATAACGCCGTAAACCCTCAAGAAGCGCACAGAGACCCTAGCCAGGCCCCATCGATCCACCTAGGCTCGTTCCATGGCAACGATCAGTGATCTCATTGCGACCTGGGGCGACACGTTCTGGACCTGGCTCGTTCTCCCCGTAGTAGTCCTGCTCGGCCTGTACCTCACGGTGCGCTCGGGAGTCGTGCAGTTCCGACTCATCCCGGACATGTTCCGCACGCTCACCGACAAGACCCCGAAGGGCGAAGACGGTAAGCCGCAGTCGGTCTCCGCGTTCCAGGCCTTCACGATCTCCGCGGCCTCCCGCGTCGGCGCCGGCAACATCGCAGGCGTCGGCACCGCGATTGCCGTCGGCGGCCCCGGAGCCGTCTTCTGGATGTGGCTCATGGCTTTCATTGGCGGTGCCTCCTCCTTCGTCGAGTCCTCGCTCGCGCAGCTCTACAAAACGAAGGACGCGACGGGCTTCCGTGGCGGCCCCGCGTACTACATGGAGCGCGGCCTCGGTGCCCGCTGGATGGGCGTGCTCTTCTCGGCGGTCCTCATCGTCTGCTTCCCCATCGCGTTCTCGTCGCTCCAGGCCAACACGATCCAGGCGACGCTCTCAGGCAGCTTCGGCGGCGAGACCCCCTCCTGGCTGCCGCTCGTCACGGGCGCCACCCTCGCGATCCTCATGGCGGCAGTGATCTTCGGCGGCGTCAGGCGTATCGCGTCGGTTACCCAGACTCTCGTACCGCTCATGGCCCTGCTCTACCTCCTCCTCGGCCTCATCATTGTTGGCCTGAACATTCAGGAGATCCCCGGCGTCTTCGCGACCATCTTCACCTCGGCGTTCGGCGCACAGCAGGTGACGGGCGCTGCGCTCGGCTACGTGATCCTCACCGGCATCAAGCGCGGTATGTTCTCGAACGAGGCTGGCCTCGGCTCGGCCCCGAATGCGGGTGCGTCTGCCGCGGTGACGCACCCGGTGAAGCAGGGACTCGTGCAGACCCTCGGCGTCTACTGCGACACCTTCTTGATCTGCTCGATCACCGCGTTCATCGTGCTTGTCGGCACCCCCGACCTCGCGGGAGCAGCGAAGGGGATCGTGCTCACGCAAAACGCGATCTCGGGGGCACTCGGGCCGTGGGCGAACGTGCTCCTCACGGTGATCATCTTCCTGCTCGCGTTCTCATCGATCCTCGGCAACTACTACTACGGTGAGTCGAACATCGAGTTCCTCAGCGCCGGCAAGCGCGTGCTCACCGGGTATCGCGTCTTCGCTGTTGCCGCGGTATTCGCCGGCGCGATCGTCTCGGCCGACATCGTCTGGAACCTTGCGGACGGCATCATGGGGGTCATGGCGCTCATCAACCTCGTCGCGATCGCGCTGCTCTCGGGCGTCGCGTTCAAGCTGCTGCGCGACTACACGCAGCAGCGGCGGGGGGGCAAGGATCCCGTGTTCACTCGCGACAGGCTCCCCGAGCTGCGCGGCGTCGAGCAGTGGGCAGACGAGCGCTCGGTCACCGGCCGCGTCGATCTCCCATCGCCCGGGCGGGCACCCGGGTCCGCTCACTGAGCTCCTGCCCGAGCGGGAACTACATGTCGCGGACGGCGTTCCGCAGGGTGCCAAGCAGCCGGCACAGAGCAGCGTAGTCCTCGTCCGAAAGCTCGATCGAGCTCGCGATGTCGAGCGGCACGAGCAGCACCTGTTCCTTGAGGTGCTGGCCGCGTTCCGTGCAGAACACGCGCACCTGACGACCGTCCGTCCCGACGCGCTCACGGGCGATGAATCCCTCCGCTTCAAGGCGGGCGAGGATCGGAGACACCGTGCCGGAATCAAGGTCGAGCTCCGCACACAGCTCAGAGACGGTGCGGCCGTCGAGCTCCCACACAGCGTGCATCGTCAGGTACTGCGGGTACGTGAGATCAAACTCGAGGAGCTTTCTTCGGTACGCACCGACCATGGCGCGTGAGGCCACGTACAACTGAAAACTCAGTCGGTCTGCCAGCGCAGCCGGCACCTGGATCTGGTCTGCTTTCTTCACAGCGTTCCCCCTTCAGCAGTACGTTAGCTGACTGCGGTTTCCCCAAACCACTGCCAGCACACGTTTGCGTGTGTCACTGAGACTATCGGGTGCCGCCCGAACGCGTTAGCCGTGCAGCGCCTCTCGCGTGGTCACCTCGGGTCTGAGATCCAGCCGCCGGAGCAGCTGCGCATTCAGTGCGACCACCACCGTCGAGAGCGACATGAGGATCGCACCGACCGACATCGGCAATACGAAGCCGACCGGGGCCAGCACCCCGGCTGCCAACGGCACGGCGAGCAGGTTGTATCCGGCCGCCCACCACAGGTTCTGGCGCATCTTTCGGTATGTCGCCTTCGAGAGCTCGATCACCGACACGACTGAACGCGGGTCGTCACTCGCAAGGATCACACCCGCCGACGCAATCGCGACATCAGTTCCCGCACCAATCGCAAGCCCGACGTCTGCCTGCGCGAGCGCTGGCGCGTCGTTCACGCCATCGCCAACCATCGCGACCCGCCGCCCCTCGGTCTGCAGCTTGAGCACCTCCGCGGCCTTGTCCTCGGGCCGCACGCCCGCGAGCACCCGGTCGATGCCAAGCTCTTGCGCGACCGTGTTCGCAACCGCCTCAGCGTCCCCCGTGATCATCACGACCTGGACACCGAGGGCGTGCAGTGCACGAACCGCGTCGCGGGACTCCTCGCGGATCTCATCGCTGAGCGCGAGCGCACCGATGACCTCGCCGTCGCGCAGCACGTGCAGGATGATCGCGCCCCGCTCGCGCCAGCTGTCTGCCACGCCAAGCTCGCCGGCGCCCTCCTCCTCGAGCAGGTACGGACCGCCAACGCGCACGACGTCGCCTCCGACAGTTGCGGTGACGCCAACCGCCGGCGAGGAGCCGAAGTCCGTCGACGCCGGCACCTCGAGGCCACGATCACGCGCGGCGCGCACGATGGCCTGGGCCAGCGGGTGCTCGCTGTCCTGCTCCGCGGCAGCGGCAAGCGCGAGCACCTGGTCCTCGCTGTGGCCTCCCGAGGTCTCGACCTGAGTGACAACGGGCTCACCCTTCGTGAGGGTGCCGGTCTTGTCAAACAACACGGAGTCGACGAGTCGCATGCTCTCCAGCGCGAGCCGATCCTTCACGAGAATGCCGGCGCGTGCAGCACGCTCGGTCGCGATCGACACGACGAGAGGGATCGCGAGCCCGAGCGCGTGCGGGCAGGCAATCACGAGCACGGTGATGGTGCGCACGATGGCGTCGTCGGGGTTGCCCACGAGCGTCCACACGATCGCCGTGATCACGGCGGCCCCGAGCGCAAACCAGAACAGCCAGCCCGCTGCCGTGTCGGCAAGGCGCTGCGCGCGCGACGACGAGTTCTGTGCCTCGGTGACGAGCCGCTGAATTCCGGCGAGCGCGGTATCGTCACCGATCGCTGTTACCTCGATGCGCACACCCGAATCGGTCGCAACGGTGCCGGCGGACACCGCGTCGCCGACCGAGCGACCGACGGTGCGCGACTCACCGGTCACCATCGATTCGTCGAACGAGGCGCGCCCGTCAACGACCCGCCCGTCTGCAGGCACGCTGCCGCCCGGCCGCACAACGACAACGTCGCCGACCCGAAGATCACTCGGTGAGATCTTCACGATCTCGCCGTGTTCGACCCGCTCAGCCTCGTCCGGCAGCAGCGCCGCGAGGGAGTCGAGTGCCGAGGTCGTCTGCGCGAGCGAGCGCATCTCAATCCAGTGGCCGAGCAGCATGATCACGACCAGGAGCGCGAGCTCCCACCAGAAGTCGAGCTCGTGGCTGATGATCCCGAGGGTCGCCGCCCACGAGGCGAAGAACGCCACCGTGATCGCAAGCGCGATGAGGAGCATCATGCCTGGCTTGCGCGCCTTGATCTCGTCAACGGCGCCCGTCAGGAACGGCTTGCCACCCCAGACATACATGACCGTGCCGAGCGCAGGCGAGACCCACGCGAGCCACGCGACGTCGGGCAGCTGGTATCCGACGATCGACGCGAACATGCCGGAGAGCGCAACCGTGGGGATCGCAAGCACGAGCATGATCCAGAACATCCGGCGATACTCTGCGACGTGCCCCTCGTGGCCGCCGTGCCCCGCGTGGTCATCGTGCCCCGCGTGGTCATCGTGGCCAGCGCCGTGTCCGGCGTGAGTGTCGTGAGCGTCGTGAGCGTCGCGGCTGGAGGCGTGCTCCGGGTGCGCTGCGTGCTGGGCATGGCCGTCGTGGTCCGCGTGCCCATCGTGTCCTGTCGTCATGGTTCCCCCTCGCGATGCTGTCGACACCCCCACCGTACCCCCTGGGGGTATTATTCGCGAGAGTCGCCCTGCCCCGAGGCTATTCCTATGCGCTGGCTTCGGCTAGCCCTAGGATCAAAGAATGGAGACTTCTGCGTTTAGCTGCATCCTCTGGGACGTCGATGGAACGATCGCCGATGCCTCCAAGGGCATGTTCGCCCGACTCACTGCCGTGCTCGAGACGTTCGGCCACGACACCCCGTCGACCGCGGAGCTGTCCCTGTGGATGGGCCCGCCCATGCTCGAGTCCTTCCAGGTCCGTGCAGGCATGAACCCCGAAGACGCGCAGACAGCACTCACGCAGTACCGCGAGCTCGCCTCCCGCGAGGGCTACGCGAGCTCGGTCGAGCTGTACGCTGGCGTCCCCGAGATCGTGCGCGCGGTCGCCGCGGCCGACATCCCCCAGTCGACCGCGAGCACCAAGCCGGAGGTGCAGGTGCGGGCGATTCTCGACCACTTCGGCTTGCTCCCGGAATTCACTGCCATTTCAGGCGCCCGCTCCGGGCCCGAGGGGCAGCTCGACAGCAAAGCGTTCGTGATCGAGCGCGCCCTTGAGCGCCTCGCAGCAGCGGGTGCAGACATCTCACGGCCCGTACTCATCGGCGACAGGCACCACGACGTGGAGGGCGGTGCAGCACACGGTATCCCCGTCATCTTCGCCGACTGGGGCTTCGGCCTCAACGAGGAGGCCGAAGCGGCCGCGCATCACGCGATGACCCCGGCAGAGCTGCGCGGCCTCATTCTCACCGCAGCCCAGGCAGCCAGTTAACCGTCGACTGTTGCCCCGAAGTGGGCCGCGAAGGTCTCCGCGAGGAGCGCGACCTGTTCGTGACTGAGTAGCGCCCCGCGCAGCCCCTCGAGCCCCTCGATCTCGTGAAACTCGAGCCCCCGCAGATCCAGGGCGCCCGACTTCGACTTCGTCAGGTTGAGCTTCTCAGCGACGCAGCCCTCGAACGCTACCCGAGCGGTTGTTGCGCCACCGAAATCGATCTCATCGAACGTGCAGTTGCGAAACAGCACGTCCTGGAGGTTCGCGCCGCGTAGGTTCACCCAGCCGAGCTTTGACCCCTCAACGACAACCCGGCGAAGCTCGGAGTCGCTGAGCTCAAGTGCCCCAATCCGCGATTCAATGACCTCCGCGTCGCGCCAGGTGCTGCCGTGCGCGGAAACGCTCGGAGCAGAGCAGCGCGAAACCCTGCTCTCGAGCAGTCGTGCACCGCGCAATTCCAGTCGGTCCTCAGTGACCTCGGTCAGCTCGCACTCGAGCAGCGTGACGCCGGCGAGCGAGCGCGGCAGCACGGGTCGCTCGAATCGCAGCCCGTCGAGATCCGCCCCGGGCAGTAGATCCCCCGACTCCCCCTCGGCAAGGTTCCGCAGCACCAGCGGGTCGATTCTCGGAGCGGTCGCGGACTGTCGTTTTGCCATGCGGCCACCCTACGGGGCTCCCCCGACAGCGCACCGGCGGAACCCCAAGCGCACTCTGCTACCCGCTCCTGGCCGCTCGGAATCCCAAAACCTCGGGCACGGAAGTTTCACGTAAAACATACTGTTCGGCATGCCGAACATTATTTGTTCGGCGTGTCGTACATTCTTTCACCCGGCGAGTGTCAATACTAGATCTGGGCCGCCACACCGATCGCGGCACTGCATCTAGTGGTCGGAATTGTCTTGACCACGCGCTACCCGGGAGGCGGTTTCCCCCAATGCCAGCACACCCACAGGCTCCGCAGTTCAGCACAACCGTGCTCAGCGGCGACGATTCGCCCGATCTTGTGTATTTTTCGAGCGTGTCTGAGAACACCAGACGCTTCGTCGAACGACTCGACCGTCCGGCAGCACGCATCCCGCTCCGGCCGCGGCTTGAGGGCACCATTCAGGTCACGCGCCCCTACGCGCTCGTCCTCCCAACCTACGGCGGCGGTGAGCGGGCGGGCGCGATCCCCAAGCAGGTCAAAACGTTCCTCAACGACCCGGCGAACCGGGCCCTCCTCCGCGGCGTCATCACCGCGGGCAACACCAACTTCGGCGAGCACTACTGCATCGCCGGTCCGATCATTGCCGCGAAGTGTGCGGTGCCAGAGCTCTACCGCTTCGAGCTCCTCGGCACCGAGCGCGACGTGGATCAGGTTCGCAACGGCCTCGCCCAGTTCTGGGATGACGCTTCAGAGAGAAGGAAGACAGCATGACACTCACCGACACCCTCAGTGCCGCGCCAGCCGGCATCGGCACCCGCAGGGAAGACCACGCACTGAACGCCGGACTCAACCTCTACGCGCCAGACGGCACGATCCAGTTCGAGAAGGATCGCGAGGCCGTGCGCGAGTACCTGAGCCAGCACGTCGCACCCAACACCAAGCACTTCGACAGCGTCACCGATCGCCTGAACTGGCTGATTGCCAACGACTACTACGAGGCCGAGTTCCTTGCCGCCTACACGCCAGACTTCGTCGTCGATCTGCATGAGCGCGCACACCGCGCAGGCCACAGCTTCGAGACCTTCCTCGGCGCGTTCAAGTTCTTCTCCGCCTACGCGCTGAAGACCTTCGACGGCGACACCTATCTCGAGGGCTTCGAGGAGCGAGTCGCTGCGACCGCACTCTTCCTCGGCCGCGGCGATGAGCGGCTCGCGCAGCGACTCCTTGAGGAGATGCTGACCGGACGTTTCCAGCCAGCCACTCCCACCTTCCTCAACGCCGGCAAGGCGCAGCGCGGGGAGCTCGTCTCCTGTTTCCTGCTGCGTCTCGAGGACAACCTCGAATCGATCGGCCGCAGCGTGAACTCGGCGCTGCAGCTCTCGAAGCGGGGCGGCGGGGTCGCACTCCTCCTCACTAACCTCCGCGAAACCGGCGCCCCGATCAAGCGCATCGAGAACCAGGCCTCCGGGGTCGTTCCAGTGATGAAGATTCTCGAGGACTCGTTCTCCTACGCGAACCAGCTCGGCGCCAGGCAGGGCGCCGGCGCCGTCTACCTGCACGCGCACCACCCTGACATCCTCCGGTTCCTCGACACGAAGCGGGAGAACGCCGACGAGAAAATCCGCATCAAGACACTCTCCCTCGGCGTCGTCATCCCCGACATCACGTTCCAGCTCGCCAGGGACAACCTCGACATGCAGCTCTTCAGCCCGTACGACGTCGAACGGGAGTACGGTGTGCCGCTCTCGGACATCGCCGTCAACGACCGCTACGACGAGCTCGTCGCGAACCCCAGGGTGCGCAAGACCGCGATCAGTGCCCGCGGCTTTTTCAAGACGCTCGCCGAGCTGCAGTTCGAGTCGGGCTACCCGTACGTGATGTTCGAGGACACCGTGAACCGCGCGAACCCGCTGAGCGGACACATCAACATGTCGAACCTGTGCAGCGAGATCCTGCAGGTGAATACGCCCTCCCGCTACGACGCAGCGATCGGCTACGAGATCGTCGGCCGCGACATCTCGTGCAATCTCGGCTCGCTGAACATCGCGCGCGCGATGGCATCCCCCGATTTCGGCCGCACCATCGAAACCGCGGTGCGGGCGCTCACGAGCGTCTCCGACCAAACCGATGTCGCCGCTGTCCCCTCGGTCGCGGCGGGCAACGACGCGTCGCACGCGATCGGACTCGGGCAGATGAATCTGCACGGCTATCTGGGCTCCGAGCGGATCCACTACGGCAGCGCCGAAGGCATCGATTTCACGGACATCTACTTCCTTACCGTGAGCTACCACGCGCTGCGCGCTTCGAACCGGATCGCGCGCGAGCGCGGGGCGCGCTTCGCAGGGTTCGAGACTTCCGCGTACGCTGACGGTTCATACTTCGACCGCTACGTCGAACGTGACTGGCAGCCGGCCACCGAGCGAGTGCGCGAGCTGTTCGCGCGCGCCGGCATCCCGATCCCCTCGCAACAGGATTGGGCGAAGCTCCGGGACGACATCCGCGAGCACGGCATCTACAACGCCTACCTGCAGGCGGTCCCACCGACCGGTTCGATCTCGTACGTCAACAACGCGACGGCCTCGATCCACCCGATCGCCGCGAAGATCGAGATCCGCAAGGAGGGCAAGCTCGGCCTGGTGTACTACCCCGCGCCGCACATGACCGACGAGAACGTCGAGTTCTTCGCCGACGCCTACGAGATCGGCTACGAGAAGATCATCGACACCTACGCTGCCGCAACACAGCATGTCGACCAGGGGCTGTCGCTCACGCTGTTCTTCCACGACGCCGCGACCACCCGCGACATCAACCGGGCGCAGATCTACGCGTGGCGTGCCGGCATCAAATCCCTCTATTACATCCGACTCCGCCAGCCCGCGCTTGAGGGCACCGAGATTGAGGGCTGCGTCTCGTGCGCGCTCTAACCCACCCACCGTTCAACGCAGAAAGCAGCAGCATGACTCTTCTCGACCGCTCAGTCACCCCACCCGCATTCCGCCACGACCCCACCGCGCCCCTCCGCCCGATCAACTGGAACCGAGTCGGCACGACAAGGATCTTGAGGTGTGGAACCGGCTTACCGCGAACTTCTGGCTCCCCGAGAAGGTGCCGCTGTCGAACGATATCCCCTCGTGGGCGAAGCTCACGCAGGAGGAGCGCACGCTCACCATGCGCGTGTTCACCGGCCTCACCATGCTCGACACGGTACAGGCGAGCGTCGGGGAGATCAGTCAGATCCAAGACGCGCACACCGAGCACGAGGAGGCCGTCTATACCAATATCGCGTTCATGCAGGCCGTGCACGCCCGCTCGTACTCATCCGTGTTCTCGACGCTCACGAGCACCCCAGAGATCGATGACGCCTACCGCTGGGCCGTGGGCAACGAACTGCTGCAGGAGCGCGCGAAGAAAGTGCTGGCCCACTACTTCGGCAACGACCCGCTCAAGCGGAAGGTCGCGTCCACGCTGCTGTCGTCACTGCTGCTGTACGCCGGGTTCTACCTGCCGTTGCACTTCTCCGTGCACGCGACGCTCACGAACACGGCAGACATGATCCGGCTCATTCTTCGCGACAAGGCCGTGCACGGCTACTACTCGGGCTACAAGTACCAGCGCGGCCTCGAAACCCAATCCCACAAGACGCAGGAGCACATGCGCGAGTTCACGTACGCGCTACTCGAAGAGCTCTACGAGCTCGAGCTCGCCTACTCGGGAGAGCTCTACGAGCCGCTCGGGCTCATGGACGACGTTGCCGTGTTCGTGCGCTACAACGCGAACAAGGCGCTCATGAACCTTGGCTACCCGGCACGCTTCTCCGCCGAGGAGACCGAGGTCAACCCCGAGATCCTCGCCGCGCTCTCCCCCGGCTCCGATGAGAACCACGACTTCTTCTCCGGCTCGGGATCCTCATACGTCATCGGCAAGGCTGAGGACACGAGCGATGCCGACTGGGATTTCTAGACCGTATCGAAGAAAGGACACCACGTGATTCACCGGATTTCAGTACTCGTCGGAAGCCTGCGCAGGCACTCAACCGCGCGCAAGATCGCCATCAATGCGATCGGCTCATTCCCCGACGACTTCGACGCCAGGCTCGTCGAAATCCGTAAGCTTCCGCTCTACGATTTCGACTTCGACGACCCATCGGTCACCGATAAACAGACGCCGCCCGAGTACACGCGCTTCCGCGAGACCATCAAGGCATCAGCGGGCGTGCTCTTCGTGACCCCGGAGAATAACCGTACGGTCCCCGCCTGCCTGAAGAACGCCGTTGACATCGGCTCGAAACCCAACGCGGACGTCGCCTGGACGGGGCTGCCCGCCGGGATCATCAGCCATTCAGTAGGCAGAATGGGCGGGTACAGCTCGCAGAAGAACCTGCGACTGGCGCTCTCCTACTTCGACATGCCTGCCCCTGGCCAACCAGAGGTGCACATCGGCCGGTCACACGAGGTGGTGGCTGCCAACGGGCTCTTCGTCGACGAGTCGACTGACGCATTCGTCAGTGACTACGTGACGCGGTTCGCGGATCTCGTGCGCGCGAGCGCGCGCGGCTGAGCGGCCCCATAACCGCGTGAGGGGTGAGGATCGGTATCATTTCCGATCCTCACCCCTCACGCGGTTTGCGTCAGCCTCGCGCGGCTACTCGTTCGTCACGCGTCGCGCGCGCAGCACGACCAGTACCGCGCCGAGGAGCACGAGGCCACCACCGGCGAACAGCCAGCCGAGCGGGAGCTCGCCACCGGTGCCCGGAAGCTTCGGCTTGTCGCCGTCACCCGGCTTCTCGCCGCCCTCGTCTACCGGCGGAACCGGCGGATCGAGCGGGAACTCGTTGACAACCGTGAGCTCGATGACCTCGTCAGCGACCACCGTCGCGGTGCCGACTGTCGCATCACCAGAGTTCCGCGTGATCGTGACGCTGGCTGCGCCAGCAGCCTCGGCCTCGCGGAGCTCACACTCTGCGCCAACCGGGAGGCCCTCGTAGCTGGCTACGAGCCCGCCTTCAAGCGACAGTTCGCGGTCCGCGCCGCCCGGGATGAGGAGCTCGGTTGCGCCACCGTCGACGGAGCAGGCGAGCGCGACGGTGAAGGTCTTGTCTGCGGCGAGGCTTGCCCCGTCTCCGACGATCTCCTTTGTCACCTGCAGCGCACCGGCGTCGTAGGTGTTCACGGCGGTGAAGCGGACAGGCTCGGTCAGCGAACCAGCAAGCACCGGCTCCTCCGACGTATCAGGCGTCACAACCGAACTCGTCGCACCACCCGTACCCGTCTCCGTCACACCACACTTGGCACCAGCCGGCAGCGTATCCACGCGCACAACCTTGCCCTCGAGCGCCTCAGCCTTCGTGATCTCGAACGTGTCCGTGAACACATCCTCGCCCTCGAACGTACACAGCACATCAAACGTGAACGTCGTGTCATCGGCAAGCGCCGCAACACCATCGCCCTCGAGCTGCTTCACGATCTCAAACGCAGCCAGCGTGAACGTGTTCACAGCGGTGAACGTGGCCTTCGCGCCGTCCTCAACAACGACCGGCTGCTCCGGTGTCATCGTGGCAGACGTTGCGCCGCCGTCGTCAGTTTCAGTGAAGCCGCACTCAGCGCCCGCAGGCAGCTTGGTGATCGTGTGCTTCTTGCCTGCGACAACATCAGCCTTTGTGAGCTGAACGGTGTCTTCGTACACGGTCTCGCCCTCGAACGTGCACAGCACGTCGAAGGTGAACTTCGTGTCGTCAGCCAGCGCTGCTACGCCGTCGCCCTCGAGCTTCTTCGTCAGCTCGATCGCGCCGGTAGCGAAGGTGTTCTCGAGCTGGAGCTGAAGATCGGGTGCATCATTCGTGATCTCAAACGTCCACGACCCATCCTCGTTCTCTTCCAACGGTGTCCCGCCGCTCGTGAGCTGCGCAGCGGCACCGTTCGAGTTTGTCTCGGTGAAGGTACAGATCGCCCCGATCGGCAGGTTGTTCACGAGCCATGCCGGGCCGCCGGCGGTGAGCTCGGTCTCGGTAACTGGGAGATCGAGCGGTTCACCCTGGAAGGTGCATGCTGTTGCAACGCTGAAGCTTCCGTAATCCTGCGGATCCCCTGCAGCGTTCACCGCACCGTCAACCGTCTTCGCGACGGTGAATGAGCCGAGATCGTAGCGGTTCTCGAGCTCGAGCAATGCTACGGGCTCGCCGTCACGTCCGGCGGCGACTGTTCCTCCTAGGATCTCCGACGAGCTTTCACCGTTTGCGCCTGGCTTGTCCTGCACGGTGCACCTCGCACCGAATGGCAACGGCTGCTCCAGCGTGTAGGTCTCATCGGCCTGCACGGTGATCCCGATCGGATCGAGTGCAACCTTGAGCTCGGGGTTATCGGGGCTCTGCACCGTACACAGCACCTCGAGGTCGAAAGTGTCGGGAGCGAAGCCTTCCGCCCCCTCGCCCACGACCGTCTTCAACACCGAGAGCGGCCCGGTCGCGAGCGCTACGCCCACGCGCAGTCCCTCGGTCGGGAGCACACTGGCGCGCTTCTGTCCGTCAGACGACACCGTCTGCGCTCCGACGCCGATCGAGTTCCACGCGACGGTGTCGGCGGTCATCTTCGGAGCCTGCGCTGGCGTGCGGGTTTCGAAGGTGTAGGCGAGCCGCTCGCCCGGCTGCAACTCCTTGCCCTTCGGGAACTCGAAGACCATCTTTACGTGGCGCACATCCTTCGGGTCAATGCCTGCAGCGTTCAGATCGTCTGGGAGTGGCTGCCAGTAACCGGCGTCGCACTGCTGCTCGGTCGGCTTCAAATCGGCGACACACGCTGGATCCTCAGAATTCGAGTAGTAGCGCGTCGGCATGACGTCGTCACGGTACTTCGCTCCGTCGGGAGCGGTGTCCGTCACCACGCCAATGTTGCCTTCCCAGCTCGGTCGCCACTCTGACTTGCGTGGCAGGAGCACAATTGCACCCTGATCGCCCACATCGGGGAGCGAATCGATGGTGACGACCTTGTCCATCGCGAGCGTGCCAGTGTTCTGCATCTCCTCGCGCCACGTCTCTTTGCCAAGCGGCTTCGTGATCGGCACGGAGTTGCCCGCAAAATAGCCGGTGTCCGTGTCCCCAAAGTGCGGAACGTGTGGCAGGCCCGCGTTCGGGTTCGGAACGTCAGCGAGGCCGAGTTCGTTGTCGTTCGCTCGCACGTACTTCTTACCGCGCAGCGCGCCCGCCTCGGTCGGGTAAACCTCAGTGGTCGTTCCACACTCATCGACCTGCGGGTCAAGTTCGGTCTCGAAATTACAGCCCGCAAACTTCTCACCGAGTCCCGAAGAGACACCAAACTGGTTGGTCAGGCCGTTCTCGGAGCCGGCAAGCACACCGGGGCGGAACATCATGTTCGCCGTGATCGTGTAGACCTCTCCCGGATACAGGTTCGTGCCCTTGGGGAACTCGAACTTGATCATCACGGGCTCAGCACCGTCGACGACCGGCTTCTCGTCCTTGTCGAGGTAGCTGACTGTGACGCCTGTGGGGTTTGTCGGCAACACTGATGTCGCGGGGGCCATGCGGTTCTCGAGCTCGTATGAGAATCGCTTCGACTCTTCCATATCGGGGTCGAACACCAGCTGCGGTTTGCCATTTGTGCCGACAGGGAGCCGGTCGATGATCACGGGCTGGCCGATAGCATTCGCGCTGTTGATCTCGTTGTCTTCAACGCGCACCACGGTGTTCGTGGTCTTCAGTTTGAAGGGGATCACCGATCCGGGGGCCTGAGCACCGAGCGGAGTCTTCTCGACGGCGACCTCAATGCCAGCATCCACATAGTAGATCTTCGTGGTCGCTTGGGTCGATGCGACGAGCGGCAGCAGGTCGTCGGAGCCCGCGACCGGGAACTTCATAAAGCTCTCGACGTTGGCATCCACGGTGTTCGTGAACACGCCACCGTTCCCATCTGCAGGCTCGCCCGGTGCAACCGGAAGCGCGGTGTACGGCACAGGGGTGTCCGTAGGCGTCACGAGGAACGCGCGGCGCTTCATGTGCAGGTCGATCTTCGCATGCGGGTTCGCAGGGTTCTCGAATGCGATTGCCTCGCCTTCGCTGTCGACCGCAGTGTAGGTGAAGCGAATGCCGCGCACCTTGTCAAAGTCCTGAGGAACAATATCCGCGAGTAGGGTAGCCGCAGCATTTTCCACCTTGCCACCCTTGACGGTGACAGGGGAAGCGGTGCCGGCCTTCCAGCCCTCGACGCCGGCGGAGACATCCGCCGTGAAATCGAGCGTGTTCGCTTCTTCGTCAAAGGTGTACTCGCCGAAGAGCAGCTCAACCTGTACTCGGTTAATCGGGTTCGGCACGGCGAGCGTGTCTCCCGTGAAGCCCTCGAAACGGTAGGCGTTCCAGAAGCTCTCGGCGGAGCCAGCGTCTGCCGAGCGATTCGCACCGGAGTCGGTGACGACGAGCTTGTCTGCTCGGGCTGTACCGGTCGGGCGACCGGTCAGCTCCATGCTGATTGCAGCCCAATCTTCCTCAGCGTAGCTTTCCTCTCCCGGCAAGATCTCAGCGACCTGCGTATCGGGGGTGAACTTCTTCGTCGTGAGCACACCGAGTTCGAAGGTGTCGACCTTGATCTGCGCGTCATCGGAGGAGTCAACCGAGTGCTCCTGCTCGAGGCCAAGCAGGTCGGTGACGGACGCGGTGGTGCCGTTCTTGACGGGTGAATCAACGACGGTCACGGGCTTGGACGGATCGCTGCGGTGCGTCTTGCGCAGCTGCAGATCGAGCTGGCGGGTTGCGGTTGCGGTTGCGCCGGAGACGATACGGCCCTCGTGGCGCAGCTCGATCTTCACAACGTCGGCGAGCTCGGCGGGGGTCATCGCGATGGCCTGGCCAGGCGTTGCGCCGCCCTTGCCGGTCGGATTGATGATGCTGCCATCGCTCTTCGTCAACACGACGAGCGTCTTGTCGGCGTCGCCGCCCTCAACGGGGTGCGGTGCCTTCACGATGCTCCGCAGCGTGAAGATCTCGAACGGGCTCGCCTTCCCCTCACCGGGGTCGACGATCGTGAGCTGATCAACCTTCTGCTGCGACGTGTTCTTAGCGCTGATGGTGACGCGGCTCGTCGGGTACGACGAGGCTGGTACGTCGAGCGCGGGCACACCCAGCGGGCCGCCCGACCAACCCTTCGACACAGTGACGCCCAGCGGGCGCGGCACGATCGTGATGTCGTCGTCTTCCTGGTCGTGCTCGACGCCGCCACCTGGCTGCTCGCCGGTGGCGCTGCCCCAGTTCTTTACCAAGCCTTCTTCGCCTGCGACGTTGAAGATCTCGCTGGCGATGACTGCCTTCGCGGGGTTGCTGCGACGCACATCGCGCAGCTCCCACTCAAGGTCGACCTTGCGGTCGCGACCCATCGATTTGGTGAGCCCGGTGCCGGGGGCGGGGGCATCTGAGGAGGTGCGACCCTCGCGGTTCTCTTCGAGTACGATCCGCACAGCCGTAGCGTCCCGCTGCTCGTCGGCAGTGAGTTCGATGTCGCTCATCGTCTTCGTGAAGGGCAGGCCGGTCGCGTTCGCTGCGGGTACCCATGCTCCATCGATCCACAGATCGATCGCGGTGATCATATCCCAGCCCTTGGTGAAGCCGGTGTCCTTCGTGACAGCCTTCACTGCCACGAGGTTGAATGCTTCGAAGGTGGTGTCAGCCACGGCGTCAGCCGGTCCTGCTCCGGGGATCTTGCCCAGGCGGGTCTCACCGAGCGTCATCCGGTCGAAGGCGAGGTTCTCGGTCGACCAGTGCAGGCGTGTGGTGGCGTGATCGCCCGAGCGCTGCACGATCTGCGCGGGATTGCCCGCGTCGACCCAGGTCTTGTCGAAGAGGTCGTACTCGCCTGGAACCGGGGCGTTCACCGTGATGTCATCGCACGAGGGCGCGTCTGTGACGTCCTCGATCGGGTTGCCCTCAGTGGTTGCGGAGTCCGAGGAGGTCGCGCAGTTTGCGAGCTCGAGCGGCTTGTCACCCTCATACTTCTCGTCGAGGGTTGCGGTGAAGCTCGGGTTGACGTTGAACTCGCCGGCCTCGTGCGGCTCGAAGCCTGGGTCCGGCTTCGTGAACGCAAACTGGATGCCGCCCATCTTCTTGCGGATCTCTTCAGGGATGTCCTTGGTGACTACGCCAGTCAGCGCGTCGAAACCGGGGATCGTGCGCCACTCCTCCGCCTCGGTGTCCCAGTAGCGCACGGTGAGCGTGGCCCCCGCGGGCACATCCGTGTTCGTGACTGCCTGGGGAGTGAAATGATCCCAGAAGCCTGAGGAGTCAACGGGTTTGCCGTCTGAGTACTGTGCGGGGTCGCTCACGATGATCTCGTTCGCTGGCACATTCGAGCCGGGCTTTACCACGGTGGTGGGCAGCTGAACGAGCACGCCCTCGCCCGGGTAGCCCCAGATCTCCCCTGGGGAAAGCTTCTTCTCCGTAACGATCTCGAGCTTCTTCTCGCTAAAGGTGACGTCGGCTTCTGCGGTGTCATTGGCAGGCTTCGAGCCTGCAGTGCCGTCGACACCAACGACGTTGGTCACCTTCTTGGAAGGTTCTGCCTGCTCGTTTGCCTCGGCGGTGAACTTGATCTCGCTCGAACTGCCGGGCTCCACTGGGCCGGTGAAGTCGAGCTGGAAGTGCTTCAGTGATCCGAAGTCTGCGGGGAGCGCGGGGAAGTCGCTCCCGTCTGTAAGGTCGGCGGTGAACGTCTGCTCCGCGCCGGTCTTGTCAAGGTAGACAAAGGTGATCTCGCCGCTCTGAGCGGTCTTAGGGAACTGCACCTTCGAGGTGAACTTCTTGAAGTCGAGCTCGGCAGCGAAGTCGCCGCTCGCGGGCTCACGAATCGAGAAGGTGTCGAGGTTCAGTGCGCTCGTATTGGTGCCTTTGAGGGTGACCGTGGTCTGTTGTCCCTCGATTAGTTCGTTCGGGGAGAATGACTTCTCCGCCTGCACGGAAAGCGCCTCCGTGAGAATCGTGTAATCGGCCTCGTCGTCGGCGACCGCGGTGTCCCCACCGAGCCCTACTTCACTCTCGACGGTGTTGTTCACGACCGTCTTTTCCTTAAGCTCTTCAACATCATTGCGCTGCTCGAGGTTCAGCACAAAACCACCACCGGCGTTGGTGGGGATCTTTGAACCGTCTGCAGCGGTGAACGTGACGCGCACGCCCTTGGCGTCGCCGGGCGGTGCGTGTGGCATAGCACTGGCAGACAGCACCTCTGAGACCCATTCGCCGTCGATGAAGTACTCGACCGTTGCGGTGTCCTGCGCACCTTCGGGGAAGGTGAGGGAATCGATTGTCGCGATCTTGAGCAGGTCAAACGGGTTCGGTGAGGCGGTCGGATCGGTGGGGTCCGTGAGCGTGAGCGTCCCGCCGCCCGCGTTCGCCTTGTTCGTGCCGTTCACGGTGAGTTGCGTCTTCGAGCCGGGCTCAGCCTGGCCGGAGGTGGGGTTGTAGAACTTCTCAGCCTCGGTGACGAGCTTCTTCTCCACTACTGGGACGACCTCGACGACATCCGAAACCTCGACAGCATTTTCTGCATCAGCCGTCGCGGTGTTCACGATTGGCTTGCCATTTGCCTCATAAGGGAGGTCTTCGCGCAGGCGCACCTGAATGGTCACCACCGCGTCGGCGTTCTCAACCAGACCGACACTGCCATCACCGAGTGGGTCGGTGAACTCGACGGTGACCTGGTTGCCTTCGACAACCGGAGGATTTGACTTCGCGTTACTCACCGACACGCTGTCGGGAATGATCTCGAACTCGGCAGGGATCAGATCGGAAAGCGTCGCGCCGCGGCAGCCGAGATCTGAAATCGTCGAACAGCCGAGTTCAATGCGGTACTCCATGACCTCGCCGGGCTTGAGCGATTCCTTCGAAGCGGACTTCGTGATCTCGAGCACCGAGGTGGTTTCGGCCGCGAGTCCCGCTTGCGGCGTGGTGATAACCATGCCCAATCCGAGGGCAACGCCCACTGTGAGCGCGATGCTCCGCGCACCGGATTTCGTAAGTTTTCCTAAGCGGCCCACGTTAGTCCCCATCCCTCATGAGCATGTCGTCACACCAAAACCCCCGAACGACACATTTTGGCTCCACAGAAATCTATGAACCGCTTTTGCGCACCCTGAGCTTGGGAGACTTCGGTATTTCCACCCGTTCCACGCCATTTCCCTGCCAGAAACGCATACAGGGCCCGCACCTTTCGGTACGGGCCCTGTATGGGGTGCGACTAGTAACTTAGCCGCAAGGCGTCAGCCTTAGGCGTTCTGCCCGTTGCGGCGACGTGCCAGCAGCAGTGCGCCAGCGCCAAGCACCAGCAGGCCTGCTGCACCAGCAGCGTAGCCCCACTCAAACGAGCCACCCGTTGCGGGGAGCTTGCCGAGCGGCACGGAGCCTTCCGGCTGCTCAGGCGTCACGCCCGGCACGACCGGCGTGGTCTCGTTGACGATGACGCCAGCGTCCCACGTCGGGTCGATGCCCTGCGTTGCCTTGATGCCGCCGACGAGATCGCCGTACTGGTAGTCAAGCGTGAGCTCAGCGTTGGAATCGTCAAGGACGATCCAGGTGCTGAAGCCCTGTGCTCCGGCGTTCGAGTCAAGCGAGGTGTCGCCACCGTCGGTCTTCGTGAACGAGTAGAGCTTCGCCTGAGCAGGAGTCAGCTCGAACTGCACACGGTACTTGCCCGCGCGAAGCTCGTCGAAGACGTACAGCCCATTCTCATCGGTGGTGGTTTCTGCGACCAGGGTGCCCTGCTCGTCGAAGAGGCGCACAATGACGTCCTTGAGCGTGTGCTCAGTTTCGCTCTGCAGGCCATCCTTGTTGCATCAATCCAAACAACGTCGCCAATCGCGTAGGTCTTCGGCTTGAACCCGAAGTCGAGCGACGGATCACGATCCCCGTCGTTCACGAGATCGGTGCGCGACTCAGCGGTCCACCCCGACGAATCAAGCTCACGGTCGTCCGTGCCCTCAACCTTCGTGGGGATGAGCCCCTCGAGTGCCTTCTGGGTGCCCTCATCGTCCTGATCGATGGTGACCGTGTAGGTCTCGCCATCCTTCAGAGCGGGGAGGTCAGTGAACTCGTAGAAGCCGTTCTCGTCGGTGACGACAGGCTTCACCTCGTTGCCGAACACGTCAGTAACGGGCTTGCCGTTCGGACCGGTCACGACCAGCTTTACGCCGGGGAGCGGCTTCTCGTCGGGGCTGGTGCCCTGCACGCCGTCGCCGTCCACGTCAAGCCAGACGTAGTCGCCAACGGAGACCTTCTTCGAGTGGAACCCGAAATCGAGCGAGTAATCCTTGTCGCCGTCGTTGACGAGATCGTCACGCGAGACAGCGGTCCACTTCGAGGAATCCTTCTCGCGGTCATCGGTGCCCTCGGTCTTGGTCGGAACCAAGCCCTCAAGCGCCTTCTGCGTGCCCTTGTCCTCGCGGTCGATCGAAACCGTGTAGGTCTCGCCAGCCTTCAGAGCGGGGAGGTCGGTGAACTCGTAGAAGCCATCGTCGTTCGTCACGACCGGCGCTACCTCGTTGCCGAACACATCGGTCACGGGCTTGCCATCGGGGCCGGTGAGCACGAGCTTGACACCCTCAATAGGAGTCTCGCCCTTGTCAGTGCCCTGGATGCCGTCACCGTCGATGTCGAGCCAGACGTAGTCACCCACAGAGACCGACTTCGAGTGGAAGCCGAAGTCGAGCGTCGGGTCACGATCGCCGTCGTTGACGAGATCATCACGCGAAACAGCCGTCCAGGTCGAGGAGTCAAGTGCACGATCATCGGTGCCGTTCTCCTTGGTGGGAACGAGGCCCTCGAGCGCCTTCACGGTGCTCTTATCGTCCTGCACGATCGAAACCGTGTAGGTCTGGCCCTCTTCAAGCGCCGGCAGGTCCGTGAACTCGTAGAATCCGTTGGCGTCCGTAACCGTCGGCTCGACAGCATTGCCGTCGATGTCGCTCACTGGCTGGCCGTTCGGGCCGGTCAGCTTGAGCTTGACACCCTCGATGGGGGTCTCGCCCGCATCCTGGATACCGTCACGGTTTGCATCGAGCCACACGTAGTCGCCGACAGATACCTTCTTCACCGCGCTGCGCGGGGTGTTGAAGAACTTGGTCTCCTGCGAGGTGCCGTCCTCGTCAACGACGAGCACAACCGGTTCGGTCTTCTTCACGAAGTCCTTGGGCGCCTTGAGCTCGTGCACGGTGTACGTGCCCGCGGTCTTCACCGTCGGCACCGCGTCGAACTTCTTGCCATCCTTCTCGCCTGCAAGACGGAGCTTGCCACCGACGATGTACATGTCCTCGATGACGACCTTGCCGGCAGCGTCACGCAGCTCGAAGCGCGCGTCACGGTCGGTGATGGGGTCGCCCGTCGGATCCATCTCGTTGATCTTGGAGATATCGAGCGGCATGTCGTTTGTCGGGGTGATCGTGACCTTCTCGGGGCCGATGGCGTTCTCCACGCCCTCGCCGTCGACGAAGTCCTTGATCTTCACCTTGAAGAACAGCACGGTGATCTTGCCGCCTTCGATCTTCTGATCCTTGGCGACAGTGATGCGGTTGTCTGCTTCGCTGAACTTCGCGGTCAGTTCCGTACCGGGGATCCGGTAGTCGCCCTTGCCCGCGGTCGCGCCGTCCTCAACCTGATCAGGATTCACGAATCCAACGAACTCAAGGTTGTCGACGAGCTGGTCGTTGATGTCGTAGAGCATCTTCGAGTAGCCGAGCGTCGGAATGAACTCGATACGGTACACAAACTCATCGGTGACGAGCGAACCGTCCGAGGCGAGTTCGGCACGGAGGTTCGTAGTGAACTTGCCCTTTGCCGGGTTGTACACGGTTTTCTTGACGTCAATCTCGCGGCCACCGATGCCTGCCGAAGACTGCGTCTTCGACGTAAACACGGTCTCCGAGTCCTCGCCCAGGTAGGACGCAGAGTTCTTCACGACTACTGCTTCATTGCCTTCGAGCGGCTTCGTCGGGAATGTAACCGTGAACTTGTAGCCCTTGTCGAGCGGCTGCGAGGCGGGCCCAGAGCCCTTGGGCAGCGGGAAAGCATCCGTCGGGGTGAACACCAGGTCATTCGCCTCGTTCAGAGACAGCTCGAAGCTGGTGCCGTCAAGGTCGTACGACTCGTCGTACTTTCCGGTGATCGACGCCTTGATGTCCGCCAGCGTTCCCGCCCGGACGTCGAGGAGATTGTGGTCGATGTGATCGACAACGGCCGACTTCGCCGCGTCGCCCAGGCCGTAGCCCACGGTAAACGTGAACGGGATCTCCGCGACCTTCTGGCCTTCTTCAAGAACGATGGGCTGGGTGCTGCCCTCCTTCTTGAACTTGGTCTTGTCGTTGACGCTTTCGCCGGGCTTCTTGCCGGTGCCGACCTTGTGTTCGACACCGCTCCAGTAACCGTCACCCTTCGCGTAGTCGAAGCGCGCGTTGTTCTTGATCCCCGTGAACAGCGCGGAGAAGTACGGGTTGTTCTCAGGGTCGTCAGTCTTAACCGCATCTTCGACGTGGACAAGCTGCGCCTTCACCTTGATGGCGTGCTTCTGCTCGGTGTCCTTGCCAACGTTGATCCGCAGGGTTTGTCCGTCGAGCATGTACTTGCCGACGTACGCGTCGCCCGCGAACTCTTCGGGAGTCACACCAGCAACGGGTGCGTACGGTGCCGAGATGAAATCCTCGTCGCTTACGAGCCACTCAAGGTTCTTTGGCAGGTCGTCAGTGATGACAACGTTACGCTTCAGCTCGTGTTTCGTACCGACAAAATCCTTGAACTGCGTCAGGTCAGCGCGGAAGTTGTAGGTCACCGGAAGGGCGGGATCGAGCGTGACACCGTCTTCCTTGAGCGTGATCTTGGTGTTCTCCGGAAGGTCGGTGCCCTTGTTGAACGCGTCCCCGATGCCGGGTGAGGGCGCAGTGGGTGTCTCCCCCGCGATGTAGTAGCTCTTCCAACTCTCAGCACCGGCAATCGTCGCAGTGTTCTTGAGTTCGATGCTGTAGGTCTTGCCCTCGGTGAGCTCGCCGTTATCTTCCTTGAATTTGTCGAGCTCAATCTGAAGCGCGTCGCGGAGCTTCGCGAGTGCGCGCTCATCAGCGATCTTGGCCTTGTACCTCAGCGTGTACATCGAGTTCTGCTCAGCGTTGATGGTGTGCTCGAAAGAGGTGCCCTCATAGCCAGCGATCTCCACGGCCTCAGACTGCTTAGGCGGATTCAACTGGTCGTCGCAACACCTCGAACACGGAGGTGTGGAATGGCCCGAAGACAACAGGACGCGGACCGGGCGGTCCGTCCGAAGCTCAGGTCCCCAGGGCATCCGAAGTTTCAGCGACAGGTTGAGGCTGGGTTCTGGGTGGAGATCGCGAAAGGGCTGCTGCCTGCAGAAGCTGCCATAGCGGTTGGTGTGTCGCAGCCGGTGGGGCAACGCTGGTTCCATAATGCTGGAGGAATGCCACCATTTGATCTGACACATCAACTCTCGGGCCGATATTTGTCGTTTGTGGAACGTGAGGAGATCGCGTTGCTTCGCGTGCAAGGCAGAGGGGTACGTGAGATTGCTCGCGCGATCGGTCGCGATCCTGGAACGATCTCCAGGGAGCTGCGCCGTAATACTGCAACTCGCAACACGAATAGTGGGTATCGGGCATCTGTTGCCCAATGGAAAGCAGACATGGTCGCGAAGCGACCCAAGGTTGCGAAGCTCGTTGCGAACCCGCGACTACATGCGTATGTGCAAGAACGGCTCGCGGGGCAGATCCAGCACCCGGAAGGTGCGGTTATAGCCCGTCCGCAGTCGCCGAGGTTTACTGGCAACAACAAGCCACATCGGAAGGATCGGGCGTGGGTATGGGCGTGGAGCCCGGAGCAGATCGCGAACCGGCTCCGGGTTGATTTCCCCGATGATGAGAGTATGCGAATCAGTCACGAAGCGATCTACCAGTCGCTGTATATCGAGGGGCGTGGCGCGCTGAAGCGTGAGCTGGTGTGGTGTTTGCGGACTGGGAGAGCGTTGCGGGTGCCGCGGGAGCGGTCGCGTCGGAAGACGTGGGCGCATGTCACCCCGGAAACGCTGATCAGTGAGCGTCCTGCAGAGGTGGCTGACCGCGCGGTTCCTGGTCATTGGGAGGGTGATTTGCTTATCGGTCTGGAACGTTCGGCGATTGGCACTGTGGTCGAGCGGAAGACGAGATACACCAAGCTGGTGCACCTGCCGCGCGAAGAGGGATACCGGCATAAGGAGACCCCGAAGAATGGGCCAGCGCTTGGCGGGTACGGGGCAATCACGATGAAGAACGCCCTCGCGGACAGTATGTCGGTACTGCCGACTGAGCTGGTGAGGTCGCTTACCTGGGATCGTGGGAAGGAGATGTCGGCGCATGCCCAGTTCAGGGTGGAAACTGGGATTCCGGTATTTTTCGCTGACCCGCAGTCGCCGTGGCAGCGCGGCACGAATGAGAACACGAACGGGCTCCTGAGACAGTACTTCCCGAAAGGGACGAATCTCTCCAGGTGGGGTGCTGAAGCTCTTGAGGCGGTGGCTCATGCGTTGAACAGCAGGCCTCGGAAATCTCTTGGGTGGAAGACACCGACAGAAGCATTCAACGAGCAGCTACTCTTGGTTCAACAAGCCGGTGTTGCATCGACCGGTTGAACCTGGTCATTTACACCTACGTGGTCTGCGGCGGACTCTTGGGTGTGGCCAGCGTCGCGCAGCGCGAGGTACTCAGATTTCCGTTCGTGGGGAAGCCGGCGCGAGGTGATCCCGGATTGCCGGGCCCAAGTATGCCCGGTGTGGCGATTGATGCCGAGTTCTCAGGCGACGGCGGTTACTGACCCAATCTCGGACATCCGGTCGAGGAACAGGGGTTTGAGTGCCGCGAGTTCTTTCCTGGTAAACGACATGATGGCCGCAACTCCCTAAATGGTTAGGGTGTTGCGACCATCACTAGAACCCAAGCTTATTCAGGCCCTTCGCGTCCCACCAGATTTTGCTCAGCGAGAATGAGCCGGAAACGAGCGTCATTCCTTCGGCGAGGGTGTCTGTGATGACAACGTCCCGAGCATCCTTGCTGTTCACTGAGATTGCGTATGCAATTTCCTTGCCCAAGAATGCCTCAGGGTCGAGAACGACGATGCCGTCCTTACCAATGACCGGGCGAGGGAAGGGATATGTGTCATCCTTCTCGAGCCCACTCTTCCAGCCCTTATCATCGACCTCGCGGATCTCGTCAGCGCTGTCCTTGAAGATGATGGTCTGCGAGGTCTCGTTGCCGTTGACCCCCCACGTGATCGTCTGTTCAGACGATTCCGTGATCGTGTCAACAGTGAACTTCAGGTCGATCGCGCCGTTTGCGACCGGGATCGGGTCCTTGAACTTGATCGTCAGGGTGCCGTTGCCGAGCGTGAACTCCTGCACCGCGGTATTCGCAGCGGGAGCTTCCTTGATGGTGAAGCCCTTGGGCACCGAGATAACGGCGACGTGACCCGCCGGAATCTGGTCGCGGTTGTACTTGATCGTGAGAGTGTACGACTCCCCTTCGATGTACACGGGCTGCCCGTTATGGTTCGCACTGCCGGTCGGGAACTCAATGTCCACCGTGCCGTTCGCGGCCATCGCGGGCGTGGCATTGAAGCCAGTCACCACTAATAGTGCAGTTAATAGGCCCGCGAGCAGGGCAGAAAACCCGCTCCAGCGCCTTTTGGGCGCAGCAATGACGCCCGGATATGCCGTAGGCATAGATCCCCCAAATATTTTGTTCCGGCGCACCAAATAGACCGGCGCACCGGATACCCCTTTGTGTGTGCGAGAAACTGGGTTCGTTATCCGAACACCTCTGCTGCGCGATCCCCCCGGCGCACAGCGAGTAACCCCCACGGGCGTAATTGCCCATTGAAACCCTAGCAGAGTCGGGTAGCACACATTGGCTCGCTCGGGCAGAGTTCGCCGAGGGCGATGACGGCGGGCCAGAACAGCCCCTCAACACCGCAGAAACGACGGCAGAAACACCGTTGGCCGGACCCTTTCGGATCCGGCCAACTGTGACTACTCGTGCGCAAGGGGGGACTTGAACCCCCACGCCCTTGCGGGCACTGGCACCTGAAGCCAGCGCGTCTACCATTCCGCCACTTGCGCGAGTCTGTTCCCTGCGCAGCAATCACGCGGACAACTCGTATAGCTTAGCAGCACTCGGTTATCTAAAACAAAGCGAGTAAACTTGCACAGAAATAGCAGCATGATACGTTCGCTATATTTTGCGGTTTCGCGGGCCTCCCGCGGAGCGAGGTTGACAGAAAGGAGCGGGACATGGGTTTTCTCGACAGCGTCGAACGGTCTCTCGAACGCGCCGTGAATGGGGCCTTCGCTCGCACATTCCGTTCCGGGGTGCAGCCCGTAGAGATTGGTTCGGCACTCAAACGAGAGCTCGATATCGGGGCCGTGGTCGTCGACCGCGACCGAGTACTCACCCCGAATCGCTTCGTGGTGCGAGTGGCCCCGCAGGATGCGGATCGGCTACTCAAGCTGGGTGATGCACTCGAGAGCGAGCTTCGCGACATTGTTCGCAAGCATGCGACCCGACAGAATTATCAGTTCCTCGGCGAGCCCGACGTCGAGATCCGCTCCGATGATTCCCTCACCGGTGGGGTGCTGCAGGTCGACGCCACCCAGGTAGAGGGCGGGGTGTCCTGGGTCGCGGCAATCGATGTCGACGGTTACCGACACGAGCTGCCCCGCGGCGTGACGCTCGTCGGTCGCGGATCAGATTGCGGTATCCGCATCACTGACAACGCCGCTTCCCGTAAACATCTGGAGATCGTGTGGGACGGCACGAATGCGCTCGCGCGCGATCTCGGATCGACGAACGGCTCCAAGATCGAAGGCCAACGATTCCGAGAAGCACGCCTCCAAACAGGCACCGTCATCATGATTGGGCAGACTGCGCTACGCTTCCAACTGGTGCCTGGACGTACCAAGGCGCCGAGGCAGAGCACTTCAGCGGGGTCATCGACGCGCGGCTCCGCCAGTGTCGACCAAGATTTCTGGGGGGCCAATTGAGCGAAACAACGTTGCTCATCGTGCGCATCGGCTTTCTGCTGCTGCTTTGGTTTTTCATCTTCTCGATTGTGTACGCGTTGCGGAGCGACCTGTTCGGCGCACCGGCTCGGAAGCTACGGAGCGAGGGCCCGACCGTTCAACCGGCCGCCGCGGTCGCTCAGCAGTCAGCCACGGCACCCCAGACGGCCCGTCCGCCGGTCATCACCCCGTCGGGAGGTGCCCTCCCCACAGCGGGAGCGACTGGCCCCGCACGATCCCTCGTGATCACGTCCGGCGTTGCGACCGGAACCTCCATCCCGCTCGATGAAGACTTCGTCACGATCGGCCGGAGCTCAGATTCGACACTCGTCATTGTTGATGAGTACACCTCCACCTACCACGCCCGCCTCGCCCGATCGGGCGGCGAATGGGTGCTCACTGATCTTGATTCAACCAACGGCACGCTGCTCGACGGCACGAAGGTTCGTAACCCCATCACGGTGCCACTTTTCACGCCCGTCACAATCGGCAAAACCACCTTCGAGCTGAGGCCTTAGCCGTGTCATACGGATACGCGAGTGCGGTCGCCTCGCACGTCGGCATGGTTCGCGCGAACAACCAGGATTCGGGCTACGCCGGCGATTATCTTTTCCTCGTAGCTGACGGCATGGGCGGCCACGCGGGCGGCGACGTTGCCTCCGCACTCGTCACCCGCGACCTCGCAAAGCTCGACGAAGCCCCGGTCGGCTCCCCCGAGCAGGCCGCAGAGCGCCTCCGTGAGTCCCTCTTGGCAGCGAACACGATGCTACGGGACACGGTGAAGGATCACCACGAGCTTGCGGGTCTCGGCACCACGTTTGTCGGCTTTCTCACCGTGGGCGAACGGCTGGCCCTCGCCCACATCGGAGACTCACGGCTGTACCTCTTTCGCGACGGCGCCCTCAGGCAGGTCACGAAGGATCACACCTTCGTGCAGCGGCTCGTCGATAGCGGCAGAATCACTGAGGAAGAAGCGCAGTTCCACCCGCGCCGGTCCGTGCTGATGCGCGTGTTGGGCGACGTCGAGTCAGCCCCAGAGGTCGACACGATGGTGCTCGACACTCAACCCGATGACATCTGGCTGCTGTGCTCGGATGGGCTCTGCGGCTACGTCGACGACGACGACATTGAGAAGATACTGCGCCGACGCCGCTCCCTGCAGGGGGCAGTTGACGACCTCATCGACAAGAGCCTCTCCCACGGCGCCCCCGATAACGTCACGGTTGTCCTCGTAGAAACCACCACTGCCGCCGAAGCGGAAGAGCTTGAGCTTGACGCTCCGCCTTCGGCGCAGCGCCCGGGTGACACGCTTGAAATCGGCGGTCGGTTGTTCGAGGACGACGATCCGCTCCCCGCGCACGCAGACACCGGCGTCCCGCTTCAGGGTCCGCGCAATCCCCGGTTTGTCGGCTCCGCAGCGAATGCGCCGCTGCTGCGCGACGGCACGACAAACACCGCGCGCACCCGGCTCGCGAGCCGCCGCCGCATCCGCCGGCTCCCCGCCGTCGAGGAAAGCCACTTCGAGGCGCGCGCCGACGAGTACCTGGCCGAGCTCCTCGCCGAGACCCGCCGAAGCAACCGTAGGCGTCGGGTGATGTGGCTCCTGGGCGTCATCGCTGTGCTCGCTGCGATCGGCAGCGCGCTGCTGTTCGGCTACCAGTGGACCCAAACCCGCTACTTCGTCGGCACCGACGGCGACACTGTGGTGATCTACCAGGGCGTCCATCAGGATCTGGGCTCATTCTCATTGTATTCGGACGCCGAACACACCGGGATTCCGCTCGACGCGCTTGATGGCCTGGAGCGCCGGGCGATCGAGCGAACGATCGGGGCGAGTTCGCTCCAGGAAGCACGCGAGATCGTCGAGCGACTGGGGGATACGCCAGATGCCGAATAAAGCCAAGGGGCCGAAGCCACGCAGCTTCGAGGACAACCGAACCAGCGAAACCGTACTGCACCGCATCACGGCCATCCGCGCGCCGCGCAAGCTGCGTTCGTTGGAAACCGCGCTCCTCATTTTCGCACTCGCGATCGGCGTAGCAGCGGTCGTCATTATTGATTTGACGGTGCAGCAGGAGATCACACCAGCGCTGCTCCCCACTGGCATTCCGTTTGTGCTCGCAGTCTTCGGACTGCACCTGCTCGTCAGGCGCATCGCTCCCGACTCCGATCCCCTCATCATGCCCATCGCGGTCATGCTGAACTCCATCGGGGTCGCCATGATCTACCGGATCGATCTCGCAAACGGCACGAGCGGATGGGGCGCCACGAGCGTGCGTCAGCTGCTCTGGTCGACGATTGCGATCGTCGTCGCCGGCGTCGTGCTCTTCTTCGTGAAGAATCACCTCGTGCTCTACCGCTACACCTACCTGTTTGGGCTCGGCGCGCTCGTCCTGCTACTCCTCCCGATGCTGCCGTTCATCGGGCACGAGGAGTGGGGTGCCCGTGTGTGGATCAAGCTGGGGAGCTTCTCCTTCCAGCCCGGGGAGATCGCGAAGATTTTCCTCTCGATCTTCTTCGCCGGGTATTTGGTTCGGAACCGCGACGCGCTCTCGATGGTGGGCAAGAAGTTCGCCGGGATCCGCTTCCCGCGTGGCCGCGACCTCGGGCCACTGCTCGCATTCTGGCTCGTCGCCATGGCTGTCCTCGTCTTCCAGCGCGACCTCGGCACCTCCCTGCTCTACTTCGGGCTGTTCCTCTCGATGCTGTACCTGGCGACCGGTCGCATCGGGTGGATCGTGTTGGGCGTCGGCCTGTTCCTCGTCGGCGGTATCGCCGCGAGTCAGACGCTCTCGTACGTGCAGCGCCGCTTCGAAAACTGGCTCGACCCCTTCGCTGACCCGTTCGACACGGGTCTCCAGATGGTGTCTGGCCTGTTCGGGATGGCGAACGGCGGTATGACCGGCACCGGCCTCGGCCAGGGGTATCCCCAGGACCCCCCCGTCGCCCAGAGCGACTACATTCTGCCGAGCATCGGCGAGGAACTCGGACTCATCGGTCTGTTTGTCGTCCTCGCGGCGTATTTGCTGCTCGTTGGCCGCGCCCTGCGCATCGGCTTCGCGGGTCAGGACGACTTTGGAAAGCTTCTCGCAGCCGGATTGGGCTTTGCGATCGCACTCCAGGTCTTCGTTGTCGCTGGCGGAGTCACCCGAGTGATCCCGCTCACCGGCCTCACCGCCCCGTTCCTGGCGGCGGGTGGTTCATCGCTTGTCTCGAACTGGATCATCGTCGTGCTCCTCTTACTTCTCTCGAACTCGGTGCGCAACCGGCCTAAGTTGGTGATCCGTTCATGAACAAACAGTTGAAGTTCCTCTCGCGTACGGTGTTTGCGATGTTCATCGTGCTGTTCTTCTCGGTCACGATGATCCAGTTCGTGAGCGCCGATGAGCTCCGAAATAATCCGCTTAACCAGCGCACGATCAAGAACGGCTACAAGGTTGAGCGCGGGTCGATCATCATCGATGGCGATCCGATTGCGTTCTCGACACCGACGAATGATTCGTTTAAGTATCTGCGCAGCTACGATCCCGGCACGATGTATGCGCCGGTGACCGGTCACTACTCACGCCAGCAGGGCATGACGGGCCTCGAAGCGGCGATGAACAAGGAGCTGTCCGGCAACGCCGACGCTCAGTTCTTCACCCGCATCCAGAACACGCTCAACGGGGTCAAGCCACAGGGGAGCTCGGTCGACACCACCATCAACCCGAAAGCCCAGCGGGCTGCGTACGAGGCGATGCAGGAGTTCTCGTTTGAGGGCGCCGTGGTCGCGCTCGAGCCGGGAACGGGCAATATCCTTGCGCTCGTTTCTACGCCGACCTACGACCCGAACCTGCTGTCCTCGAACGACGACAGCGAGATCATCGCGAACTACGATGCGCTCAACGCAGATGAGCTGCAGCCACTCGTCAACCGCGCAATCGCCGGAGATCTCTACGCACCGGGCTCCGTCTACAAACTCGTCACTGCCGCCGCGGCGATCGAGAGCGGCGCCGCGAAGCCGTCGACCGAGTTCTCCAACCCGGCGAGCCTGACGCTCCCGCAGTCGAGCCACGTCATGCGCAACTCCGACCAGCAGACGTGCGGATCGGGCGCGAAGGCCTCGCTCGAGACCGCGATCATCTATTCCTGCAACATTCCTTTTGCCGAGATGGCGATGGATATGGATAAAGATGAGGTGCCAAAGATGGCTCGCGCCTTCGGGTTCGACCAGGAACTCGCAATTCCCACCGAAGTGACCCCGAGCGTCGCACCAGCTCCGCTGGACCAGGCACAGGTCGCTCTCTCGTCGATTGGGCAGCTCGATGTGCGAACCACCCCGTTGCAGGTCGCGATGGTCTCTGCCGCGATCGCAAACGGCGGAAAGCTCATGAAGCCGGAGCTGGTGGATCGTGTCATCGCCCCAGATCTGCGCGTGGAGCACGAGACCAAGCCCGAAGAGATGAGCCAGCCCATTTCTCCAGAAACCGCAAAGGCAATCACTGGGATGATGGAGAAGGGCGTGTCCGATTCAACGGGCTTCGCGCACCTCTCCGCCATCGACGGCGTGCGCGTCGCCGGGAAAACCGGTACGGCACAAAACGGAATCGACACCAACGGGAACGATCTTCCCTATACCCTTTGGTATACAGGCTTTGCGCCAGTCGACGACCCCAAGGTTGCCGTAGCTGTCGTCATCGCTAATGGGGGCGGGGCAAGCTTTGATTATCAGGGGGGTTCGTATGAACTCCCGACAGCAGTTGGAAAACGAGTCATGGAAGCGGTGTTGAACGGATGAGGCCAGCGGCAGGGATCACATTCGGCGGGCGCTACGAGCTGAGCTCCCGCATCGCCGTCGGAGGCATGGGCGAGGTCTGGAAGGCGAGCGACAGCATTATTGGTCGCACCGTCGCCATCAAAATCCTCAAAGACGAGTACATGGGCGACCCCGGCTTCCTCGAGCGCTTCCGCGCGGAAGCGCGACACGCCGCACTCGTCAATCACGAGGGCATCGCGAACGTGTTCGATTACGGCGAAGAGCAGGGCTCTGCGTACATCGTCATGGAGCTCGTTCCCGGTGAAGCCCTCTCAGCGATCATTGACCGCGAGGGCCGCCTGCCGGCGAACCGCGTGGTCGGGATTGTTGCGCAGGTCGCGACCTCGCTGCAGGCAGCCCACGACGCTGGACTCGTGCACCGCGACATCAAGCCAGGCAACCTACTCATCACCCCCGAAGGTCGGGTGAAGATCACCGACTTCGGCATCGCCCGCATCGCCGACCAGGTCCCGCTCACCGCGACCGGCCAGGTCATGGGCACCGTGCAGTACCTCGCGCCCGAGCAGGCAAGCGGTCACGCTGCCACGCCGTCGACCGATATTTACTCGCTCGGCATTGTTGCTTACGAGTGCCTTGCGGGCAAGCGTCCGTTCACCGGCGAGTCGCAGGTCGCCATCGCGATGGCGCAGATCAATGACACGCCGCCCGAGCTTCCCGCGGATGTTCCGGAGCCGGTGCGCAACCTCGTCATGGCGTGCCTCTCGAAGGACGCAGCGAGCCGGCCAGAGTCGTCGGCAAAGCTCGCGCAGGCTGCAGCAGCGCTGCACCGTGGGAACATCGAGCTCGCGGCAAGCTACGTCCCGCAGATCCTCGGGGACGCTGTCGACCCCACCGCAACCGTCGTTATGCCGCAGCAGCCGGGATCGGACGCCGCAACGACCGCGCTCCCGCGCACCCAGGCGATGGATCCGACCATGGCGCTCACCGACACGGAGCTCGAGGGCGATGAGCTTGAGGAAGACGAGAAGAAGCGTAGCCGGTGGAAGTGGCCGCTCATCACGCTCCTCGCGCTGCTGCTGCTCATCGGTGGCGGCACCGCCTTCGCGCTACTCAGCGGGAACGGCGATGACGCTAAGCCGACCGAAAGCAGCAAGACCTCGTCGAAGACCACGAAGCCCCCGACGACGCCGACCACTTCCTCGCCCGCACCTGTCACCAGTGCGACCATCGATGCGAGTCAGGTCGTCGGGAAGAGCTTCGAAGAGGCCAAGGGGTACCTCGAGGGACTGAAGTTCACCAATGTCGCTCGCAAGGACGGCTCAGCAGTACCTGACGATCAGGTTGGCCTCGTCTCAGACGTCTCGCCGCAGGGGAACACCGAGTTCAACGAGCTCATCACCCTCACCGTGAACATCAGCTACGGCTCGATCGCCGCTCCGGGGGCACCTTCCACCGCGAACTCCACGGTGACCGTGGGCGACCCAATCGTTCTCCAGGGCTTCGCATCCGCGTGCCCCGCGGGCCTGCAGCTCGGCGCATACGAGGTCCAGCTCAGCGATTCGAAGCTCGCACAGCTCACGAATAACGCTTCCGCAAGCGGTGTGACCCTCCGGGCAACCGCCGAGGGAACGCTGAATGTCACTTATAGCTACCGCTGCGAGGGACCCCAGCAGCGCATCTCCGAGGTTTCCGCTCCGGTCACCATCACGATTCAGCCACAAGCACCGGCAGAAGAGGACGAAAGCTAGTCGTTCGGGCCTTTGATCAGGGGCTCAAGCAATAGACTTTGACTCAGTTATGTCGGCGAGTGCGGAAGAGGTGAACATGTCGGAAGACGCGGGCGCGGGAAACTCGCGGGTTCTTGCGGGGCGCTACGCCATCGGCGAGTTCATCGGGCAGGGTGGCATGGCCACCGTATACCGAGGCACCGATATCAAACTCGGGCGCCAGGTCGCCATCAAGGTGATGAAGTCCGAGCTGTCGAACGACGAGTCGTTTCGCTCTCGCTTCCGCCAGGAGGCCCAGTCGGCCTCCCGAATGGCTCACCCGACGGTCGTCCGTGTCTTTGACGCCGGCGACGACCTCATCCAGACAGCAGAGGGCGCGAAGCGACTCCCGTTCATTGTGATGGAGTACGTCGAGGGGACCAACCTTCGGCAGTTCATCGAGGAGAACGAACTCTCACAGACCGAGGCGGCTCGCATCGTCGAGTCGGTGCTGACCGCACTCGAGTACTCGCATCGAGCTGGCATCGTGCACCGCGACATTAAGCCCGCGAACATCATGATCACCAAGTCCGGCCAGGTCAAGGTGATGGACTTCGGTATCGCGCGTGCCGTGTCAGAAACTTCCTCAACGCTGCAGCAGACCACCGCGATTCTCGGCACTGCCGCGTATTTTTCGCCGGAGCAGGCAAAGGGCGAGTCGGTTGACGCGCGCACCGACCTGTATTCGACCGCCGTCCTGCTGTATGAACTCCTCGCGCGGGAGGTCCCGTTCCGCGGAGACACTGCGGTGGCGGTGGCCTATCAGCACGTCAGCGAACGCCCGACCCCGCCGAGTGAGCGCAATCCCGAGATTCCGCCGGAGCTCGATCGCGTTGTGCTCTACGGGCTCGGCAAGGATCGCGCGCGTCGCTTCCAGACAGCCGCTGAGTTTCGCGATGCGCTCAGCATCGCCGCGAGTGGCAAGATGCCCGATCTACCGACCCACGACACCCAGAACACGGTGCTGTTTTCTGGCGGCGAAGAGGTTTCAGAGTCCGATCTCGCGCTCCGGCAGCTCGCCGAGGGCGGCGGAAGCCGCACACAGAGCCGCCCGCCGGTGATGTGGACGTGGGCAGCGATCCTCACGATCGCCGCAATTGTGATCGCCGTGGTGTTTTGGCTCGTGAACCTCGTTCCGAACGAGATTTCGCCGTCGAACGTGCGCGAGATCCCCGAGCTTACGAACAAGACGCGTGCTGAGGCCGTCGAGATCCTCACGGAGCTCGATCTTGAGATCATCCAGGTTGAACAAACAGACGAGAAGGTGGCCGAGGACCACGTGATTTCGTCGGATCCTGAGGCTGGGACGACGGTGAATATCGGTGAGGAAGTGACCCTGCTCATCTCGTCCGGCCCGGTGCAGGCGGTTGTGCCTGACTTCGCCGGTCAATCACAGGCGAAGTACACGGCAACCCTCGAAGATCTGGGGCTTACGGTCGGCAAGGTGACGTCCAAGGACGACCCGGTGGCCCCGGCGGACCGCGTCATTAGCATTTCCCCCGAGGTTGGTTCGAAGATTCCTTCCGGAGGGGCCGTGAGCGTCACGGTCGCCACCGGCAAAGTCGATATCCCTGACGTCATCGGGCAGGCGCTCGACACCGCTCAGAACGCGCTGAGCGGACTTGGGCTCGACCTCACAATCGATGCACAGATGACGTCGGTCACCGGCTGCGTCTTCAACGAGCAGCTACTCATTAGCGGTCAGACCCTCGTGGGTTCCAACCCGCAGGGCTCACAGCTCACGCTGAGCTACTGCGCCGGCTAACGTCGCCGTTCCACCCAGACGAGACTCTCAGCCTGGTCAGTCCGTCACGATAAGCGGAGAGAGCGTCGCAGCGACTGCCGCGGCGTTCTCGAGCCCCACCACGCGCAGCCAGTTGCCGAGCTGCTGGTAGCCGCCCTCGGTGAGTACGGACTCCGGGTGGTACTGCACGCCAAAGATTGGCAGCTCACGGTGCCGAAGGCCCATGACCACGCCTCCGGCGGTCTCGGCGGTGATGGTGAGGCTGTCAGGCACTGTGCTCCGCACAACGGCTAGCGAGTGGTACCTGGTGGCATCGAACTCTTCGGGTACACCGGTGAAGAACTCATCGTGTGAGTGCCGCACGCGCGATACCTTGCCGTGCATGAGTTCGGCAGCGTGGGTGACGGTGCCTCCCAGGGCCTCTGCGATCGCCTGATGTCCGAGGCACACGCCCAATAGCGGCACCCCGTGCTTGATGGCGATGCCGACCATGGGAATAGAGACTCCGGCCGCGGCGGGCGTTCCGGGCCCTGGCGAGATGAGCACGCCGTCGAATTCCCGCACGAGGTGTTCGAGCTCGCCGACGCTCACGTCGTCGTTGCGGATCACCCGGGTCTCTGCCCCGAGCTGCTGCAAGTAGCCGTTTAGCGTGTAGACAAAGCTGTCGTAGTTGTCGATCACGAGTACACGGGTCATGTTCCCACCGTCGATTCTTGTTCGGGCAGCATTTCGAGCGCCCACGGATAGACATAGGTAATGAGCGCCCAGACGAGCGCAACCGCTGCGCCCAGCAGCACGATGACGCGAAGCCAGGCCGGGCCCGGAAAGAACCGCCAGATGAGTGAAAACACTATGCCGCTCCTTCGACGATCGCAGGATTGAGTTCGATGAGTTCCGCGGGAGGTCCGTCAGACCTCGGCTGGAAGCTTTCAAAGATGGAATAGGCGATCGCCCGCTCATCGGTGCCCCAGTTTTTCGGGTGGCACGTGGTGAGCGTCATCACCTGATCCGTGGGGTCTATGCCGTCCATGCGGGGGAAGGCGTTCAGCACCTCTCCCTCGGTCGGCCAGACGTATTCGAGGGAGCGGAAGCGATAGGTGTACCACCCGTCAGCCGTTTCGAAGAAGAGCGGGTCTCCGACGCGGAGGTTCATGACCTCCTTGAACGGCGTGATGTAGCCTCCCGAGCGATGGGCAGCAAGGGCGAAGTTGCCGGCTTCACCCGGCATGGAGCTGTCGGGGTACCGGCCGATGCCCTTGTCCTCGTAGTTCAGCGTCTCCCACCAGCCAGTGCCTTCCGCAACGCTGTTGGCAAATGTGGTGCCAAATGCAGGAACGTGTAGCTGTCCGAAGACCTCTCCGATGGCCGGAACCTCCGGGATCGGGACGGTGCCGTCGAACGGTGGCCGCTCGGCTGCCTGCGCGTCCCAGTCAGCCGACGCGGACTGGGTCAGTTCAAGCTGTTTGCCCGTCACGACGAAGCCGGTGTGCCAGGGCTGCCACACGATGTATCCGAACACGGCAAGCCCACCCACGATGAGCAGCTCACCGATGACGGTCAGCGGACTCAATCGTGCGCGACGTCGGCGGCCTCGAGGCGAGTGTGCTTGGTTCATTTGTAGCCATTCTAGGACGAGCACACTGGGCACACACTACGAACTGGGTAGACTGTAGGCATGGCAGCAGCTGGTAAAGACGTGAGCAAGCGCAACGCGGCAGAGATCGCGGCACAACGCGAGCAGAGAGAAGCCGCCCGGAGGGACGCACCCAACCCGGTGTGGTTCAAGCCGGTGATGTTCGGCTTCATGCTTCTCGGACTCATTTGGATCGTACTGTTCTACATCACGAGCTCGAACTTGCAGCTCCCGATTCCGCAGCTGGGTCAGGCGAATATCTTCGTCGGCTTCGGCTTCGTGCTCATCGGGTTCCTCATGACTCCGTGGTGGAAGTAATCCACAGGCTCCCCCGAACTACATCGGTGTAATTCTCCCCAGGTGGGGAGAACCCTGTGGATAACTTTTCACAGGCGGGTGGATCGCGACAGGGGTGTTCACCGAGCCGGTTTCACCCCGCATTGTGACGCCGCTTTGCTGTGCCCGCGCGAGTTACAGCGGCGACACCACGAGGTATGCGCAGGACAGTGCAATGAGCACTGCCGCGACGACGGACATCGAAACGATCTGCCGCGTCTTGAGTCGCGGACCGCGGGTCTGCACGACGATCCACATGGTGAGCGCGCCCACAATCATGCCCCCGAGGTGCGCCTGCCAAGAGATGTTGGCCCCCGGCATGAATCCGATACCAAAGTTGATGCCGAGCAGCACGATGAGTGACGTGACGTTCGCGTTCATCGACCGGGAAGGCGACGACCGTGGCGGCCATGACCCCGAAGATCGCACCTGATGCGCCAACGGTCGGAGTAAAGATCGTGCTCGTGTCTGCGTACCCCCAGAGCATGACGCCCAGGGAGCCGCCGATGCCGGCGAACACGTAGAGCGCGAGGAATCGCCACTTGCCGATGATCTGTTCAAGGTTGCGCCCGAACATGTACAGGGCGAGCATGTTGAACAGAATGTGCGGCAGGAATCCCACCGAGTGCGTGAACATCACCGTGAGCATGCGCCACGGCTGGAACTCGGCGCTGAGCAGCGCACCCTCGGGATACCCAGGCAGCGTACCGGGGGCAACCTGGTGCACGCCGTCTGCAAGGGAGTACGTCGGGACGTACCAGAGCGCGCCAGTCACCCCGTTGCTGCCGAAGTAATTGCTCAGCAGCTGCAGCGCGAAGACAACGACGTTGATCGCAATGATCGACATCGTCACCGGGTAGTCCAGCGCCGCAAATCGGCGCCCGGCAACCCGAGCTGAACGACCGACGCGCGCGACCCCCTTGGGGCCCCCGCTCGTCTGCTTCACGCAGTCACGGCACAGCACTCCAACCGGCGACTCGATCTGGCATTCCGCGCAGATCGTTCGCCCGCAGCGCTGACACAGCGTGAAGCTCTGTCGTCCGGGGTGGCGGTAGCAGACATCGCTCTCGCCATACTCAGCCCGCTCCCCAAAGCTCGGGCCGCTCGACACCAAGGTTAGACCGTGACGATGTCGACGCCGGTCATCACGACGTCCTCGACGGGACGGTCGGCTGCGCCGGTCTGTACTGCGGAGATCGTGTCGACGACAGCCTTCGACCCATCGTCAGCGACCTCACCGAAGATGGTGTGCTTGCCGTTGAGCCAGTCGGGAGCGATCGTGGTGACGAAGAACTGCGAGCCGTTGGTGCCCGCCATGCGGCCAGTCATGTCCGGGCGCTTGCCAGCGTTCGCCATTGCGAGCTGGTACGGCTTCGAGAAGGTGAGCTCTGGGTGGATCTCATCGTCGAAGTTGTAGCCGGGGCCGCCGGTGCCGGTGCCGGTGGGGTCGCCACCCTGGATCATGAAGTTCGGGATGATGCGGTGGAAGATCACCCCGTCGTAGAATCCCTTCTCTGCGAGGTCAACGAAGTTCTTCACCGTCTTGGGTGCATGGTCACCAAAGAGGTTGATAACGATGTCGCCGTGGTTGGTGTGGATAGTCGCTACTGCGGTGTGAATGGTCATGTCACAAGTGTACGGTGTAGCGTGGGAAGCCAAGTGGGCGCGTCCCGTGCTACTTGAAGGAGGATCCGAATGAAACTCTCACGCAAGCGTCGTCGCGAGCTCCGTGGCCTGCGCTCTGACGCTCAGGAACTGCTGGATCAGCAGTTGTTTGTGCTCGGAAACGCAGGTGCGGTAATCAAGGACGCAGGTCACCAGGCCTGGCTGCTGAGCGATGAGCACGTCGCTCCTCGCGTGGATCAGGCCGTCGATCGTGTCCGTCCGGTTGTGGATCGCGGCGTCGCCTCAGCACGCAATGCGGCGCGCACCGTGAAGCGCGCAACCGCTCCGGCGGGCGCGAATGCACTCGCGTCAACCATTCGCACGCTCGACGAGATCGAGAACCCGAAGGCTGCCGCGCAGGTGCGCGACTTCGGTGTGCGCACCGGCTACCTCGAGCCAGTGAAGAAGAAGCGCAATGTTGGCGGCATCGTCGCTATTGCGCTGGGCGCCGCTGCCGCCGTTGGCGTCGGCTATGCACTGTGGCAGGCGTTCCGCACCGACGACGAGCTCTGGGTCGCCCCGGAGGTTTAGTCTTCTCCGGCTTTTCGAGCCGGGCGGCTAGCGCCGCGTGACTTTGAGCGTCCTGAGCTCGAGCGCGTGGCGCTAGCCTTTGGCGTGCCACCGGACTGCGCGCCGCCACCCTTGGCGCTATTAGGTTTCTGCGCACCCTGCTTCGCACCGCCCGACTTCGCACCGCCCGAACGCCCTTGCCCGCCCCGGCCCGATCCGCTGTTCCCGCGGCGAGCAATGCCCGCCATCCGCAGACCGGTCTGGACGAGCGACAGCGTCTTCAGCGAGTTCACGTCTTTGAGCGAGACCCACCGCGCCTCATCCGAGGAGCCATCGACCTCGTTCTGCAGCGGTCCGTCCTGCACTGTCGCTCGATACACGATGCGGATCGTATGCATTTCCGGGTCGGTCCCCTCGGGAACCTCCTCGCGCACCATCACCCGGGAGTCGACGCCGAGGAGCTTGCCAACGCGAGCGTTGAGCCCGGTTTCTTCGAGCACTTCCCGGACCACCGCGTCCTTGGGATCCTCGCCTGCCTCGAGACCGCCGCCGGGCAGCGTCCAGCCGTGCAAGTGCCCGCGGCGCCAATGGGTCAGCAGGATCTTGCCGCGGCGCTCAATGACCGCGTAGGCCGCTACCCGAAGATCCATACAGTGAGCCTACCGCGCGGCTCAGTCAATCGCTCTGCGCCACCCCTTGCCCCAGCGGTCGAGCCGAGCGTATGCGTCAGCACGCGGTCCGCTGGCCGACATGAAGATGTCGTGCAGGGCGCCGTCAATCCGTTCGAGCGTCACTGACGAGCCAAGTCGCAGCGCGGCACGTGCGATGTCGTCGACGTCGAGCACTGAGTCTGCCCGGGTGAGCTCGTCGCTCCATCGTGCGGGAAGCGCGGAACGTGCCGAGAGCATCCCGCAGACGGGCACATCGATGTGCAGCCCACGGTAGACCAGGTCATGCCCAGCGAGGATGGCCCGCAGCCAACCGTTGTGCACAGGATGACTCTTTTCCGGTTTCCACTCGGTGTTGATTCGGGCGACCTCATCCGGCGGCCCAACCTCCTGCACCGCACGCGCGTAGAATCCGTAGTCGAGCTGCGGGATACCCTCAAGCGGGCTATACCGCGCACCGAGGTTCACGATGGGCGCGATCACCTGTCTGCCACGGGCGGAGAGCTGGAGTTCGAGCCACGGGCTGTTGAGCACGAGCGCGTCTGCAACACCGGGGTGCCTGTTCGCCCACAGGCTCAGCACAAGCCCGCCAGTGGAGTGGCCGAGGAGCACAAGCTTGCGTTCTGTCTCGTTGCGCGGCACCGAGGAGCGCATCTCAGCGAGCGCGAACTCGATCTCGGCGTCGTAGTCGCCGAGATCGGCGATGTAGCCCGGCGTCTGTCCCGGGCGCAGGCTTCGCCCATACCGCCTGAGATCGATCGCAAAGAAGCGCGCGCCACGGTCCGTCCAGAACTTCGCGAGCTCTGTCTGGAAGAAGTAGTCCGACCAGCCATGCACGTAGAGGACATCGACATCTTCACAGTCACGCTGCTGCGACGTGAGTCGTTGCCAGAACGTCAGTGGATTGGGCAGCGATCTCACGAGGGTCGCGACGAGCCTACGGGCGTCGAGTGGCCCCTCCTGGTTGTCAGCAGCGGGCGCCGCCAGCCCCGGGTCGTCGTCGGCCCCGAGTTCGAACGTGAGGTACTCAAAGCCTTCGCCGAGCACATCGGCGCGCCACTGGATCATGCTGCCAGTCTACGAGCGGAGGCGCAGTTTTGTGCGGAGGTGCGGGGCAGCACGGTAGTGCAGGTCAGCGACGCACCCGCACTGCATTCGTTGAGGTGACGAGCACATTGCTGACGACGACGAGGGCGATGCCCAGCATCTCGTTCACAGCAAGCTGCTGCCCAAGTATCACGAGCCCGACGAGCGCCGCCCACACCGGGTGCATGCTCTGCAGCGTGCTGAAGAGCCCTGCCGGCAACAGCCGGAGCGCAATCACATCGACCGAGAACGGCAACACCGAGGAAGCGAGCGCACAGAGCACCGCGAGCCCCAGTGCCCACAGTGGCAGCGGGTGGTGTGAGAACCACGCGATCGCGATCGGGATCCATATGACCCCCGAGATGAGACTCGCTGTTGCGGTGCCCTGCACCCCCGGGAGGCGCTGGCCGATATGGCGATTGAGCAGGATGTACGCTGCCCACGCCCCGGCTGACACGAGACCGATCGCAACACCGAGAAGATCCGAGCTCGGCCCCGGGTTCACGAGGATGACCACTCCCACGACGGCAAGCAGGCCACCCAGCAGATCGACGAGCCTGCGCGCACTCAGGATCACCAGCGCGAGCGGGCCGAGGAATTCCAGGGTGATAGCGAGGCCAAGGCCGAGCCGGTCGATCGCGACGTACACCGAGGTGTTCATGATGCTGAACACAAGCGCGAGGGCCGTCACAGCTATCCAGTCCCCGCGCTGCATCGTGCGGAAGTTTGGGCGCCCGATCGGCACGAGCACGGCCGCTGCGACCAACTGCCGCACCGCCACCACGCCAATCGGACCGATCGCAGGGAAGGCGAGCGCACCCGTCGCCGCGCCGAGCTGATTCCCGAGGGAGGCAACCTGTGTGAGTGCAATGCCGCGCCCGAGCGACGCACCGGTCGCGGCATGCACTGTGGCGCCCTGCACGGGGATATTCTGTGTGGTCACGGCTCCACCATAGGCCGATTCCTGGATTTCACATTGTGCAAGTTTCGTCCTTTACATACGCTTACCGTATGGAATGGTCACTGCGGGAAATGCGCTGCTTTGTGCTGGCTGCAAGCTTCGGCACGATTACTGATGCGGCCATCGAACTCCACATCTCACAGGCCTCCGCTTCGCGGGCAATTTCGAGCCTGGAGCGGGCGCTCGGGCAACGGGTACTCAGGCGGGGGCGACACGGCTGCGAACCCACAGCGTTTGGGGAAGCGCTACTGCCACAGGCGCGTAGGCTTCTCGCGCAGGTCGACACCGTCAATACGCTGGCAGAGCGCGAACACGACCGGCTTCGCCTCGGCTATGCCTGGTCTGCGCTCGGCAAGCACACCACAAGCGTGCTGCGCGAATGGCGGGCGCAGTACCCCAACACCGAACTGCACTTCTCGCAGCACAGCACACCGACCTCGGGCCTCGCCGAGGGACGTTGCGACGTCGCCATCATGCGCATCCCGCCCGATGCTGCGCGGTTCTCAAGCGCCGTCATAGGTCTCGAACGACGCTTCGCAGTGTTCTCGGCCGACGACCCCCAGTGGGCCAAGCGCCGGACACTGCGCATGCGCGAATTTGCCGGGCGCACAGTCGCCGCAGAACCCCGTTCGGGCACCACCAAGCGCGAACTCTGGGACGGCGGCCCCGCGCCAGACACATTCATTGCGGTCACCGATACGGAGGACTGGCTGAACACCCTCTCCGCAGGAGAGGCCGTCGGTGTGACCGCAGAGGCGACATCGGTGCACCACGCCCGCAGCGGTATCCGGTTCATCCCCATCACAGACGCCCCGCGCATCGCGGTTCGGCTGGTCTGGTGGCGCGACGAGGCCCCGAACGGAATCGAGGCGCTCGTCGAGCTCGCAACGCGGCTCTACGCCCGCAACTAGCGTTGAGGCCTCTTACGCGTCGACGTTCGCGTCGCGAATCGTGTTGATGATCCCCGAGAAATCCTGATGGGCGCCCGGGCCCGAAGCAAACTCCGCATACCGGCTCTGTGCGAGCAGCCCGAGCTGAGCGTCAACGCCGGTGAGCGCGATCATCTGCTCGGCGAGGCCGAGATCCTTCGCCATGAGCGCGCCGGCAAAGCCCGGCTCGTAGTCGTTGTTCGCGGGGCTTGTCGGCACCGGCCCGGGCACCGGGCAGTTCGTGGTGAGCGCCCAGCACTGGCCCGAGGCATTGCTCGCGACGTCGAACAGCGCCTGGTGAGATAGCCCGAGGCGCTCACCCAGCACAAAGGCCTCTGCCACCGCGATCTGCGTCACACCCAGAATCATGTTGTTACACACCTTCGCGGCCTGCCCGAGGCCGGCGCTGCCGCAGTGCACAATGCGCCCGCCCATCGCTTCGAGGGCAGGTTTAGCGGCGGCAAAGTCTGCTGCCTCTCCCCCGACCATGAAGGCGAGCGTGCCGTTCTCCGCACCGACCACACCGCCCGAGACGGGCGCGTCCAACGCGCGGTGGCCCGCGGCAACCGCAAGCGCAGCTGCGCTCCGCGCTTCATCTACGGCGATCGTCGAGCAGTCGAGGAACAGCGTGCCTGGTCGAGCTGCGCCGAGCAGGCCAGGTGAATCCCCGCCCTCGTACGCTGCGAGCACGTGTTTCCCTGCCGGCAGCATCGTGATGACGATGTCCGCATCCGTCACCGCGTCGGCGGCTGACGGCGCGATCTCCACCCCGGCCGCCCGTGCCGCGTCGCAGAGCTCCGGGACCAGGTCGAACCCGCGGACGGCAAAGCCCGCGGTCGCGAGGTTCGCCGCCATTGGCCGCCCCATGTGTCCGAGCCCGATGAACGCAATCGTTGTCATGTTCTCTCCTTCGCTTGCCGCAGCGGTCACCGCGGGCCGTGAGCTATCGCTTGCCACCCTGCAGCAGCCCACGCCCGATGATCGTGCGCATAATTTCGTTGGTTCCTTCAAGGATCTGGTGCACCCGCAGGTCGCGAACCACCCGCTCGATCCCGTACTCGTGCAGGTAGCCATAGCCGCCGTGCAACTGCAACGCCTTGTTCGCAGCGTCAAACGCCGCGTCCGTTGCGAAGCGTTTCGCGAGCGCGCACGCGACGGCGGTGTCGCTCGCATTACTGTCCATCTTCGTCGCGGCTCGTTCGAGCAGCGCGCGTGCGGCCTGCAGGTCGGTTTCGATGTCCGCGAGCGCGAACACGATCGACTGGTTCGCCGCAAGTGGGGCACCAAACGCGTGCCGTTCCTGCACGTAGGCCGTCGCGCGCTCGAGCGCCCACTGGGCTCCTCCGACCGAACACGCGCCGATGTTGACCCGGCCACCGTTCAGGCCCTTCATCGCGATCCGGAAGCCGTCGCCCTCCTCGCTCAGCCGGTTACCGACCGGGACTCGAACGTCCTCGAAAATCACCTGGCGAGTGGGCTGCGCGTTCCAGCCCATCTTGTGCTCGTTCGGTCCGAAGCTCAGCCCGGGGGTATCCTTCTCGACGACCACGGTGCTGATCCCACTGGCCCCGGGGCCACCGGTGCGCACCATCACGACGTACACTGCCGCGGCGCCCGCGCCCGAGATGAACTGCTTGGTGCCGTTGATGACGTACTCGTCGCCCTCACGGCGCGCGCTCGTGGTGATCGCGGCCGCATCGGACCCGGCGCCGGGCTCCGTGAGACAGTAGGCGCCGAGATCCCGCATCGATGTCATCCCAGGCAGCCACCGTGCCCGCTGTTCAGCCGACCCGAAGGTGTCGATCATCCACGCGGTCATGTTGTGGATCGAGATGTACGCCGCGACCGCGGTGTCACCCTTCGCAAGCTCCTCGAAGATCGCGACAGCATCGAGGCGCGACAGGCCAGAGCCGTACTCGTCTCCGACATAGATGCCGCCGAGACCGAGCTCGCCCGCTGCGGCCAGCGCTTCGACGGGGAAGATCTTCCCCGCGTCGCGCTCGGCCGCAAACGGGGCGAGCTCAGCATTCGCAAAATCGCGAACGGCCTCAACCAGCGCTGCCCGCTCTTCCATAGCTGTGTCATTCATGGCGTGTTAGTCCATCGTCGGAATGACGAAGCTTGCTCCCTCTTTGGTGCCGGACGGCCAACGGCTCGTGACGGTCTTCGTCTTCGTGTAGAACCTAAACGAATCGGGCCCATGCTGGTTGAGGTCGCCGAAGCCCGAACGCTTCCAGCCGCCAAACGTGTGGTACGCGATCGGCACCGGAATCGGCACGTTCACGCCGACCATGCCAACGTTCACGCGCGCGGTGAAGTCCCGTGCGGTGTCGCCGTCTCGGGTAAAGATCGCAACACCGTTGCCGTACTCGTGGTCACTCGCAAGCGCCAGCGCCTCTTCGTAAGTCTCGGCCCGGGTAATCACGAGCACCGGTCCGAAGACCTCCTCGAGGTAGATCTTCATCGTGGGGGTGACGTGGTCGAACAGCGTTGGGCCGAGGTAGTAGCCATTCTCGTAGCCCTCAACAACGTGGCCGCGTCCGTCAGCGAGCAGCGTCGCGCCCTCGTCGACACCGAGCTGAATGTAGTGTTCGACGCGCGCCTTCGCATCGGCGGAGACGAGCGGTCCGTAATCGGCGGTCTCGTCGAGCGCCGGTCCGATCTTGAGCTCCTTCACGCGCTCGCTGAGCTTCGCTGCCAGCGCTTCCGCGGTGGCCTCGCCGACCGGCACCGCGACGGAGATCGCCATGCAGCGCTCCCCCGCCGAGCCGTAGCCCGCGCCGATGAGCGCATCAGCGACCTGATCGAGATCAGCGTCGGGCATGACAATCATGTGGTTCTTAGCGCCGCCAAAGCACTGTGCCCGCTTGCCCTGCATCGCAGCGGTTTCGTAGATGTACTGTGCGATCGGGGTGGATCCAACGAACCCGATTGCGCGAACGCGATCGTCGTGGAGCAGCGCGTCGACGGCCTCCTTGTCGCCGTTGACGACGTTGAAGACCCCTGGCGGCAGGCCCGCCTCGAGCAGCAGCTCGGCAATGCGCAGCGGCACCGACGGATCGCGCTCAGACGGCTTCAGAATGAATGAGTTGCCGGCGGCAAGCGCGGGGCCTGCCTTCCAGAGCGGGATCATGGCCGGGAAGTTAAACGGGGTGATCCCAGCGACCACGCCGAGCGGCTGCCGCATCGAGTAGACGTCGACGCCGGTGCCAACACCGTTGGAGTATTCACCCTTGAGCAGGTGCGGGCCGCCAACCGCAAACTCGATGACCTCGACGCCGCGCTGGATATCACCGATCGCGTCGGGAACGGTCTTTCCGTGCTCGCGGGAGAGCATCTTCGCGAGTTCCGGCGTATCCCGTGCGATGAGGTCGAGGAAACGCAGGAGCACGCGCGCGCGCCGCTGCGGGTTGAGCGCCGCCCAGGCCACCTGCGCTTCGGCAGCGTTATCGATCACCGCGGTGACCTCGGCGGTGGTTGCGAGCGGCACCCTCGCCTGAACGATTCCGACGCTCGGGTCGTAGACGTCGCCAAAGCGTCCCGAGGTTCCCGCAACGTGTTCCCCACCGACAAAGTGAGTGAGTTCCCGTACTTCCCCGGGGTGGTGTGGGTGTGCAGCAGCAGTCATGTGGGCGCTCCTTCGGGCCATTCGACGAAAACCGCAGGAGGCATTCTGGTGATTCGCGCTCCCCGGCTGCTTCGAGCGTAAACGAACGATCGTTCAAATACAACCGGCCGCCCCTCAGGCCGAGCGCGCTAGGCTCCGCGAGCTACGCTCGGATTGCCACCGCGCCGACCATGTCGAGCGACATCCGCGCGTAGCGTTCGGCGAGGCCGTGCGGCGTAATGTCCCCATCAAGCCGGTACCAGGTGGCAACCGCGATGCCCATGTTGATGATCGCGCGCGCCGCCTCCCGCGGGTACGGCGTCGTAAACACGCCGAGGCGCGTTCCTCGCTCGACAACCTCGACAAACAGGTCCTCTTGCTCGTCGCGCAGGGCGATGACCCGTTCACGGCCGTCGCCCTCAAGACAGTGCACCGCAGAAGCGCCGACGCGGGCCTCCTCCTGGCGAACGGTGTGGAACTCGACCCACGCTCGCACGAGACCGGCGAGCTGCTCGACCGGGTCGCCGTCGGGCGCTGCGGCAACGCGTGCTCGGGTGCTCGCGAGCACATCCTGCAGCGTCATCGTCATCACAGCCTGCAACAGCTCCTGTTTACTGGCGAAGTGGTGGTAGATTCCCGCGATCGCAATATCGGCCTCAGCGGCAATGTCGCGCATGGACGCGCCAAAGTAGCCACGTGCGGCAAAGCTCTTCAGGGCTGCCGCGATGACCGCTCCCCGAGCGTCCCCATTGCGTGGCCGACCGCGCTGCGGCCGCTTCTCTGCGGTGATATCTTCGGCGCTACTCACGCACACACACTATCGCGGCGAAGGTTTTGCGCTAGTGAGTGTCCCGTGAATCCTCTCGCAAGACGCGACGAAGGATCTTCCCGGTCACCGTTTTCGGCAGCTCGTCGGGCACCTCAACGAGCCGGGGGTATTTGTAGGCGGCCATCCGCTGCCTCGCGTATTCGATGAGCTCACCCGGTTCGAGACTCGATCCTGCGGTGATGGACACGTATGCCTTCACGGTCTCACCGCGGTACGCATCGGGCACACCAACCACGGCGGCCTCGCGCACCGGGGGGTGTTGATAGAGCACGTCTTCGACCTCCCGCGGCCACACTTTGTAGCCGGAGACATTAATCATGTCCTTCTTGCGGTCGACAATAAACAACCATCCTGCGTCGTTCACGAAGCCGACATCGCCCGTGCGCAGCTCGCCGCCTGGGAGCGCGGCTCGGCTCGATTGCGGATCGTGCCAGTAGCCGGGGACGACCTGCGGGCCCGCGATCGCGATCTCCCCGATCTCGCCCGGTGGGAGTGGCTCCCCCGAGTCGTCGAGGATACGCGTCGTCGTGTTGAACACGGCGACCCCGACAGATAGCGCGCCGCTGTCCGGATCGACGGGGGCCCGCACCCCGCCCGGCACGCAGTGGGCCGGGGAATTAGTCTCCGTCAGCCCGTAGGCGTTGTGCGGATACTGCCCTGTCGCCCGCTCAAACTGCTCGGCGATCGCCGGCGCAATCGGCGCCCCGCCTGAGAACACCGCGCGGAACGACTCCCAGTCGGCCCGCGAGGCGCTCGGATGAAGCATCAGTGCCATGAGCGCGGTGATCGCCGCGACAACGTAGGTGGGACGATGTTCACGCATCACATCGAGTACCGTCCCCGGCTCGAAGCGGTGGGCAAGTAGCAGCGGGCAGCCGATGAGCAGAGAGGCGGCAACGTGGCCGATAATGCCGGTGATGTGAAAGAGCGGTGCGATCCCTAAGATTCGGTCGGCCGGGGTCAGGCCCATCCAATCCCGGTACACCTGCGCGGTTCATGCCATGTTGCCGTGACTACTCATCGACCCTTTCGGCATGCCGGTCGTGCCCGACGTGTAGACGAGCATCGCAGTGTCAGACGCGGCAAGCGGTTCCGGCGTCGGTCGACGCCCGGGGAACCCTGCGACGAGCGCCGAAAGATCGCACCTCTCGTGCGTGAGGGCGCCACGCCCGCTGAGAGCACTCGTCACCTCGGGCGGGAATACTCGCGCGTCCCCACGCGTCTGGTCATCCCGCGGCGAACAGGTAATGACGGTCGCCACCGTACTGCCGTCCCGTTCGACGACCGAGCGAGCGACCCGCTCGTACAGCTCATCGAGGCACAGCAGCACGCGGGCTCCAGAGTCACCGAGGACGTGTGCGAGCTCCCGTTCCAGGTTCATCGGGTTGACCGCGACGGCAATTCCACCGGCTTTCCAGGCAGCGATCAGCCCGACGACGAACGCGGGATTGTTCTGCAGGTAGAGCGCGAGCCGATCGCCGCGGCTGAAGCCCCGCTCCTGCAATGCAACCGCGAGCGCATCAGAGCGCTCGTCGAGGTCGCGAAAACTCAGTGCGCCATCGAAATAGTGAATGGCGGTGGCGGCTGGATTCCGCTCCACGGTTGCTGCAAACGCGGCGAGTACCGATGCATACTCAACTGAGATCTCGTGCGGCAGTCCTTCGGAGTCACTCCCCCGCCACGGCTGTGCTGCGGTCGCCATGACGTCACCTACAGAATTGCGATCGGGTTGACAGGAGCACCCGTCGCCCCGTGTATCTTGAGCGGCGCAGCCACATAGAGGAACGTGTATTGGCCGTGCTCTGCACAAGCATCAGCGAGGGCCTCCAGGTCACAGAGTTCGGTGAGAGTCACGCCTAGATTGCGCATGAGTGCGCTGTGCAGCGGGAGCGCGATCCCCGACTCCGGATCAATCGTCACCTCGTTAGCAATCGTGTCGGTGACAAGATTCGGAAGCTCTATCTCGTGAAACCACCGAACGAGTTCGGTGCTGTGCGTCAACCCTGGTTCGCAGAAGTCCTCATAGAACGCGTCGCCCAAGTCAAAAAAGCGCTGGAGAAAATTCGTCCGGATGATGAGGATGTCGTGTTTCTCGATGGTGACGCCCTGCGCAGCAGCGCACGCGAGCAGGTCTTCATGCGTAAACGTCTCCGCAGGCTCGAGGGCGGCCTTCGAACGGAATCGCGCCATATCCAGCAGAATCCCTCGGCCGACGATGCCCCGATCCGCAATGGGTCGAATGCTCGCCCGATCGAGGCCACCGATGGTCGTTCTGGCGTCGTAGCCGTTCCACAACTGGCCGTCGTACCAGGCGTGACCGAGCGCGTCGTACTGCGTCGACCCCTGCAGAAATGCCTCGAGCTTGTCGTCAGCGTAATGAGCGCCTCCCGGATACTGTGGCGCATCCGCTGAGTCCCAGGTCGATTCGTCGGAGACCATCGTGCGCACCGCTGGCGTGCGCGACGGCCAGACCGGGTCGCCCTTCGGGTCACCGATGAGCCGCTGCAGCGTCACCACGTTCCCGGACACCACGTGCCCGATGCCGCGAAGCACTTCGTCGCGGGTGAGGTAGTTGAGCGAGCCGACTTCGTCGTCCGGCCCCCACTTTCCCCAGTTGGATGGCGAGTCGCGCAGATATTCCGTGAGCTCGGGTACGGGGTGGGGTGTCGACGTTGACATGGTTTGTCCCTCGGTCTGCAAGCGTGGTCTCGGGGCGCCGGGCCCGACGTCCCTCTCCCTTCGAGTATGAAATCACAAAGCAACACCTGTCAACCAATAGATTGTTGAGCTCCGGTCACAGCCGTCCGCCGGCACACTGTGCACTTCTGCCCTGCCCAGACGCCACGCAATCTGAGATGCTGGGGTCGAGATTGATCACGCAACGGAGCCCTGTGATGCATCACGCGTTCCTTGCACACCACTGTGAGGAGACACCACCGTGAATACTTCTGAGAGAGTCGCAATTATTGCGGGAGCTCGCACGCCTATCGGGAGCTTCGGAAAGGCGTTTCGCGATACCGAAGCGCACGAACTGGGCGCGTTCGCGGTGCGGGAAGCGCTCATCCGGGCCGGCATCTCCGGCGATGAGGTCGGCGAGGTCGTCATGGGCAATATCGGTCAGATCGGAGCAGACGCCTACAATGCTCGGCGGGTCGCGCTCGGGGCCGGCCTGCACACCCGCGTGCCAGCGTTCACGGTGAACCGGCTGTGCGGATCGGGGCTGCAGGCGATCTGGTCAGGTGCACAACAACTCCTCTGGGGCGGCGTGGACGTCGTCGTTGCCGGCGGCGACGAGAACATGACGAGGCTCCCGTTCTACGACTACAACGCCCGGTTCAACGACCGGCTCGGCGACCGCACCCTAGTTGACGGGACGTTGCAGATGCTCAGCGATCCGTTCACCGGAAAGCACATGGGCACCACCGCCGAGAACGTCGCAGAACGCTTCGGCGTGAGCCGCGAGGATCAGGACGCGTTCGCGGTTGAGAGCCAGCGCCGCGCCGCGCTTCCCGAGTCCCAGGCGGTGTTCGCGGAAGAGATCGTGCCGGTCACCACCTCGGGCCGCAAGCCCGTGACGGTCTCCGTCGATGAGCACCCCAAGCCAGGAACAACGCAGGAGGTGCTCGCTGGGCTGCGCCCCGCCTTCCGCGAGGGCGGATCGGTGACCGCAGGCAACGCTTCAGGCATCAACGACGGCGCAGGCGCGGTCGTGCTTATGCGCGAATCCGATGCCCGTGAGCGCGGGCTCTCGCCGCTCGCGACCATCGAGGCGGTCACCACTGCCGGGATCGAGCCTGAGATCATGGGCTACGCACCGACGCTCGCGCTCGCGAAACTGTTCGAGCAGACTGGGCTGTCGCCCGACGAGATCGGACACACCGAGATGAACGAGGCGTTCGCATCGCAGGCCCTCGCGGTGATCCGCGATTCCGGCCTCGATCCGGCCCGGACGAACCCGTACGGCGGCGCAATCGCGCTCGGTCACCCGGTCGGCGCCACCGGCGCGATCCTCTCACTACGCGCGGCGATGGATCTGCAGCGCCGCGGGCATGACCACGCGATCGTGTCGATGTGCATCGGCGGGGGTCAGGCGCTCGCTGCGCTGTTCCGCCGCTGGGAGGCGTAACCTTCGCAGGCCGATGGACGCGGGCGCGGGTCTCCTTGCACGCGTCCATCGGCGTCAGTATGTCGTCCGCGTATCGAAAACCGTGAACGCTCTCGCAACAGCGTCCGCCGTTGACTGGGATCATGCTCGACACGACTCACACCCAGCATCGCGCCCTGCCCCACCTCCCCGCGACAACGCCTGGCAACGCCACGCCGGTGATCGCGACGGCGTTCGTCAGCTATCTTTTCCTCTTGACGTGGGCCATCGTCTGGAAGCTCAGCGTTCCACACGCGGGGACTGGGTTCGGGCCCGTGAAGCTCGTCCCGTTTGTCGCGAGCGCAGAGTTCGGTCCGAGCGCACCCGGCGAGGTCGCTGCGAACTTCCTCGCCTTTGTTCCCTATGGGATGATCCTCGCGGCCCTCGTTCCGCGTCGGCCCTGGACGCTCGGGCTCTGCATCATCGCGGGCACCAGCCTGAGCTACGAACTTCTCCAGTTTGTGCTCGGCGTTGGAGCAGCAGACACCACCGACGTCCTCGTCAACACTGCGGGCGGCATGATCGGGGTCGCCCTGTACGTGGCGTCACGCACACGCAGCCGCTTCGGCTACGGCGGCGTGCTGTCGCGGGCCGGAGTCTTCGGGGTGCTGCTCTCGATCGTTATCGGCTCAGCGATGGTGTTACTCGGCGATTTCGCCTGAGGCAGCCGGCAGATCCGCCGTCGCCGTGATCCCGCCGTCGGGCCGTGCGGTGAGCGTGAGCGTTCCGTCGTGCGCGTGAGTGATGCTCTGCACGATCGCCAACCCCAACCCGACCCCTGAATCGTCGCTGCGGATGCGTTCGACGCCACGCTGAAACGGTTCGGTGAGCGTCGACACGAGCTCCTGTGGCAGCCGCCGCCCACTATTCTCGACGCACAGAACGGCGCGACCGTCGGCTTCCCAGGTCGTGGCAGTGACCCACCCACCGTCCGTGAGGTTGTGCACAATCGCGTTGAGGACGAGGTTGCTGGTGAGTTGCAGGAGCAGTGCCGAAGATCCGCTCGCGGCGGCCGGCTCCCCCGCGACCGTCATCGTCACTCCGCGCGACTCGGCTCGGGGCAGCAGTGCCTCGACGGCCTCGTCTACAAGGAGGGAGATATCCACTGGTGTGCGGGCGAAGGATCGCCGGCCGCTCTTCCCCAGCGTAAGCATCGACTCCGTCAGATCGATCGCCCTGGCATTCACCGTCCACAGTCGTTCGATGAGTCCGGTCGTCTGCACTTGCGGGTCCTTTCGCGCCACGTCGAGCATCGTCTGCGTGATCGAGAGCGGTGTGCGCAACTCGTGAGAGGCGTTCGCGGCGAACCGTTCCTGCTCAGCCACATGCGCTTCGAGCCGGTCAAGCATGCCGTCGAAGGCATCAGCGAGTTCCCGGAACTCGTCGTCAGAGCCCGCCAACGCGATCCGGGTTCCGTAGGCGCCCGCGCTCACCTGCCTGGTGACAGCCGTCATCCGCGCAAGCGGTGCGAGCATGCGGCCCGCGAGCAGCCAGCCGCCGCCGATACCGATCGCGAGCAGCGCAAGCAGCGCCCAGAGCGCCGGCGGCAGAAACGCCCGAATGAGGTCGTTCCGTCCGGGGAAGAACTGCTGCTCATCTATGAGCGCCGCCCGATCCGGGACGTACCGCAGTAGGAATACCCAGACGACCGCGAGGATCAACACCTCAGCGATGAGCAAGAACCCCGCGTAGCTGAAGGTGAGCCGCAGTCGCGCGCTCACTCCCCGCCGGCTACTGCGCCGCGGCATGAGTGGGATCCACACCGGTCTCAATGCGGTAGCCAACGCCGGGAACCGTCACGATAATCCCCGGTTCCCCAATCCGTTTCCGCAGTGCCGACATGGTGATCCGCACCGCGTTCGTGAACGGGTCGGCGTTCTCGTCCCACGCCCGCTCGAGGAGTTCTTCAGCGCTCACGACGCCGCCCTCCGCGGACACCAACACCTCGAGCACGGCGAACTGTTTCCGTGTGAGCGCGACGTACTTGCCGTCACGGTACACCTCACGGCGAAACGGATCCACCTTCAGCCCAGCGAGCTCCCGCACGGGCGGCCGGTGGTGCGCACGGCGGCGATCAAGGGCCCGCAATCTGAGAACGAGCTCTTGGAGTTCGAAGGGCTTCGTGAGGTAATCGTCGGCGCCGAGTTCAAACCCCGAGGCCTTATCGTCGAGCCGGTCGGCCGCCGTCAGCATGAGAATGGGCATCCCCGTGCCAGAGGCGACGATCGTCGCGGCAACCTCGTCACCTGACGGGCCAGGGATATCCCGGTCGAGCACGGCAATGTCGTACTCGTTCACGCTCAGCAGCTCAAGGGCTTGGTCTCCGTCGCCAGCGATGTCCGCGGCGATGGCCTCCAGCCGCAAACCATCACGGATGGCCTCAGCCAGGAATGGCTCGTCTTCGACGATTAGTACGCGCATACCCCCATCGTACGAAGGCACCCATATGCGGAACGTATGAAATTTGCGATTCGTGTTCGTGTTCCCGAGCTTGCGGCCACCCGTTCCCCGGCTCGCCCCGAGTCGGGTGCTCGCTGCGGCTCCCGCTTAGAGGGACCTCACTGCCGTCGTCGCGTTTGTCGTTCCGCAGTAGACCATTCGACCAGGTTGCTTGCGTTCAAAGCTGGCGTTCGTTAGGAATGAAAGAGGGGCCACACCAACGGCGGTGTGGCAACCAACGCAGAGGAGTGGCAATGATGCCGAGAGAATACCTGTGGAATCAGGCTGCCGAATTACTCGCCGAGCGCCGAGCGCACTGGCCAGCTGATGTCCCGCGCGAGTACGTGGATCCTGCGCCAACGGCCGGGCTCAACGATTACCTCCAGGGGTGGGCACGCGAGCGCCCCGATACCACCGCGATCCACTTCTACGGCCGCGATATTTCGTATGCGGAGCTCGAACGCAGCGCCGGGGCCTTTGCCGGCTGGCTCCGCGAACGTGGCGTACACGCGGGCGACCGCGTCGGAGTGTTTCTCGGAAACTGCCCCCAGCTCACCATCGCGCTCCTCGGAATCCTGCGCATCGGGGCGGTGTACGTGCCAATCAACCCGATGTTCAAGGCTCGCGAGCTCGCCTACGAACTCGCTGACGCCGGGGTGACACTCTTGCTCACCCACCCGTCTCTCGCCCCCATCGTCGCCGAGGCGCGCGAAACCGCCCCCGAACACTTCGAAGGCGCGTCGTTGTCAGCGGTCACCCCGGCACTCGATGTCGCGTTCACCGCTCCAGGCGACATGCTCACCGCCCCGCCGGTACCGCCCGCGCCCTTCCCTGCAGTCACGGCCGGCGAGGGATCCGACTGGGCCGACATCATGCGCGCCGAGCCCGTGCGCCCGATCCGCTGCGACCGGGACGCGCTCGCCGCGCTGAACTACACGGGCGGCACGACGGGCATGCCGAAGGGCTGCGAGCACACCGAGGGCCACATGATCTACACCGCGCAGAGCACGCTACTGGGCCAGGGGCGTGTCCCCGGTACACCGCTCGACGACAGTGGACGCGTCCACGTCTCGCTCGGGTTCCTCCCCATGTTCTGGATCGCGGGCGAGGACATGTGTCTCCTGAATCCGCTGATTGACGGTGCGACAGTGGTGATCATGAGCAGGTGGGACGCGTCGACCGCGCTCGCGCTCATTGAGAGTCAGCGCGTGACCTGGGTCGCCGCCCAAGCGGATAACTATGTTGAGCTGCTCGAGTCGCCGGAGTTCGCCCACACCGACACGTCATCACTGCAGGAATGCGTTGCGATCTCGTTCGTACGCAAGCTCGACGTTGCGCTCAGGCGCGAGTGGCAGCAGGCGACAGGAGTACTGCTCCACGAGGCCTCTTACGGCATGACCGAGACGCACACCGCTGACACCTTCACGTATGGCCTCCACGCCGATGACCATGACTTGCTCGCTGAGCCAACCTACTGCGGCTATCCGGTGCCCGGCACTTCGATCATCGTCGTCGATGATGACCTCCTCCCCGTGAGCATCGGCGAACCGGGGCAGATTCTCGTGAAGTCTCCGTCGGTACTCAAGGCGTATTACAACAAGCCGGAAGCATCGCGGGAGGCACTGGTGGATGGCTGGCTACTCACCGGTGACACCGGCCAATTCAACGAGCATGGCGGGCTCTCGTACCTGTTCCGTTCGAAGGAAATGATCAAGGTGAACGGGATGAGCGTGTTCCCGACCGAAGTTGAGGCGTACTTCAAGTCCCACCCCGAGGTTGTCAGAGTCGCAGTGGCGCCACGGGAGGATCCCGTTGTCGGCCAACGCCCCATCGCCTTCGTTGAACTTTCCCCGGGCGCAACGGCAACCGCGGAGAGTCTCCGCGAGTGGGCGACCACCCAGATGGCTACGTACAAAGTCCCCGTGATTGTCCTCGTCGACGCCATGCCGATGACCGCAACAGGAAAAATCCGCAAGGTCGAACTTATGAAGGAGCTCACTACACCGTGACCACGCTGCTTGTCGCTAACCGCGGCGAAATCGCCGTTCGCATCATCCGCACCGCACGCGACATGGGGATCCGCACGGTGGCGGTGTTCCCCGCCGACGACGCCAGCAGCCTGCACGTGCGGCTGGCGGCTCACGCAGTAGAGCTGGAGGGGATCGGCCCGAGCGCGTACCTCAACGCTGCCCACATCGTGGCTGCCGCTGTGGAATCGGGGGTCGACCTCGTGCACCCGGGGTACGGGTTCCTTGCGGAGTCCCCCGACTTCGCGAGGGCCTGTGCTGCAGCCGGGCTGATATTTCTCGGCCCGTCACCCGAGGCGTTGGAGCGTGCCGGAGCGAAGACTGAGACCCAGGCGCTCGCGCGCAGTCTCGGCATCCCGCTGCCGCAAGCGACCGGCGTGCTCGAGTCAGCGGACCCCGCTCTTGAGCTGCTCGCCACGTACCCCACTGGCATCGCCCTTAAAGCCGTGGCAGGCGGCGGCGGCCGTGGCATCTCGCTCGTCAGCGATGCCGCCGATGTCCCCGCTGCGCTCGCCCGTTGCCAAGCCGAGGCACGACACGGATTCAGTGATGCGCGAGTGTTCGCGGAACGGCTCATTCCCGCTGCCCGGCACATTGAAGTACAGGGCATCGGCGGGCCCGACGGCGTGCGGATCTTGGGTGACCGCGACTGCTCCCTGCAGCGGCGGCGGCAGAAAGTCATCGAGATTGCGCCGGCCCCCGGCCTCGATCCACAACTCAGGGGCGAGCTGCATGACGCTGCCAGGAGCCTCCTCACCTCCCTCGACTACGTGTCGCTCGCGACCGTCGAGTTTCTCGTGAGCGGATCCGAGTGGGTGCTCCTCGAAATCAACCCTCGCATTCAGGTCGAGCACACGGTGACGGAGTCCGTGACGGGACTCGATCTGGTGGCCTGCCAGATCGAGATCGGCCTCGGCAGATCACTGGCGGAGCTTGGTATTCATGAGGATCTCCCGCTGCCCGTGACGGGCGCGAGCGGGAGCTCAATCCAATTGCGAATCTCTGCCGAAACCTTCGATGCACACGGAACTCTGCACCCGGCTGTCGGCACTATTCACCACCTCGATCTCCCCACGGGTCGCGGCGTACGCATCGACACCTGGGTGCAGTCGGGCTCGGAGGTTGGCGCACTCTACGACACACTGCTCGCGAAACTCATCGTCGATGGCCCCGATCTTGCGGCCGCCTCCCGCCGCGCGGTGGCTGCCCTCACCGAATTCTCCTGCAGTGGTATCGCGACGAATGCGAGCTTCATTCGGGCACTCCTGGGTCTCGCAGAGCTCGGATCGGTCGACACCCGGTGGATTGACGAGCATCTCGAACGCGTTCTCGCCGAGGCCGGGAACGTTTCACGGGAAACATTTTCATTGAGCGACCCCGCAAACGGCCTGAACAGGGCTGAGCAGCAGCGGGTCGAGGACGCATTACCTGATCTTGCCCCAGGCGAGGAGCTTGTTCTCGCACCCCTCAGCGGAACCATCGTGTCGCTCGAGAGCGCACATGGCGAACTGGGTCTCATCGAGGCCATGAAGATGCATCATCCGATTCTTGCACCGCCGCACGCCGCAGCACGGGCACTCGTGTCTGTCGGCACGACGGTCACTGCCGGGCAGCCGGTGTTTGCGGTCCAGCCACGCGAGACGGCTCAGTCGGACACGTCCGCGACGCGCTCCACCGTTCACCCCGGAGTCGCAGAAGTCACCGCGCGACACCTGGCGGCACTCGACGGTGCGCGCCCCGATGCCGTGGCGAAGGTCCACGCCCGCGACCGGCGCACCGCACGAGAAAACCTCGGGGATCTCCTCGTCCCGGGATCCTTCGTCGAATACGGCCCGCTGGTGATCGCTGCACAAACCGCCCGCAGATCGGTTGCCGATCTCATCGCGAACACCAGCGGAGACGGCTTGATCGGGGGCGTCGGGCTCGTTCGCACTCCGGATGGCCCCCGCCGGGCCGTCGTGATGAGCTACGACTACATGGTGCTCGCCGGCACCCAGGGGGCCAGGAATCATGCGAAGACAGACAGGCTCATTCAGCTCGCCACCTCGAAACGACTCCCGATCGTGTTGTTTGCCGAGGGCGGCGGCGGCCGCCCGGGCGACACCGACGTCGCCCCGGGGGCACATCTCAATGTGCACACGTTTGCGTCGCTTGCGGCCCTGAAGGGGGTCGTGCCCATCGTCTCGATCGTGTCGGGTCGATGCTTTGCGGGCAATGCCGCACTCGCGGGTGTCGGAGATGTGATCATTGCGACTGCGGATGCCAATCTCGGCATGGGCGGGCCTGCCATGATCGAGGGCGGTGGGCTGGGCAAGTGGGCACCTGAGGACATCGGTCCGGCGAAGCTGCACGCGAGCACCGGCGCGGTTGACATCGTGGTTGCCGATGACGCTGCCGCGGTTACTGCGGCTCAGGCATTCTTGGCCCTCGTCACCCCCCGCTCCCCCGATGAGTCGGAGGGCGAAGTACACGAAGCCGCGGTCATCATTCCCGAGCCCGAGCTCGCACAGCGGGCGGTTCCGGGCGATCGACTCCGGGCGTACAGCATGCGTGCGGCGATTGACAGTGTCGTCGACGTTGACTCGTTCCTGGAATTGCGCCGCGCATTCGCGCCAGGAGCGATCACCGGGTTTGCGCGCGTAGGGGGTCGGGCCGTGGCGGTCATGGCGAATGACAACCATCATCTGGGCGGCGCCATCGATGTCGATGCGGCATGCTCGTTCGTTGAACTCCTCGAGGTCGCGAATGCTCACGGGGTGCCCGTGGTGTCATTTGTCGACACCCCCGGATTCATGGTCGGCCCAGAAGCGGAGCACGAGCCTGGAGTGAAGGCCTTCGGGAAGCTCTTTGCGGCCGGCGCGAAGCTGACCGTGCCGCTCGGCGCTGTGATTATTCGCAAGGGATACGGACTTGGCGCCATGGCGATGACAGCCGGGTCTCTGGCCGCGAGCCAATTTATTGTCGCCTGGCCGAGCGGCGAGCTCGGCCCGATGGGGCTGGAGGGTGCCGTTCGCCTGGGGTACGCCAAGGAACTTGCCGCCATCGAGGATGAGGAGGCGAGAGCTACGCGCTACGACGAGCTCGTCGCGGAATCATACGAGCAAGGTCGCGCGATGACCGCGGCAATGCTCTTCGACGTCGACGATGTCATAGATCCAGCGGACACTCGAACGTGGATCAGCACCCTGCACCTCTAAGAAGCTCCGTGCGCGCCCGTACGGCCCGCTAGCGAGCGTTCGGGCGGCGCGGGTGGGGTGGGGGCGCTTGGCCCCAGAACGCCGCACAGGAGCCCTCCTGGGGTTATAGGACAAAACGTGTGGATGGAATCCCGATCTAACCGCACCACCATGCGGTAAACCAAGGCACACTATGCTCCG
>NZ_LOHP01000059.1 GCF_001482305.1 Leucobacter sp. G161
CGGGCGGCGAGCCGTGGCCGGCCGAGGGCTTCGCCCCCGAGCAGGCAGTTGCCGCTCCCGCAGCGACAGCTGCGGCTTCCACTCCCGCTGTCCCGGCTCCCGCTCCGGCAGCTCCGGCTCCGGAGACGGCGGTTCCCGCGGCCGCAGCTCCTGCTCCGGCGGCCACTGCACCTGCTCCCGCGGCAGCAGCTCCGGCTCCCGCCGCACCGCCAGCGGCGAAGCCCGCTGCTCCGGCGAAGCCGAAGCGCGAGCCACGCATGATCGGCTCACGTTCGCTCTCGCAGTGGGTGAAGCTGGGCTCGCTCGGCCTCGTCGGGCTGATCGTGCTGGCCGGCGTTATCGTCCTCGCTGCTCGCGGCGTCACCACGCTGCCGGGTGTCCCTGAGTTCGTTGAGCGGTACCCGGGCGAGTACGAGCCCGCGGTCGTCGCAGACGAGGGCTTCCCCGCTTGGGCGCGCTGGACGCACTTCCTCAACCTGTTCTTCATGGTGCTCATCGTGCGCTCCGGGTTGATGGTGCGGCACCAGCAGAAGCCCGACGCGTTCTTCACGCCGAAGCGCGGCGGGAAGAAGATCTCGATCCACCTCTGGCTGCACACGAGCATCGACCTGCTGTGGCTCGCGAACGGCATCATCTTCGTGGTGCTGCTCTTCGTGACCGGGCACTGGGCCCGTATTGTGCCGACGAGCTGGGAAGTGTTCCCGAACGCCCTCTCGGCGATGCTCCAGTACCTCACGCTCGACTGGCCCGTGGAGAACGGGTGGGTGAACTACAACGCGCTCCAGCAGCTCATGTACTTCATAATCGTGTTCATTGCGGCACCCATCGCCGCGATCACGGGCGTGCGTATGAGTGAGTGGTGGCCGAAGAACAACGAGAAGCTCGACAAGGTCTTCCCGGCCCAGCTCGCGCGGGTGCTCCATTACCCGACGATGCTGTTCTTCGTGGTGTTCGTGATCATCCACGTGTTCCTCGTGATGACCACGGGCGCGCTCCGCAACCTCAACCACATGTACGCCGGTAATGACGGCGCTGGGTGGTTCGGGTTCTGGATGTTTGCCGCAGGGCTTGTCGCGATCGCGATCGCCTGGTTCGTGACGAGGCCGCTGCTCGTGGCCCCGATCGCGAACCTGTTCGGTAAAGTCAGCAACCGCTAGGTGGTGCGCGGCATCGCCGCGCACCACACCCCGAAACACCAGGAGGTGTGGCAGTGGATTCCGTTCGCCCCACAAGCGATAGCCAGTGGAACGCGCTCCAAGCAGGAGCGGTTCCCGCGGTCGAAGAGGTCCGTCCAGGGATCCACGCCATCGCCCTCGACATGCCTGGCATGCAGCCCCCGTACGCGTACAGCTACGCGATTCTTGCGGGCGGGGGCTCGCGTGCCGTGCACATCATCGACGCCGGGCTCGACACCGACGAGAACTGGGTAGCGTTCGGGGACGCGCTGGCCGCGCTCGGCCGTGAGCTCACGGACATCGAGACGGTGACGATAACGCATTTGCACTTCGATCACACGGGCCTCGCCAACCGCATTCGGGAGGCTTCCGGAGCGACGGTGCGCATGCACACTGCGGAGGCGGCAGCGATCGCCGAGGGCCTGCAGTTCTCGGCGGGTCACGATGTGGGCGACATGCTCGGCAAGTGGGGCGTGCCCGAGGAATCGCGCGCCGCGCTGCTTGCGATTGCGACGTCCCGCGCCGACTTCGGCAGCGTCGTCATTGTCGACGAGGAGGCGACCGACGGCGAGATCCTCGACTTCGGCAGCTACCGTGCAACGGTGATTCACACCCCCGGGCACACGACCGGGCACATCTGCCTGGCACTCGAGGGCGAAGCCGCAGTTTTCACCGGGGACCACGTCCTTCCGCTGATCAACCCCGGGATCGCGCTCGGCGGACGCCTTACCGCCGATCCGCTCGGCGAATACTACGACTCACTCGAGCGTCTCGCGCCCTACGCGGACGCTGAGGCGCTGCCGGGGCATGGGTTCAGGTTCGCGAGCCTTGGCGCCAGGTGCGCCCAAATCCGCGCCCATCACGAGGCCCGCACGGCTCAAGCCGCGCAGGTACTTGCAGCGGAGCCTGACCTCGCGGTCTGGGATCTCGCCAGCCGACTGACGTGGACCGGAGGTTGGGAGGCGTTGCCGATCGTGTCACGAGTCTCAGCGCTCGCGCAGACCGACATGCACCTCGCGCGAGTGCGCAAAGCGGCACCCGCGCGCTAACCGTTCCCGGCAGCCTCATCGCACGGTGACGGTCACCATCAGGTGATCGGAGAGCTGCGACTCGACCACTCCGGCGTCGAGAACCTCAAGGTCGGAAACGAACAGGTGGTCGATCTGCTGCTGCGGATCCTCAGCTGACCAAGTGGGTGCAGGCCGGTGTCCGTCGAGCGCATCGGCGGCGCCAGCGGTGAGGAGCGCTCGCCAGGCGGCACTTCCTGGCTCGGTGTTCAGGTCGCCGCCGGCAATCATCGGGCCGCTTGCAGCTGCCTCGCTCATGGCGTCAGCGAGCACCTCCGCCTGCCTGAGGGTGGCACCGTCGGCATCGGGCTGCAGGTGAGTGGAGATCAGCCCGATCTGCTTGCCCCGCCAGGCGACGCTGATCTGGGTCATGGCCGCCCCGGTGAGCGAGTCGAATGTTGGGAGCGGGGTAGCCCCTGCGTTTCCCAGCGGCAGCGAGGTGAGGATCGCGTCTCCCCACACTTGGTCGCCAGCGGGGCCGAAGACGAGCTGCATGTCCAGCAGCCGGGCGAGGATCGCCAGCTGATCCTGCCCGCCGTTGAGGAGCCAGCCGCGGTCGACCTCGCTGAGCATCGCGACCTGTGCGCCGCTGTCGCGGATCTGCTCGGCCACGCCGACAGGATCGAATACGCCGTCGATGCCGTAGCCCATGCGGAGGTTGTAGGCCGCAACCGTGAGCGTGTTTGCGGACGCGGCAGGGTGGGCGGTGTCGGCGTCACGTTCGGGGTCGGGCAGCTCATCGAGCGCCTGCACCGTGAGCGGGGGGCCGAGTACCGTGAGCGCTGCAGCGAACGCGGCGATGATGCCGACTGTTCCGGTCAACGGGCGCCAGCGAATGCCGGGCTCGACGGCGCTGGCTGGTTCCTGCGCGGGCGTGCCAGCTGGACCGGCCGGACGCCGCAGGAGGGCAGCAGCCGTGATGAGCGCGGCGAGGGCCACGATGCCCCAGTCTGCGCGGTACCCCAGGTCGTAGCCCGCGTAGAACAGGAAGAGGAACGCCACCCACACGATCCCGCCTGCCGCGGTCGCGAGAGCCGCGCGGCGCGGACTGCCCGGCCTGCTGGGGAGGGCGGCGAGTCGGGCGAGCGCGGCAGGGCCGAGCGCGAATGCAGCGAGCGACCACAGGCTGAGTTGGCCAGGGATCCCACCGCGGGTGACCTCGAGCGGCACTGCCACGAGCACCGCGGCGAGGAACACCGCTGCCGCGACCCACGGTCGGCGACGCGACTGCGGAAGGAACGCGAACACGACCGCCAGCCAGACGCCGATAACCACGAAGAACGGCCCCCAGAGCAGGTTCACCGTCGAGCCGCGGCCGACGTTGGCGAGGGCGAGCTGCAACACGAGCAGCACCGGGAACACGAGGAGACCTGCGAGCGGCGTAGCCGGCGGTTCGGGCAGGCTCGTGAGGAGGGACCGGAACGCGACGACGATGAGCGCAGCCTGGGCAAGCAAGAGCACGACGTCGAGCGGATCCTGGCGCCAGACCGCGCCGAAAGACCCGAGGGCGGCGTGTGTCGAGGTAGCGATTGCGACGCCGAGGAAGACATTGGGCACCAGGCTCTGTCCGGTGGTTCCCGCGATAAGGCAGAGCGAAGCGATCGCGAGGAACACGCCGAGGGAGCTGCCGTAGAGCTGGAAGTCGCCGCCAGCCGGGTTCACGCGCAGCGCGATCCGCACCGCAAACGCGGCGACGAGCAACCACGCGGCGAGACGGGGCGCTTGGCCGCGGATGAACGCGAGCAGCAGCAGCGAGGCGGCAATCACCGCGAGCGCGAACGCACCCATCACCTCGGGCGGGGTCTCGGCGGCTCGACCAAAGAGCGTGATGAGTGACGGCGTCCAGAGCCGCCACAGGTCGGTGAGTAACCAGACGGCAATGACAGCTGGGACAGACACAGCACTGAGTCTTCTCATGGTGCCACCGTAACCCGGACCCGAGAAAAACGGGGGAAATCTACCCGCGCACCGGCCCCACTCGGTCAGTCGTGGGAGCGGAGACCGGGAATATCGTGGCTTTCCGGTTCGAGCTGCAGTGTCGAATGCTCGAGGTGGAAGTGCTCCATGAGACAGGCCTTCAACTCGTCGAGCACCGCGTGGTACCCGCGTTCGCTCCAAGAGTCATCGGTGATCGTGACGTGTGCAGAGAACGCCGGAACGCCCGAGGTGATCGTCCACGCGTGTACGTCGTGTACCTCAACGACGCCGGGGACGGCGAGCATGTGCTCGCGGGCCGCATCGACGTCGAGGTCCTTCGGGGCGGCCTCGAGGAGTACCGTCACGACGTCGCGCAGCAGACTGTAGGCGCGCGGCGCGATGAGCAGCGCGATCGCGATCGACGCGATTTGGTCGGCAACCATCCACCCGGAGAACGCGATGATGATGCCAGCGACGATGACCGCGACCGACCCGAGCAGATCGCCGAGCACCTCGAGGTAGGCGCCCCGAACGTTCAGGCTCTCCTTCTGTCCGGACCGCAGAATAAGCAGCGAGACGAGGTTTGCAATCGCGCCGATGACTGCCGCGATGAGCATCGGTGTCGACTGCACCTCGACCTCGGACCCGAAGCGGGCGATGGCCTGCACGAAGATGACGACAGCGATGACGCCGAGCACGATGCCGTTCGCGAGCGCGGCGAGCACCTCAACGCGGAGATAGCCGTAGGTGCGTTTGGAGTTCGCGGGAAGGGTCGCGATGATGCTTGCGAGCAGCGCAATGGCGACGCCGGTCGCATCGGTGAGCATGTGCCCGGAGTCGGCGAGCAGCGCGAGCGACTTCGAAATGAAGGCACCGATGATCTGCACGAGAAACACGCTGAGGGTGATTGCGAGGACGAGGATCAGTCGCTTGCGGTGCTTCCCGGTTGGGGTCGCAGCGCCCTCGAGGCCGTGCGAATGGCCGGCATGCCCCTCGGCGTCATCAGTCGTCGTGGGTGCCGCCGGGTGGCCGGCGCTGAATTCGGGTTCGCAGCTCGGATCATCCATGATTCGCAATGCTACCCCCGAAACCTATTGAAAACTCAGCTGCGTGATATGTCGGGGCTCTTGCGGGGTCGGCCGGGTGGTGTCAGCGCAGGAGGAGGTAGAGCGATCCGAGGGCGGTGCCGGCAATCACGGCCCACTCGAACGCCCGCTGTTTGATGCGCGCCGCGATCCAGCGACCGATGAATGCGCCGACGACGACCGCGGGAACCAGCAGGAGATCGAGCTGGAGTGACGCGGGGGTGATGAGGCCAAGTCCGATCGAGATTGGGAGCTTCACGAGGTTGATCACCGCGAAGAACCAGGCCGCCGTGCCGAGGAAGGTCTTGACCGGAAGCTTCGCCGCGAGAAAGTAGAGCGACATGACCGGACCACCAGCGTTCGCGACCATCGTCGTGAACCCGCCGAGCGCACCAAAGCCCGCCCGGGCTCCGAGTCCGGAGAGCGGGGCAGCGGCAGCAGGAGTGCCGGTCGAGGCGCTCCGTCGAGGCCGCAGCCGCTGCCAGAGGTTGACGGCGATGAGGCACAGCAGAATGGTTCCAATGAGCCGCCGCACCCAGCCGTCGTCGGCAAGGGCAAGGAAGGCTGCGCCCGCCGCAAGCCCGACCGCAGCAAAGGGGATCAGTCTGACGAGCGCACGCCAGTCGGCCTCGCGCCGATAGCTCACGAGCGCGAACACGTCGCCCACGATGAGGAGCAGCAACAGCGCGCCCGTCGATGCCTTGGCCGGGAGGATCGCCGCGAAGATCGCGATGGAGATCGTGTTGATGCCGGGCAGCGCAGTCTTCGAAATGCCGACGAGCAGCGCGGCGACCGCGAGCCACATCCAGGCGTGCGGGGCGAGCTCGAGCGGGGCCAGGGTCATCCCCTCAGCCTACCCAGCTGCGGGGCGCTGCTCCCGATCCTGCATGAGCTGCGCCGCAAGCGCGAGCAGCTGCGGCTCGCTTCCCTGCCGGCCAATGAGTTGCACGCCAACCGGCAGCCCGGCCGCATCGTGCGTGATGGGCACCGCGATCGCCGGCAACCCCGACACGTTCACCATCGAAGTGAACGGCGTCCACTGGCACTGCAGACGGTAGTCATCTGCCGGCGCGAGGCCGAGGAACTCCCCGATGAGCGGCGGTGCCATCGCGAGGCCCGGGGTGAGCACCACGTCCGTCTGGCCCCAGAGCGCCCGCACCTCGCGGGCGAAGCCGCGGAGCCGCGCGGCGCTCTCGCGGTGCTGCGGCAGGGAACGGGCGAGTGCGCGCCCGCGCATCTCCCGGGTGAGCGGGGTGAGCAGCTCGACCTGCGTCGCATCGAGCTCCATGAGCGAGAGCCCAGAGATCCAGCCCTCCGTAAAGAAGTCGAAGTACTCGGGGTCGTAGCGGAATTCTGCGGTGTCGACCTGATGCCCGAGGGCGGTGAGCCGCTCGGACGCCGCCGCAAATGCGCCGAGGGCATCGGGGGAGAGCTCGATGTCCATTGCCGATTCGAACGGGGAGACGGTGCTCGTAGCGACCGTCAGGCCCCGCAGCGTGTCCGCCCGCCGCACCGCCGCCGCGTGATCACCCCGCCGCTTCGGCTCGGCCATCGCGTCCATGAGCAGCGCGGCATCTGCTGCGCTGTGCGCGATGGGGCCGGACACCGTGAGCACCGGCCCGCCGAAGCTGTCCTCGTAGCCGGTCGTCACATCCCCCGGCACCGCGCCGAGCCCCGGCTTGAGGCCGACGAGCCCGCAGGCGAGCGCCGGGATGCGAATCGATCCGCCGCCGTCGCTGCCCGGCGCGACGGGAAGCAGCCCTGCCGCTACGGCCGCGGCTGATCCGCCGCTGGATCCGCCCGATGTGCGCGTGAGGTCGAACGGATTGCGCGACGGGGCAGCGACGAGGTTCTCCGAATAGCAATTCAGCCCGAACTCGGGCACCTGGGTCTTGCCAAGTGACACCGTGCCAGCGGCCTTGAGTCCGGCGACAACCGGGTGATCGGTTGCCGCGAGCCTGTGCGGCTGCGCGGCTGAGCCTCCGGTTGTCAGCGCGCCGGCGACATCAACGATGTCCTTGTGTGCGATCGGCAGGCCGAGCAGCGGCGGGAGATCCTGGCTGTCGGTCGTGGCCGCGAAGCGTGCGTCTGCGGCGCTCGCCGCTTCGAGCGCGGCATCCGCGGTGACGGTGACGAAAGCGCCGAGGTCAGCGCGGTCAGCGATGCGCTCGAGGAAGTGCTCCGCCGCGGCAACCGCGCTCACCTCGCCCGCGCGCATCGCGTCGCGCAGCCCGACAGCAGAGGAGAACGGTTCAGGTGACGACGCCAGTGTGCCCATACCTCCGATAGTACGCGGCCGCGGGGCGGCATGACAGGGCGCGCGGGGCGCCCGCGCTATTGAGCCGAGAAGGTGTGTTCGAAGCCGTTGCCCGAGCCGCTCCGGCGAACGGAGAGCTCGTAGTTGCTCGTGGGGAGATCGCTGCTCACCATGGCGGAAATCCAGGCGGTCTGCATGCCCGGCCGGGTGATGGAGCTCGCGCCCCCGTCCCCCGCCCGCACGCCGATGCCGAGCGAATCTGTGGAGGTGAGGAACGCGTAGGCCACGACCCCATCCGCCGTCTGCGCGAGAAACTCGAACGTCTCGGGGCGCAGGGTGCCGACGTTGTAATTCGGGTCGGACTCGCTCATATCAACGAGCGACTGCGTGGCCTTCGCGATGGTCTCGCTGCGCACCGCCTCGGGGACGCGGGGTGGCAGATCTGAGACAACCTGCACGACGAAGGTGACGAGCAGCGCTAGCGAGCCGAGCAGCGCAAGCGCCATTGCGGCGCTCGGGGCGATCTTTCGGCGAGTGTGCTGTGGTGCAGTCACTGTGTCTCCTAGCGTCGATGGTGGTGTGAGCCGGGCTACAGCTCCGTGAAGGTGTGCTCGAAGCCGCTGCCCGAACCGCTGCGGCGAACGGAGAGCTCGTACTGCTGCTTGTCGGTGCCCGAGCCGGTGAGGGTCGCGTTCAGTGAGCCAGCCTTCTCGGTGGGGGCACCGAGCTGCCACGCGTAGGCTGACGGGTCCTCGCCGCGCACGCCCAGCCCGAGGCGATCCTCGGTTGTCAGGAAGGCAAAGGCGATCGCGCCGTCGGCGGTGCGGTCGAGGATCTCCAGCGTTTCCGGCTGGATCTTGACGGCTGCGTTCTCTCTCGGGAGCTTCGCAGCGTCCTCCTCGAGAACAACCAGGAGCTCTGCGCGGGCTTCGTCCATGCCGCGGGGCGGGGCAGCCGCGGCGACCTGGAGTACGAAGGTGACGAGCAGGGCAAGCGATCCGAGCAGGGCAAGCGTCATGATGGTGGCCGGCGCGAGCCTGCGGCGGGTGTTCGCTGGGACGGTCACAGAGTCTCCTTGTGTCAATGAGTGCTGTGGCCCATCGTAGCCCGAGGGCCGGAGCGATTCCCGGGCGCTGCGTCCGGTAGGTCTGGAAAAGGCGGTGGGTATGTCGAAACAACCGGGAACGGGCATAGGAATGGACGAAAGCGTATCTATCGGCCGGAGGATCCGGGCAATGTTGCGAAAACGGCCCTCCTTGTTGCGAATGATTCTCATAAGCGCATAGACTGAGACTCGTTCTCATTTAGAAAGTTTCTTATGTCCTCTCTCTCCACCACCCGTCGCTCCGCAGTGGCGATCCCAGCGCTCGCCGCAGTGCTCGCCCTGAGCGCCTGCAGCCCCGCCGCAGAGGCACCCAGCGCGGGCACGCTTAACGTCGTCACGACGACGACGCAGCTCGCAGACTTCGCGCACCAGATCGGCGGTGACGACATCTCGCTGACGAGCCTGCTCGCCGCCGGCGCGTCGGCGCACCACTTTGATCCGTCTCCGAAGGAGCTCGTCGCGTTGAGCCAGGCCGACGTGCTCATCGTGAATGGAGCCGAACTCGAGGGGTTTATCGACTCTGCGATCGAGGCGTCGGGCTTCGCGGGTGAGCTTGTGACCGCCGCAGACGGTATCGATCTCGCCGAGGCGAAGGAGATCACCGCCGAGGGCGAGCACGAGGTCGAAGCAGGCGGCGGCGAGGCTGCCGAACACGAGCACGACCATGCGGATCACGACCATGCCGAGCATGGCTCCGGGGGGCACGACCACGCCGCCGACGAGGCCGCAGGCCACGAGCACGCTGAGGATGCATCGGCCGGCCACGATGACCACGCAGAGCACGACCACGATCACGGCGACGTGAACCCCCACCTCTGGACATCGCCACGCTACGCCTCCGCGATGGCCGGTGAGGTCGCGCGCGGGCTTGCGAAGGCCGACCCCGAGCACGCAGCCGACTACCGGGAGCGCGCGAGCGCGTACGAGGCGGAACTCGCGGAACTTGACGCGTGGGTAGGCGCGCAGTTCGAGCGAGTCCCGGCCGCGGAGCGCGTGCTCGTGAGCGGACATGACTCGCTGCGCTACTACCTCCACGACTACGGCATCGCCTACGCTGGCGCGATCATGCCGAGTTTCGAGGACAACGCAGAGCCGAGCGCGGCAGAGCTCGACGCGCTCACCGCCAAGATCACAGAGCGCGGAGTACGCGCGATCTTCGTCGAATCGTCGATGAGCCCGAAGCTTGCGCAGACCATCGCGCGTGAGGCGGGGATCACTGTCGTCGACAGCGAGGCGCTCTACGCAGACTCGCTCGGACCCGCTGGCAGCGGGGCAGAAACCTATGTCGCCGCGACCGTGCACAACACGCAGGTGATTCTCGAGGCGTGGGGCCACACCCCGGACGCCGTGCCGCAGGGGCTGGGGGCCGCGTCATGACGGACAGCGCTGCAACGCCGCTCGAGCTGACGGGCGCCGCGTTCGGCTACGCCGGGGAGACCCGCGTGGAGGATCTGGACTTTGCGGTGCCAGCCGGCGCCGCCGTCGCCCTCATCGGCCCAAACGGCTCGGGCAAATCGACGCTGCTGCGCGGCATCCTCGGACTCGCCGATCTCACCGCAGGGTCCGTGCGGGTGCTCGGCACGACGCCCGAGGCGGCCCGCCGGAAGGTCGGCACACTGCCGCAGTCCGACGCGCGCGACACGAGCCTGCCGGTGACGGTGCGCACGGTCGTTGGGATGGGGCTGTACCGGGAGGCCGGCGCCTTCGGTCGCATCGGCCGGGCAGGGCGCGAGGCTATCCAGCGGAGCATTGACCTCGTCGGGCTCGCACCGTTCGCCGGTCGGCGCTTCGGTGAACTCTCCGGCGGCCAGCAGCAGCGGGCAATCCTCGCTCGCGCGCTCGTCTCGAACCCGCAGCTGTTGCTGCTCGACGAGCCGTTCAACGGGCTCGATCGCGAAAACCGTGAGATGCTGCTCGAGCTCGTTGCTCGGCAGCGCGACGATGGCCGCACCGTCATCGTGTCGACGCACGACCTCGAGATCGCGAAGGCAGCATGCACGCACGTGCTGCTGCTCGCGAGCGGACACGAGCCGGGGGAGCCGGGGCACCCGGCCGCCTTCGGCACGCTCTCCGAAGCGCTCACGCTCGACGCGGTGCAGCACGCGTTCCACGATTCGACGGTGGAGTTGGATCAGCACACGGTGACGACGGTCCGAGAGGTCGATGCGCCGTGAGCGGCTGGCTCGCGCAGGCGGCACCGGGACTCGCGAGTATTTTCGCGCTCCCGTTTATGCAGCGCGCCCTCATCGCAATCGCGGTGCTCGCCGTTGCCGCCGCAATCGTCGGAGTCTTCATCAATTTCCGCGAGCTGGAGTTCGTGAGCGATGGACTCGTGCACGCCGTCTTCCCGGGCCTGGTGATCGGCTCACTGGTTGGCGGAACGGCTGGGCTGCTGCCCGGAGCGGTGGGGGCTGCGGTGCTCGCCGCGCTGCTCTTCACGCTGCTCGGCCGGGGCGGATCTCGGAGCGCCGCCGGCGTCTCCTCGCGTGACGCGGGTATCGCTGTGGTGCTCACTGGATTGTTTAGCCTCGGCATCGTGCTGGTGTCGCGCAGCGAAAGCTACGTCTCGCAGCTGCAAGAGCTGCTGTTCGGCAGGATCCTCACGGTGACGACTGCGCAGCTGTGGCAAATTGCGGTGGTTGCGGCTGTCGCGATCGCGATCGTCCTGGTCACGCGCCGTGCGCAACTCTTCCGCTCCTTCGATCCTGCAGGGTTTGGAGCGGCCGGGTTCAGCGGTTTCCGCACTGACCTTGCCCTGAATATTGCCGTCGCGCTGTTGGTTGTGGCTGGGGTGCAGGCGCTGGGCGTGCTCATGGTGGTCGCGATTCTCGTGGTTCCGGTCGCGGTTGCCCGGCTGCTGACGCCGCGGCTCGGCCTGCTCGCACCCGTCGCCGCGCTCGTGACGCTGCTCGCCGGGGTCGCGGGACTCTGGGGTTCCTTCGAGTGGTCGCTGCGCGGTGAGGTGTCCGCCTCGCCCGGCGCCATGATCGTGCTTTCGCTTATCGCCCTCTACGGCCTTGCCGTAGCCGCGTCGGGCGTCGAGCGCGGACTCCGCCGGAGCCGCCAGCGCAGTGCCCGACGGGCCACACCCGTCGCCGCACCTTCGCGGACGGGGGCATGCACATGAGCTACCTCACGCTCGCTGCCATCGAACTGGTACTGCTCGGCTTGCTTGCCGGTGTCGCCGGAACGCTCATCGTCTTTCGGGGCGGCTCCTTCTTCGCCGTCGCACTGAGCCACGCAACGTTCCCTGGCGGAGTGATTTTCGCGCTCGCTGGCTGGAACCTGCTCATCGGCCAGGCGCTGTTCGCTGCGCTGCTCGTGCTGCTCATGGGGCTGCTCGCTCGGGTACCACGCCAGGGCGGCCAGGTGTCGAGCGGCATCGTCCTCGCTCTCGGCTTCGCTCTCGGTGCGCTGCTGTCGAGTGCGAACCCCGGGCTCGGGGTGCCGGTGGACGCGCTGCTCGTCGGCTCGCCGCTCGGGGTGTCGGTGTCAGACGTCGCGGCGACCGGAGCCGTGCTCGTGCTGTCCCTCGGCGCGGTGCTGCTGTTCGGCAGGCGGATCCTGTTCCACACGTTTGATCCGGCGGGCTTCACAGCGGCGGGATTCCGGTCGGGGCCAGTCGAGCTCGTGGTCGTCGGTGTGATTGCTGCCTCGGTCGTGGTCGCGATGCCAGCGGTGGGGGCGATCCTCGGGGTCGCGATCCTTATCGCTCCTGCCGCCGCGGCCCGGCTGCTCGCCCCGACGATCGCCTGGGTGCCGCCCCTCGCGGCGCTACTCGGTGTGCTCAGTGGGCTGCTTGGCCTGTGGGCGTCACGCGAGTGGAACATCGCGGCTGGCGGATCGATCGGTCTCGCGGCAACCGCGGTATACGTGCTCGCGCTTGCGGTCTCTGTGGTGCTGCGTCGGCGTGGCCGCCCGGTCTCCGCTACCTTGGAGAGGAAGACTCCAGCTGCAGTGATCACGGGAGGTGAGTGATGCAGCCGAAGCGAAATACCTGGCAGCGTGAAGCGGTGCGCGTCGAGCTCGTTGACGCGCCCGGATTCGTGAGCGCGCAAGAGCTCCATCGGCGGTTGAAAGACGGTGGGTCGACCGTTGGGCTTGCGACCGTGTACCGAGCGCTCGCGCATCTCGCGGAGGTTGGCGATGCCGACTCGCTGCAGTCTCCCGAGGGCGAAACGCTGTTTCGTTCGTGCGAGACGACCGCGCACCACCATCACCTCGTGTGCCGGAAGTGCGGGGAGACGCGCGAGCTCGCCGCGACCGTCGTCGAGGAGTGGGCGAACCGTGTCGGGTCGAAGCACGGCTTCACCGAGATCGGGCACGTCGTGGATCTGTTTGGGCTGTGCCCGAGCTGCTCGGCGGCCGAGTAGGGGTTGCGGATCCGTGGCGTTCGCGACTCGCGCTGGCCACAATTTTTATATCGATTTTTACACTCATCATAATTTTTTGTACTAACAGAAAAACTGTGTTAAATTCGCACTATGTCAACGACTGACTCCGTGCCGCTCGCCGACGACCAGCACACCACCATTACCGAAGCCTCCACGGTTGGAGCGCGCCTGCGGCGACGCCGCCACGCCATGGGCCTGACGCTCAAGGACGTCGCCGAGGGAGCCAGTATCACGCAGGGCTTCCTCTCGCAGATCGAGCGTGGTCAAGCCAACGCGAGCGTCCGCGCGCTGCAGGGCATATGCGGGGTGCTCAAGTTGAACGTTGGTGACCTCTTCAATGCCCCAGAGGTCGACGGCGGCAGCCGAGTGCAGCGCTTCCAAGACGCCCAGGGCCTCGCCTTCGGCAACGGGGCGACCAAGCTCAAGCTCACCCCCTCTCACTTCGACCACCTCGAAGTGCTGCTCGGGCTGTTCGAGCCCGGCGGCTCGACCGGGGAGGGGCAGTACACGCATGGCGCCTCCGAGGAGGTGCTCGTCGTGCTCTCAGGGCGCGTCGTCGTCACCGTCGACGACCAGAGCCACGAACTCGGCGAACTCGACTCTCTGCACTACAACAGCAGCCAGCCGCACCGCGTGGTCGAGGCGACGGGCACGTCTCAAGCACGGGTGATGTGGACGATGGCGCCGCCCACCTACTAGCCCCAACTCGAGCCAGGCGGGCTCGCGCAACAGGCCGATCTCCATCGGTCTCTGCAGCGTGCCCGAAAACCGCGGTGATCCGCGACACAGACTGAATTTCTAGCACAGGAGGAACGCCGACATGGTGGACAACTACAGGAACGGCGACGTTTCGCACTGGATGCGCGGAACCGGAGCCGAGCAGCCGACGCGGGTGCAGGCGGAGTCGCGTCGGGCCCCGCTGCCGAGCGAGCAGCAGGATCTCGTGATCGTCGGCGGCGGCATGACCGGGCTCTGGACCGCGTACTACGCGATCACCGAGCATCCGGAGTGGAAGATCACCGTGCTCGACGCGCACGAGGTCGGCTACGGCGGATCCGGGCGCAACGGCGGCTGGGTATCGACCCTCATCCCGGGCAACCGCGCAGTGTACGCGAAGGCCGCGAACAAGCGTGGCGAGGACGGCAAGGCAGCCGTGCGTTCCTTTCAGCACGAGATGAGCGCTGCGATCACCGAGACGCTGCGTGTGCTCGAAGCAGAGGGCATCAACGCCGACGAGCATCGCGGCGGGCAGCTCCAGGCGGCAACGACCCCAGCGGCACTGAAACGACTGCAGGCGACCTACCGCGCGAACCTCGACAATGGCTACGACGAGTCGGCGATCGAGCTGCTCGACGCCCGCGCATTCAAGGACCGCATTGGCATCGCCCCCGCGCTTGGCGGCATGTACTATCGCGACACCGCGCGCGTGGACCCGGCGAAGCTCACGCGAGGCCTCGCCGAGGTTGTGGAATCGCGGGGCGTGACGATCCGCGAGCACGCCCACGTCGACGCAATCGAACCGGGCCTCGCGAAGACGTCGCGCGGCATCATCCGAGGCCGTACCGTGCTCAGCTGCCTCGAAGCGTTCACCGGCGCCGTGCAGAGCTCCGGGCCGGGCTTCGGGAAGCGCGAGGTGATCCCGGTGAACTCCTCGATGGTCGTCACCGCACCGCTGAGCGATGCCGACTGGCGCCGCATCGGCTGGGACGGCCGCGAATGCCTGAACGACGGCGCGCACACGTTCGTCTACGCGCAGCGCACGGCGGACAACCGCATCGCGATTGGCGGTCGCGGCACCCCGTACGCCTACGCCTCCGGGCTCCCCGGCGAAGGCGAGGTCGACGCGAAGACGATCAAGACTCTCAAGGACCGGCTGCACTTCTTCTTCCCCGAGGCGAACATCGCGATCGACCACGCCTGGCGCGGGTCGATCGGGGTGACCCGCGACTGGTGCGCTGGTATTTACTTCGATCCGGCGACCGGCATCGGCAACGCCCGCGGATACGCCGGTCACGGAGTGACGGCCACGAACCTTGCAGCCCGCACGCTGCTCGACAGGGTCGCCGGTCGCAGTACGAACCTCACTGCGCTTCCCTGGAACGACCACGACTCAGGGCTCTGGGAACCAGAGCCGATCCGTTGGGTTGGCGTGCACGCCATGTACAGCCTCTTCGGCGTCGCCGACGCCTGGGAAGAGTCGCGAAACTCAGAACACACGTCACTTATCGCACGATTCGGATCACGATTGGCAGGACTTCACGAATGACACACTCAATCTCAGTACCGCGGAGCGACCGCGTCCCACCGCCCGGCAAGGCGCAGTTGCCCCGCGGCGTTTGGAGCATGGCCTTCACGGAGCTGTGGGAGCGATACTCGTTCTACGGACTGCAGGGCATCCTCTCCTTCTACCTGCTCTACTCGCTTGCGCAGGGCGGGCTCGAGATCGCTCCGGCCGCGGCCGCCGGCATTGTCGGTGCGTACGGCGGCGCCGTCTACCTTGCGCAGGTCATCGGCGCGTGGTTTGGCGACCGTCTTGTCGCGCCGAAACACATGGTGCTGTTCGGCGCGTTCGTCATCCTGGGCGGACACCTCCTGCTGTCGGTGACGCAGGGGCTTTCGGGCCTCGGCATCGGGCTTGTGCTCATCGTCATTGGTACCGGCGCGCTGAAGACGAACATCACTTCGATCGTCGGCTTCCTCGTTGAGGACCGCGACCAGCAGGAGCGCGACGTCTCGTTCTCCTACTTCTATATGGCGATCAACATCGGCGCGGTGCTCGGGCCGCTCACCACCGGCTTTGTGCAGAACCAGTTCGGCTTCCACTGGGGCTTCGGGCTCGCCGCAGTTGGCATGGCCGGCGCACTCGTGCAGTACCTGCTCTCGATGAAGAAGCTGCCGCAGCGTGCGTCCGAGATTAACAATCCGCTGCCGCGGAACAAGTACCCGATGATGATCGGTATCGCCCTCGCAGGCGTCGCAGTGATCCTCATCGCGATCTACGCCGGGCTGCTCCGCGCCGAGAACCTGTCGAGTACAACGACGATCATCGCGCTGCTCGCGGCGGCCGCCTACTTCGTGACGATGGCCGTCTCGAAGAGCGTGACCTCCGACGATCGCAAGCGGGTGTTGGGTTTCCTCCCGCTGTTCCTGTTCTCGGGCATCTACTTCGGTCTGCTGTTCCAGAAGTTCACTGCGATCTCGATCCTCATCACCGAACGCATCAACCTGCAGATTGGTGACTGGACGTTCCCGGTCGCGTGGATCACGACCGTGAGTCCGCTCGCGGCCGTGCTCATCACGCCGCTCATCGCGAAGCTGTGGCGCACGCTCGGCTCCCGGCAGCCGTCACCCGGGACGAAGTTCGGCATCGGCCTTGTGCAGATCGGCTGCGCCTACCTGTTCCTGCTCATTATCTCGACGGTGACGGGCGACGCGTACATCCCGCTGTTCCTCATCCTGCTGTTTATGATGATGGCAGGATCGTCCGAGGTATTTGTCGGCCCGATCGGGCTATCGGTCGCGACGAAGATCGGCCCGAAAGCGTTCAAGTCGCAGATGGTGGGGCTGAACTTCCTGACGCTCGCCCTCGGCTCATCGCTGTCGGGCCTGCTCGGTCAGCTCTTTGCCGCGATCGAGTCGACGAACTACTTCATGATCGTCTCGGGAACGGGCCTCGCGCTCGGGCTCACGCTTATCCTCGCCCGCAAGCCGCTCGGCAGGCTGCTCAGCGCGGGGCAGTAACCCTCGGTCGCGCCCGGGCTCAGCGCCTGGGCGCGACCGTCACAAACTCAGCGTACTTCGCGGTGCGGCCGTCGCCGCTCGAACGGCCAGTGAGCCGGCGCCCGATCCACGGCAGCACGTGCTCGCGGGTGTACTTCAGCTGATCCCGCATCGTCGGGACGGCGAGCGGATCCGCGGTCAGCACCCAGTCGGCCGGTGCGTCATAGCCGAGGGTGCGCAGCACGTTGGCGGCGACGCGGTGGTGACCGACCGGTGCGAGGTGGAGCCGATCCCGCGACCAGTACTGGCTGAGCGCGAGCTCCGGGTCGCTCCAATTGTTCGAGAAGCGGATCCCGAGCCGCTCGGCGACCGCGCCAGCCGCGGCGGTCATCTCGCTGCCCTTCTTGCTCACGTTTGAGCCGTTCGGCAGCCCGGCAGTCGGGTTCGCGCCGGCAAGCAGCAGCGGCTCGATCCCCGCGGCCTGGATGCGGCGGAGCGCACCCTCGGTATCGGAAATAATCGACGGTACGTCGGTTCCCGGGCGCAGCATGTCGTTGCCGCCGCCGTTGAAGCTCAGCAGCGTCGGGCCGAGCGCGATTGCCGGCTCGAGCTGCTCGGCGAGGATCGGCGCGAGCAGCCTGCCGCGGATCGCAAGGTTTGCGTACTCGATCGGCTCGCCCGTCGCATCGGCGAGGCCCTGCGCGACGAGGTCTGCCCAGCCGCGCACGCTGCCATCGGGCTGTTCGTCACCGACTCCCTCGGTAAAACTGTCTCCGATTGCGACGTAGCGAATGACTGCCATCGCTCCAGCCTACGCCGCCTTGTCGCGGCATGGCGCAGCAAACTTGGCCTTGACATTGACGTAACGTCAAGTTCTAACGTGATCTCCGAGGGCAGAAAGGAGCCGTCATGGAGTATTCCATCCAAGAAACAGCGCGCGCGGCGGGAACCACCTCGCGGACGCTGCGGCACTACGACAGCCTGGGCCTCGTGCGGCCGTCGCGAGTCGGCGGCAATGGCTACCGCTTCTACGACGACCGTGCGCTCGTCAGGTTGCAGCGTGTGCTGTTGCTGCGCGAGCTCGGTCTCGGTCTCGACCGCATCGCCGAAGTGCTCGCCGCGCAGGACGCGCGCGGCGAAGGCAGTGACCCCGCTGCGGCCGAGGCGACGCTCCTGACCGCGCACCTCGAACTGCTCACGCGTGAGCGCGGGCGGATCGACAAGCAGATCGGCGCAGTTCGGCGCACGATCGCGGCCCTCACCTCACCACACGAAAGGACAGGACTCATGAACGCGAACATGTTTGAAGGCTTCGACCACACCGCACACCGAGAGGAGGTCAGCGAGCGCTGGGGGAAGGACGCCTACGCGAAGAGTGACCGCTGGTGGCGCGGGCTCACCGGGGGCGAACAACAGCAGTGGCAGCAGGACGTTGCCGCGCTCAACGCCGACTGGAGCGCAGCCGCAGCCGCGGGGGAACAGGCAGACTCACCGGTTGCGCAGGCGCTCGCCGCCCGGCATATCGCCTGGCTCGAGGGCTTTCCGGGCGCTCCAAGTGGCGAGCACTTCATCCCCTACGTGCGCGGGCTCTGCGAAATGTACGTCGCCGATGAGCGTTTTGCCGCGAACTACGGCGGCGTGAGCGGCGCAACGCTCGTGCGTGATGCACTGCGCATCCGCACCGCGAGCTAAACGGTTGCGGGGCGCCCGTCGCGGACATCGTCGATGCGCTGCTGCTGCTCGGGCGTACGTGCGAGCGGCGGCACGACCTCCTGCTGATCGTTCACGATGACGACATCGTGGTCGACGTGGTCGACCATCGCGTGCACGGCGTCAATGAAGTCGCGTCGACGGATCGCGTCGAGCACGCGCTGGTGGTCGCGCTCCATCTCGGCCCCCGTCGCGACGTTCGCGAGGCGGCCGCGATGCTGCGGGGTGCGCAGCTGGTCGTTGATGCCGGCGTAGAGCGCTGCCAGCAGCCGGTTCTTTGCGGCATCAAAAATCAGTCGGTGAAAGCGGCTGTCGAACGCGCCGTCACCCGAGTCGCTCAGGCTGAGCACAGGGCAACGTGAGCAGCCGACCTCTTCGATGGTCGCCCGCTCAAGCGCGGCGAGGTCGTCGTCTGAGCGGTGCAGTGCGGCCTGCTGCGCCGCTTCAACCTCGAGGGCGCGGCGGTAGCTGAGGATCTCCTCCAGCGAGAAGTCCGCGAGGAACTCATCGAGCAGGGAGCTCGTCGGGGACGCGGAGCGCACAAAGGTGCCCCGCCCCGGCGCAGTTTCGAGCATTCCCATGCTCGCGAGCGAGCGGACGGCCTCGCGCACAGTCGACCGACCGACGCCCATCTGCTCGGACAGCTCGGGCTCGATCGGGATGCGCTCACCGACGGCCCACTCACCCGTGGAAATCTTGCGTCGGAGGTACGAGAGGGCGCTACGTGCACGCTCGGAGCCAGTTGTAATCGCCATGCTGCACTCCAATCCATATCACTGCTGCGTCGCTGCTAGTTCCCCCAGTCTACCGGGTGTGCGCTACCCAGAACGCCTGTTCCCAGGTAGCGTAGCGAGCATGACAAGTCATCCGAGTCGCGGCGCATTGAACCCGTACGCCGGGATGCCGGAGAAGCCAGGGTTCGTTCTCACGAGCACCGACATCCAAGACGGTGAACCACTTCCAGCCGAACTCTACGGCGAAGGGGCTGGCGGCTCGAACCGTTCCCCACAGCTCAGCTGGTCGGAGTTCCCCGCCGAAACGAAGAGTTTCGTCGTAACCTGCTTCGACCCCGACGCTCCAACCGGATCGGGGTTCTGGCACTGGGCAGTCGCGAACATTCCCGCGAGCGTCACCGACCTGCCGGCGGGCGCGGGTGCCCCAGGCGGCGCACTCTTGCCCGCGGGTGCGATCATGATGCCGAACGAACAGCGCGAGCCCGCGTTCGTCGGCGCTGGCCCGCCAGAGGGCACTGGCGTCCACCACTACTGGTTCGTCGTGCACGCCCTCGACGTGGCGCACATCGACGTTGATCCGCAGGCCACCCCGGCTGTACTCGGATTCATGATGCGGGATGCGGTGCTCGCTCGCGCGATCATCGTCGCAACCGGCGAATTCGGTGGGGCGGCCTAGCCAAAACACACTCCTGTCGTGAGGCGGCGCGCGCGGTGCGTAGGATTGACCCAGCCTCATCGAAAGCGAGACCCCTCATGTCAGTGTCGATCCGTTCCGGGTTCGAGCGTATTCCCTCCTACCGTGCAGGAAAGTCAGCGAAGCTCGGCCCAGACGGCCTCAGCGCGAAGCTCTCCTCAAACGAGAACCCCTACGATCCGCTCCCGTCGGTACTTGAAGCGCTCGCCGCAGCGCTCCCGACCTCGGTGAACCGCTACCCGAGCATCGCGGCACCCGAGCTCACTGCGGCACTGGCCGCTCGCCTCGGGGTTGAGCCTGAGAACCTCGCGTTCGGCGCTGGCTCCGTCGAGGTTGCGAGCCAGCTCATCCACGCCCTCGCCGGCGCTGGTGACGAGGTCATGTACGCGTGGCGCTCATTCGAGGCCTACCCGATCCTCGTGCAGCTCGCTGGCGCGACGCCAGTGCAGGTGGCGCTCGACGCTGACGGCAATCACGACCTGCCAGCGATGGCCGATGCGATCACCGAGCGCACGAAGCTCATCTTCGTGTGCAACCCGAACAACCCGACTGGCACCGTCGTGACACAGGCCGAGGTGGAGGCTTTCCTGGCGCGGGTGCCCGACCACGTGCTCGTCGTGCTCGACGAGGCGTACGTGCACTTCAACGTGGACACGGATTCTGCGGTCGGCCTCGACTTCTTCAAGCGCTTCACGAACGTCGCCGTGCTGCACACCTTCTCGAAGGCGTATGGACTGGCCGGGCTGCGGCTCGGCTACGCGGTCGCGCCGCCCGAGGTCGCGGATGCGCTGCGCAAGGCGGCAGTGCCGTTCGGACTTAGCGCGCTCGCCCAGGCTGGCGGCGTCGCCTCTCTCGCCGCCGAGAGCGAGCTCCAGGAGCGCGTCGACACGCTCGTCGACGAGCGCGCGCGTCTGACGACCGCGCTTCGTGCGGCGGGGCTTCCCGTTATCGACTCGCAGGCGAACTTTGTGTGGATCCCGGCTGGCGAAGCAAGCGACGCGCTCGCGAGTGTCTATGCGGAGCGCGGAGTTTCGGTACGCTGCTTCCCAGGCGATGGGATTCGCATCTCCGTCGGTGCGCGACATGAGAATGACGCGGTGATCGAGGTCTCGGAAGCAGCGGCAGCGCTGCTCTGAGACTACTCACGGCATTGGAGCCGGAGCAGACGAGCATGAACACTACACAGCAGGAGGCGCGACGTGATTGGCGCAATTGAAGTTGGACTTCTCTACGGCATTTTCGCCCTCGGGGTATATCTCACGTTCCGCGTGCTCAACTTTCCAGACCTCACGGTCGACGGAAGCCTGACGACCGGCGCTGCGACAGCCGCTGCGCTGATTCACGCGGGGCAGAGCCCGCTGCTCGCGACGCTCGCCGGGGGTGCGACCGGGATGATCGCCGGCGCGATTACCGGGATCTTGCACACGAAGGGCAAGATCGATGGCCTGCTTGCTGGCATCCTCACGATGATCGCGCTGTGGTCGATCAACCTGCGGATTATGGGGAAGTCGAACCTGCCGTTCTTGCGCGAGGACACGCTCATCAGCCCGCTCCGCGAGGCCGGCTGGATGGGCAAGACCTGGTTCGTGGTCCTCATCTTCCTTGCGGTCGTGCTCGTCATCAAACTGCTTGTCGACTGGTTCCTGTCGACCGATGTCGGGCTCGCGATCCAGGCGACTGGCAACAACGAGCAGATGATCCGCAGCTTCGGCGTGAACACCGACGGCATGAAGATCCTCACCCTCTCGATCTCGAACGGCCTGGTGGGGCTTGCCGGGGCGCTCATCGCACAGTACAACGGTGTCGCCGACATCAGCATGGGCATCGGCGTGATCCTCGTCGGACTCGCATCGGTGATCCTCGGGCAGGCGCTCCTCGGCCAGCGGTGGATCTGGCTCGCCACGCTCGCTGTGGTCGTCGGCGCGGTGCTGTACCGCATCATCATCTTCGGTGCGCTCCGCATCGGCTTCAACCAGGACGACATGAAGCTCATGACGGCGCTGCTCGTCATTGCTGCGTTGCTGCTGCCGCGCTGGGGGTTCCTCAAGAAGATCCCGTCACTGCGAACCCGCGGAAACAAGCGATCTGACGTCACGACACAGCCGGCCGAAGCCGCAACGAAGGGGGCGTAATCGTGCTGAGCATCAACAAGATCTCCAAGACGTTCTTCGCCGGCACCGTTAACGAGCGGCGCGCCCTCGTTGACGTGAGCCTCGAACTCGCCGAGGGCGATTTCGTGACCGTCATCGGGTCGAACGGCGCAGGCAAGTCGACCCTGCTCAACACGATCTCGGGTCGCTACCCGATCGATTCGGGCGACATCACCATCGACGGCACCTCAGTTGCGAAGCTCAAGGAGTTCAAGCGAGCCCGGTTCGTTGGCCGCGTCTTCCAGGATCCCATGGCCGGCACGGCTCCCGATCTGACGATCGAGCAGAACCTCGCCCTCGCGCTGCAGCGAGGGAGGCGTCGCGGGCTGCGCCGCGGCATCACGAAGGCACGTCGTGAGCTGTTCGCGCGCGAGCTTGAATCGCTCGAGCTCGGCCTCGAAGATCGCTTGACCGCGAAGGTCGGCCTGCTCTCGGGTGGGCAACGGCAGGCGCTGTCGCTCCTCATGGCGGGCTTCACCGAGCCGCGCATTCTGCTCCTCGACGAGCACACTGCCGCTCTCGACCCGCAGCGTGCCGCGCTCGTCACCGACCTCACCGAGCGAATCGTCACCGACGGTAATCTCACGACGCTCATGGTGACGCACAACATGGAGCAGGCGATCAAGCTCGGCAACCGGCTCATCATGATGCACGAGGGCCGGATTGTGTTTGAGGCGAACGCAGCCGAGAAGGCCGCGCTCACCGTGCCGATGCTGCTCGCAGAGTTCGCGAAGATCAAGGGCGCCACGTTCGACGACCGCGCCCTGCTCGCCTAACCAGCACCGCGCTCCGCTCGCTCGGCCCCGTCTCGTTTCCGTAACTGTTCGGTTCTGAACCGGGATCTGGGCGGGGGCCATCGGGGTACGATGCTGGAAACGGCTCATCCCTGTTCCGTTTTCCCCGGCCGCTGCGGTGTTGCAGTGGCACACTCACGAAGGACCGTTTTGCTATGCGAATGACCTCGTTCCGCCGTTCAGGCATCGCGCTTGCCGGCATCGCAGTTGCCGCGCTCACCCTGAGCGCCTGCTCCTCCACTCCGGCAGCAACCGACGCGGGAGACGAGGCGAAGACCTCGTACAAGATCGGCATTAGCCAGTTCGTGCAGCACCCCGCTCTTGACGCTGCGACCGCTGGATTCAAGGACGCTTTCGCCGACGCAGGCGTCGAAGTGGAGTGGGACGAGCAGAACGCGAGCGGTGACCAGGCCAACGCGGTGACCATCGCACAGGGCTTCGGCACCGCGGGTCTCGACCTCGTGCTCGCTGTTGCGACCCCCTCGGCGCAGACCGCGGCGCAGGCAATCACCGATGTGCCCATTCTCTTCACCGCCGTCACCGACGCAGTCGAAGGGCAGCTCGTGGATTCGAACGAGGCGCCGGGCGGCAACGTCACCGGGACGAGTGACCTTGCTCCGATCGATGAGCAGCTCGCGCTGCTCCAGGAAATCGTGCCCGACGCTAAGAAGGTCGGCATCGTCTACGCCTCCGGTGAGGTCAACTCGCAGGTGCAGGTTGACGCGGCTACCGAGGCTGCGAAGCCGCTCGGACTTGAGGTTGTCACGAAGACCGTGACCACTGGCAACGACATCGCTGCCGCGACCGAGGCGCTCGGCGACGTTGACGCAATCTACGTGCCGACCGACAACATGGTCGTTGCTGGCATTGCGTCGCTCGTCCAGGTGGCTGAGGACAAGAAGATCCCTGTGATCGGCGCAGAGTCGGGCACCGTCGAGGGCGGGGCGGTCATCACGCTCGGTATCGACTACACGAAGCTCGGCTACCAGACCGGCGAGATGGCGCTGAAGGTGCTTGAGGGCGCTGACACGGCGACCATGCCCGTCGAGGTGTCGAAGGAGTTCGCCTACGTCGTGAACGAGGGGGCTGCGGAGCGCATGGGCGTGACGATCCCCGAGGCGATCCTCGCTGAAGCGGAGAAGGTCGAGTAGTTCCTCCTGCTGTATGACGAGAGCCCCGCACACCGAACGGTGTGCGGGGCTCTCGCGTGTTCACGGGGTTTCGCTAGCCGTCCGCCTTAGAGTGAATCCATGGGAGACAATCGGGCGAACACTGCGTCGGTATGGGGGTCTGTCACCGGAGCCGCTGAGCAGCGTGTGAGCAGCTGGGAAGCTGCGGTGGCTGCCGCCGAGGATCCGCAGCGCGGCGCACGCGGCTCGCTCCTCGGAGATCTCGCTGCGAGCCCCGACAGCCTTGATTTCACCCGCAGGCTCATCGATTCCCTGTTTGGTCCCGCTGACGCGTTCACCGCGGCCATGGGGCTGAGGGGCGTGTCCAAGAGCGAACTTCCCGAGCGCATGCCGACACGCGATCGGCTGCTGCTGCGCGCAGGTGGGGTTGCCTCGCTCGGACTGCCGTGGGTCGTGCGTCCCGCGGCGCGAAAGAATCTCCTCTCCCGTATGCCCGACGTGCTGCTCGAGCTGAAGCTCAGCGGCCGCCTCACGGCACTCACGGAGACCCTCAGAACCTATCGAGACCGCGGGCACTCGGTGCTCGTTTCGCTCCACGGCGACCCGGTCTACGGCGAGGCAGGTGGCGAGGCGGAGGTGCAGCGGCTGCTCACCCTCGCAGCGCACCCGGCGGTGCGCGAGCTCGCGTTCGACCCGGCCAGGCTCGTTCCTGGCGCGACCGAGTGGTCGATCGAATCCGATCTCACGCTCGCGGTGACGCGGGTACGCCCGATCCTCGAGACGGCGCTTGAGCACGGGGTGCGGCTCGTCATTGAGCCGCGCGACACGGTGTGGGCCAAACAGCTCACCGAGCTCCTGACGCGGGCATTCGGCTGCTCCGAGCTCGACCGCCTGAGTATTGGTGTCCGGCTCTTCGCTGAACTGCCCGAGTCTTGGGAAGCATACGCGGCGATCCACCGTTTCGCCCGGCGCCGCGTCGCTGACGGGGGCGCCCCCGTCGAGGCCGTCATCGGCCTCTCCGACGTTGCCGCCGCTGAGCGTGTCGCGGCGATCCACAGCGGTCTCCCCGTGCCCGTCATCGAGGATGCGACGGAGCGCGTCGCCCAGCTGCTCAGGCTGGTCGAGGTCGCGCTGCAGCCCAGCCGAGCCTCCGTGCTCAGGCCAGTGATTGCCACCGAGGATCCACTCATCGCGGCAGCGGTCATCGAGGTCGCGGCGAGGCTTGGCTCCGGAAAGCTCTACGCGCTGCAGCTGCGGTGTGGGCTCGCCACTGAGCTCGCGGCGCAGCTCGTCGGCGACGCCGCAGACAACGCGCCCGATGTGCGGCTGCGGCTGCCGGTCACCCCCAAGGGAGAATACGGGGAGGTGGTGGGGTATCTCGTCGGGCTGCTCGCCGAGGCCGCAGGGCCTGAGTCAGCGCAGCTCTGCTCTGACGCGTTTGCGGAAGCCGCCGAACTCGCCCTCGAGCCCGGACCCGCCAGCCACCGCCAGCAGCAGCGCGCGCGGGAGTGGGACCCGAGCGAGCGCGACAGCGCCCTCTTCTACCGGGCCCCGGATGAGCCAGCCACACACGATACGGGCGGGCTCACGGCTGCCGTCTTGGGGCTCGCCCGCGACGCGACTGGTGAGGTGGTGCTCGAGGAGGTTGCTCCCACGCACGCGATCCCGGTCGTTTCCCGCACCGGCTTTGCCAACGAGCCGCCGACAGACGGCAGCTTGCCTGCGAACCGCGAGTGGGCGCGCGGGCTGCTTCGGCGGGCGCATGAGACCGCGATGCGCGATGATCGGCTCGACGAGACGGTGGCACTGACGCAGGCCGACCTCGATCCGGAATCAGCCGCCGCGGCAGCACGCGAGGCCGCTCAGCGCTGGTCCGACCTCCGGCACGAGGGGCGGGCGGTGCGGCTGCGGCGGGTAGCGCTCGCGACGGCCGCAGCCCGAGACCGCCTCATCACGGAACTCGCGGCCGGCACCGGTGCACCATTCACCGAGCTCGACAACGCGGTCAACCTCATGATCGACTCCGCGAGGTATGCTGGCCAGCTCGCCGATGGGCTTCGCGTTGTGCGCGGGGCGACCTTCGTGCCTGACCGCCTGGTGCTTGTCGTTGGTGATGCGGACGCTCCCATTGCCGCGCAGGCCGCCGCGGTGCTTGCCGTGCTCGGCAGCGGCGCAGGGGTGCTGTGGGCGGTCTCGCCTGGGGCGCTCCGGGTGGCCGCCGCCTGCGTGGAGGAGTGGGAGGTCGGCGGGCTCACTCCGGGGGCGGTCGGTACGGTGAGCGTCACCGGCGGAGAGGCGTTCGCGGCCCTCGGTGCGAGCCCCCACGTCGACCGCGCAGTCGTGCTCGGCAACCGCTCCCTCGGTCGCGAGCTCGCGCGCCGTCGACCCGACCTGCGCGTTGAGGGGCACTTCACCGCGCGCGGCTCGATCATCGTCACGCCCTCGGCTGAGCGCGAGCGCGCAATTGCCGACATCCTCGACTCCGCGTTCCGTGGCTCGCAGACGGCGCTCGGCAGCACGAACGCGGTCATCCTGCTCAGCAGCGTCGCTCGCTCGCGTGGGTTCCGTGCCGCGCTGGCCGAAGCGGTGCGAAACCTGCGCGTCGGCGACTCCACCCGCCCGATGGGGGAGGATCCGCTCACTTTCGATGTCGGGCCGCTGCCACAGCCGCCCAGCCCGGCCGGGCTCGCCGCACTCACCGAGCTCGGGCAGGGCGAAGAGTGGCTCGTGCAACCGCAACAGCTTGACGACGAGGGCCGGCTTTGGACGCCGGGGGTGCGCCTCGGCGTCTCGCCGGGCTCGCCGTTCTGGGACGACGCACGCGGGCTCCCGCTTATCGGCCTCGGGTCGGCGCAGCTGCTCGGGGACGCCGTCGCGCAGCAGAACGCCGGTGGAAGTGGTGCCGTCGCCGGGATCCAGTCATGGGACAGCGGTGAGGTGACGTCGTGGCTCGCCGGGATCGAGGCTGCCGCGCTCTCCGTGAACCGGGCGACAGGCGCCGCGCGAGTCGAACGCCAGCCCTTCGGGGGCTGGAATGACGCGATCATGGGGCTGCCGGCCCTCAGTGGCGGGCCGCACTGGCTCGTCGCGCAGGGCTCGTGGGAGCGCCGGCCTGGTCAGCGCAGCGACACCCTGCACCTACGTGGGCTTGCCCCAGAGGTCGTGCTCCTTATCGAGGCAGCGCAACCCGCGCTCGCGTATGAGGAGTTCGACGAGCTACGCCGCGCCGCGCTCGCCGACCAACTCACCTGGCAGACTGACCTCGGCGCGACCGAAGACGGCATCGGCCTGGGGATCGAACGCAATGCGTTGCGGACGGCGCCGGTCACGGTCCATGTGCGGCTTGCCGAGGGCGGATCACTCGGCGGGCTCATGCGGGTGCTCGCCGCCGCGCTGCTCGTGCGTGCGCCGATCGCGGTGTCGACGGGCACGGTGTTGCCGCCTGGCGTCTCCGAGCTGCTCGCATCGCAGGGAATCGACGTGTCGCTGGAGCGGGACGACGCCTGGCTCGAGCGGCTCGCAGCGGAGGGACCGACGGGGCCGCGAGGTTCCGCCGCCACCCGCGTTCGGCTCATCGGCGGCGACCGGGTGCGCGTTGCCGAGTGGATGGGCGGCCTCGACCGGGCGGCCCTGTGGGCAGAGCCCGTCACCATGGCTGGGCCAGTCGAGCTGCTCACACTGCTGCGTGAGCAATCGATTTCGGTGCGCGCCGAACGGCACGGCCTCGCCGAGTTCGCACCTGGGCTCGACGCGCTCCTGGAGTAGCGTGGCATCCATTCGATCTGCAGCGCTCGCTCGCTAGACTCGGCCCGTGCAGACACGACGACCGGAACCCGGCAGCCCGATGGTGTTTCAGTGGCGCAAGTGGGACGGTTCGCCGCACTGGCGCCACGAGTGCGTCTACCTGGGCGCCGACGAATGGGGCGACTGGGTCGGGCAGACCGTCGGCTGGGGGAGTGCCCGGCCTGGAAAAACGCTCAATGTGACCGGTCCGAGTGTGACGCTCGTTCCCTCGCTCGAATCGGGCACGGGCTTCGCCCAGGCCGGCCTCGACAGCGTCGACTTCGCGCTCACCGTGAACCGCGGCCACCCCAAGGGGATGCGCGTGTACATCGATCTCGGATGGGAGATTCGCTGGGACGCAAACCCGCACCTCGTCACGGGCATCGATATGGATCTCGATGTTGTGCGCATGGAGGGTGCCGGTGAGCACACGACACGGGTTGACGATCGTGATGAGTGGGCCGAGCACGCCGACCGCTTCGGGTATCCACAGGCAGTCATGGAGCGGCTGGAACGGCTCGCGCTCGACCTTGAAGCACGTGTCGAAGCGCAATCAGCGCCCTTCGACGACTCGACGGCTGACGCGTGGCTTGACCGGGTGGAGCGGCTGGGGCTCGAACGCTGAGCCTAGCCGCGCCGCATCGGGGTGTGCGGGATCCCGTCCTCGAGGTACTCGGCGCCGGCCACCGTGAACCCGAAGCGTTCGTACCAGCCAGTGAGGTGTGACTGAGCTTCGAGGACAAGCGGGCCGTCTCCATAGGCGGCAACCACGGCCTCCATGAGCGCTGCTGCGAGCGAATTGCCGCGGTGCGCTGCCGCCGTTGCGACCCTGCCGATGGCGTGGAGGCCCGGCTCACGGGCGCCCTCGTCGAGCACGCGCAGCGTCGCCGCCACGGTCGGCGCGCTCGGAAGTGACTCCTCGTCGTGCCGCTCGATCCAAAACTGTGTTGTCGCCGGTTCCGCGTCGCGGCCGTCGAGATCGAGGTACGCGCAGTCCTGTTCAACGACGAACACTTCCTGCCTGAGGCGGGCAATGTCATGGAACGTGCGGGGTGAGAGTGCATCGATTCCACGCCCCGAGTGGAGCGCGTAGTGCAGTGGGAGTGAACGCATATGACGATCTTGGCACGACTTTACCGCGCGTGGATTTCCGTTCGCGCCGGTGAGCCGGTAATGTTATTTTCTGGTCGTGTTCGCATGACCAAAGGCGGGTTGCCCGAGCGGCCAAAGGGAGCTGACTGTAAATCAGCCGCGCAAGCTACGTGAGTTCGAATCTCTCACCCGCCACCACGAGAAACGCCCGGTCAGATGCTAAATCTGACCGGGCGTTTTGTGTTTCTGGACGTCCCGCCTTTTGGCTGCGGGCCTTTTACGGGCCTTTATTAACCGAACAGTTCACCCAGCACCGCAGCCACTTGTGGCCCCCGCTTTGTGCGCTCCACGTAGTAGCGGAGGTTCCCGAGGCCCGCGTGCCCGAGCTGATCGGCCGCCTGCTTCTCCCCGAGGGTGCGCGCAATCAGTGTCGCGACGCTCTTGCGGTATAGGCCAGGCTTCAGGCCTTCGTACGGTGATCCCTTGAGGGCTGCGTGCCAGTCGCGTCGGAAGTTGTCAGGCGACCGGACAGTCCCTGTCGAAGACGGGAAGACGAGCTCGGTGTACGCCTCCATCTGCCTGCGCATGATCATCGGAACGACCTCGTACGGCAGTTCGAGCTCCCGCTTGCCACCGTCCGTCTTGAGGCGCTCCATGATGACGTACTTGTTCTGGATGTTCCGGGCAACGGTCTTCCACACCCGCACCGTCGCCGGTTCGCGCTTGTCGCCTTCTCGCAACGCTGGCTCGATCGTGAAATCTGGGAACGTGAGCGCCAGGACTTCTGACGTGCGGGCCCCAGTGGCGATGTACATGTCAGTAATGTCACGCAGGCTGCCGCTCCGCACGGCGCCGCGCTTGTCCTTGCCCGTGTCCCACGCGTTCAGTAGTTCCCGGATCTCGCCCAGATCGTCCTTGCCGATCGCAGAGAAGTCTGGCACCTTGCTCGCGACCGTGCGGGTCTCGGTGATCGGATTGGACGGGAACACCCCGTGCAGCACAGCGATTGACATGACCTGCTTAAGCACCTGCCTTGTCATACGCGCCGAGCCAGGCCTGTCCTCCGCAACGACGCGGATGAACGTGTCGAGCCTCCCTGGCGTGCACTCATGCAAGCGGATTTCCCCCAGAGCCTTTTTCGCGCCGTTGATATGGGACTGATAGTTGAGCTTTGTTCCGTCCGCTTTGTCGGAGGCGAGCAGCTCTGCCTCGTAAATGTCTAGAAGGTGCTTGAGCTTCATATCTCGGTCGATGTTTCCCGCGCTCGGTGTCGCCCTGTCCGCAAGGGCCTCACGCAGCGCTGTTCTGGCCAGTTCGTATGTCCTGCCCGAGCGCTTTACTCGGCGGCTCTTTCCGTCGAAATCCCGGAACCGTGCTGAAGCGTACTTTGTTCCGCGCTCGGTGAACGTCGTGATCTCCCCATAGGTTCCGATTGGAGTTACTCGCCTGGCCATTACGCAACCAACTGGGATGCGCGAACGTATGTCCGAGACCCGATGCGCTGGAGCGCATACTTTTGGAATGCCAGCACGATGTCTCGCGTCACATCAAGCTCGTCTGCAAGGAAGTCGGGGTCTGTCGATATCGCCTCTGCTGTCGCATACCGCACAGGGTCGATCAGCAGTCGAGCCGCAAACGCGTCTGCTTGATCTTCCGCGCCTTGAGTGGCACAGTCATGCCCGTGGAATACGTGCCCGAGCTCGTGTGCAATCACGCAGCGCCGCTCGTCGCTGTTGAGCGAGATGTCGAAGTAGATGATGCCCTTCTCCTTGTCGTAGAAGCCGAGTACCCCAGCCGGCAAGTGCGCAGCAATGACTCGAACACGCAGCTTCTTCGCTACGAGCATTAGTCGTTCCATTACTATCCCTTCGCTCATTCTGCGTGTGGCAGTTCGTCCGCCTGACGCTTGCCCTTCTTTGCTGCCATGAGCCCGTCGTACGCGACGGGCTCATCTGCGACTTCCCAGGACTCCCCAACATGGTCGTCGTCGGGGGTCTCGGCATTGTCGCCCGCACCCCTGACATTTCGGCGCTGCGCAAGATCGTCCACATGTGGTGCTGGTTCGTCAAAGACGGGGCTCTCGCCTTCGGCTACGTGGTCGAGGCGTCTCCCAATCTCTTCCAATAGCGCTTGATCGGTCGCGTCATTCAGCGTCCCGATGGTCACGACGCCGTCGAGGTCGTCAGCGACCAGCAGTCCGTGCACGAGTAGTGCCTCAATTGCACTGTTCCCGAAGGCCCTGCCTACGTTTGCGCAGGTGTCAGGGCTGAATTTCCCAGTGCCGAGCTGCCTGTGGAGCGTCGCAACGGGGATGCCTGCCTTGCGGGATACCTCGTTGATTGACGCGCCTTCGGTGACGCGTGCGTACCAGCTGAGAAGTGTGTTGTCGCTCATGTATTCCATTGTGGAACAGAAGGGGCCAGTAGTCAAGTTTGGAATAGTTATTCAACTTTGGGTTGCGCGAATGGCAACGGTGTGATTCACTATTCAACATCGAAACAAACGTTCCGAAGTGGAAAGGAAGATCGATGGCAACCATCTCACTCAGGCCGAACGCTCTCAAGCGAGTACAAGCTCTGTCTGGCATTGACGACGACCACCTGTTCGCCCGCGCTGTCGGGGTCTCCCCGTCTACGCTGCACCGCGCAAAGGCGGGCCAAGGGGACAGCGTTCGTCTCATTGCCGGGATCGCGCGGACGTTCGGCTACAGCATCGGCGAGATCGCCGTCGCCGTGGACGAGCCCAACAGCGCTGTAGCGGACGCGGCATAGCCATGAACGGTTTCGCAGGCACGAGCTACGAGCCGACGTGGACAACGAAGCAGGCGGCAGAGTTCCTCGGCATCGCGCCCCGGACGCTCGCCAACCAGATTTCAAAGGGCGAGTTCCCCAGGCCGCGCAAGCAGGGGAAGCTCAACGCCTTCGTCCCGTCTGAAGTCGCAGAGATCCGGCGGCAACGGCTGGGACTTCCCGAAGTAACAAAAATGCCCGGTGCGCTAACACCGGGCGAGAACATCAACGCCTAGGAGGGCATCCAATGTCTGAGGTACAGACTATCAACATCATCGAAGATGCGGACGGAGAACTTCGTGTCTCCTCACTGATCATCGCCGGCCGCACTGAGAATCAGCACGCCTCGGTTATGCGAATCGTTCGCGACCGGCAAGCAGAGCTCGAGGAGTTCGGCTTGGTCGGATTTGAAATCGCACCAAGAATGTCGGGCCAGCATGGCGGCGGGGACACCATGTACGCGTTGCTTAACGAACCGCAGTCCACGTTGCTGATGACGTTCATGCGGAACAGTCCCGTCGTGGTCGAGTTCAAGGTGGAGCTGGTCAAGCAGTTCTTTGCGATGCGTCAGGCGCTCGCAAGCCCGCAGCATGCGCTCCCTCAGTCGTTCTCCGAAGCGCTACGCGAGCTCGCAGCCACGGTAGACAAGAACACTGAGCTGGCGCAGAAGATCATCGTGGACGAACCCAAGGTCGAGTACGTCGACCGGTTTGTTGGGCAGACGAGTGACGCGGTGACGGTGGACGTGTTCGCGTCGCAGTTCGGGTCGACAGGGCCGAAGGTGCGCGAGCTGCTGCACGAGAAGCGTGTTGCGGTGCGGAAGTTCCTGGGTGAGCGCTGGTCCAACAGTGAGAAGCGCATGGTGAAGGAATACGAGTGGCGGCCGCGGCAAGGAGTTGCGTCGTCGGCATGGTTCGATCTTCGCCCGCAGCACAACGCTCCGCGTCTTCACAATGGCCAGGTGAAGCAGACGATGTATGTGCGCCAGTTCCATGCACAAGAACTCGCGGCGAAGCTCGGGCTTGAAGGGGTAGGGGCATGAGCAATACCGTGTACTTCTTCACTCGCCTGTCGTTGGAGCCCGTCGCAATGCCCGTGAAATATCTTCAGTCGTGTAGCCAAGAATCTCAAGCATCTGACCGTATGTATAGCCGAACAGGCCAGCTGCTCGCGTTATCTGGTGCTGAACCAAGGTCATTTCTTGGGCACCCAGAGGGCTCATACCTCGCAGTTTGCCCGGAACGGCGAAGTCTTTACGTTTATGATTCTGGCGCAGACGAATGGGTGACTCTGCCCATTTCGTCTCTAGTGTCGGCGAAACCACCTCTTGGGTCGTCAACGGGTAGAACACCACGACACGTTCATCCCCTGGGTGAAGAGAGGCTTCTCGGGAGCTCAGCGTGATTTCGTCCGACTTTTCCAGTTTCAGGAACCTTGCCTCGTACCCCTCAGGTGTCTTGATTTCGACATTGAACGCAACTCCATCACCGTCATTCCGGATCTTCCAAGAGCGGGTTGGGCGTTGGAGGTTGCAGGCGATGATCGCCTTTGAAATCTGTTCCTTGCTCATGCTTAACGCAGTCAGCTCGGCAGTCAGGATCGGCTGCTTCCGGGTGTACCAGGGCCACCAGAGTGTGACGAATGCGCTGATAGCCGCGATGGTCGCTGCAATCCAAGTGCCAGTAGCGGTCCAGTCCCGAGATGCAAGCCATTCTCCGAAAGTCATTCCCAAACTCTAGCTAATACATAGCTGTCGTGCCGTTTCGACGGTACGTGAGCTGCTGCATACCCACTTTCAGCCCTCCGTTGGTCTTTACGGCACACACAACGGCAGGGCACGGCCTAACAGGCTTCCGGGTTCCCCGAGACATTCACCGTCTCGCACGGGGCGCTCCACACGCTTTTTGATAACTCCATAGAGATAGTCCGAGACAGGGCCCAGCGAGTAGTAGATGACCGGCGACGCCGTGAATTGCTGCGTATCACCGTGGCCCTGATCTATCCCGAAGCTTGAGGCGAGAAGGGTTACGGACTACCCGTGCATACGAGGGGTGTGGCGGCGTGATTGCGGCGCAGAGCGTGCAGCACCACACCTACCTCGCGGTCAGCGATGACTGTAAGCACCTGCCATGAGGTCGAACGCGTCTGAGGACGGCAGAGGAACTAAGCACGGGCCACAGGCGGTGGATGCAGCCGCGCGGTGTAACACGCGCTCCGGGTGTAACTCCCGGCACCGCCACGACAGAACGACACAACAACAAGGAAGAAGGAAAGACATGGCCCAGAACAACGAGACACGATTTCTTACCGCGCAGGACGGCGGGAAGCCAACTGAGGAACAGCTTGAAGCCCAGCGCAAGATCCGCGACGCGGTTGCTGAAGCTGGGTGGCTGTTGGAAGACCTGGTCGCGCCGTCGCGCGAGCAGTCGCTTGCGCTGACCAAGCTCGAAGAAGCCCTCATGTGGGCAGGCAAGGCGATCTTCAAGCCGTAGCCCGGCAGCCGCCGAGCCTATCCATCGGTTGTCCAGGCGCAGTACCTGGCGGCGGCACGAAAGACCCCCCTGGGGCGAGCGGTCGGGTAGCCGCTGACGGGAACGCTCGCGTATGCGGGATCGCCTAGACAAGCCGCGGTGCGATGGAACGACGCATCCGGCACTACCCGCACCACCCTCTCAATGCCGGCGCATACACACCCGCTATTTGACCGTCCCCCTACCTATGGGGGAGACGCTCGTGGCCGTCAGCAACCACCCAATTCTGTGGGGCGTGTGCGGGATCGACACCCGCTGAGAGGACCAACACGAACACCAAACGAAAGGAGCCATCATGGCTACCCACTTTTATCGCGCATACATCGCTGCTGATGCACTCGTGAAGCATCTCGAACGTATCGGGGCGAAGTTCGACTCGGTCAGCATCCCGACCGTGAAGGGCAGAGGGATGTACCTGTACCTGGATGAGTGGTCGACCGATCATAAGTACACGTGGTTGGGAGAGAAGCATCTTGCGAAGCTCCGCGAGGAGCGTGAGCGCATCATCGTCGCATTCCTTGACTCCATGCCGGGCTCGTACAGCGACCGGGACGGCAACAGCATCACTCTGCACGGCGAGCTCCACGGTGTCGAATACGTGGTGAGGGTTGGTGAAGCGCTTTGTGAGCGTGTCGAGGTGGGCGAGAAGGAAGTCGTGCAGATTGACCCCGCCTACCTCGCGGACGCCCCAAAGGTGACAGTCACAGAGAAGGTGTACGAGTGGCGTTGCTCAGACGACATCCTCGGGTCTATGGCGCACAAGGCCAGCGCATGATGCCGCCTGACTACATGCCGCCCGAGGTCGCGATTCCTGCGGGCCTCATCGTCACCGCCTACGTGCTGCTGTCCGAGAAACAGCGGTGGGGGCGGTTTCTTATTTCAGAGCTGAAACGACTGCGAGGAGAAGGTCATGCGTGAGAGCACGCTCGGCGGCACGATGGGCGACAACCTCTACGGAGGTACAGCGCCGTCACACAAGACGAAATGTCGCCACTCGAATAACCCCAACGGACACAACCCCGACTGCGTGTGCGGATGGTACGCACGGTCGCGGCCCTCACAGGTGATCCCGTACACCGAACCCGACACCGCGCCGGAACTCCCGGCGTCTGACCACGAGCACTGGTGGCCCGCCGAGAACGACTACGAGGGCGACCAAATGAGAGAAGAGAGAGCATTCGATGAGTGAACCGATGAAGCGAGACGGGCTCGTGCTCGGCATGAGCGAAGACGAGTACCACGGGCAAGGGGACTTCGAACAGTTCCGCACCGCTGAGTTCTCGTCGTCAGCGGCGAAGACGATACGCGAGTCTGCCGCGCACTACGACTGGGAATACAACAAGGGCCACGCTAAGCGCAGCAAGGCGATGGACATTGGCACCGCAACTCACGCGTTGGTGCTCGAGGATCGCGACATCACGGCGCTGTGGCCAGAAGACCTGCTGACCCCTAGTGGTCGCCGGTCCACTGGAAAGGATGCGCAAGCGTGGGAAGCCGCACAGGAAGCTGCTGGTCTGATCGTTGTCAGTGAATCCGAGAAAGAGGCGATCACAGTCATGGCTGACAATGTGCGCCTGCATCCAGATTGCGGACCGGCGCTCGCTCAGGCAGGACAAGCTGAAGCCTCGATGTTTGGCACGTGCCCCGAGACTGGGCTGCGCTTGCGTGGCCGCTTCGATTTCCTACCGGATGCGCACCCGCTCGCGCTCGATCTGAAGACCGCGCAAAACTCTTCGCTGAAGGGGTTCACTCGGGCGATTGACGATCGCAGCTACGACGTGCAGTGGGGTCACTATCTTGACCTCGCCGAAATCATCGGACTGGACTACGTGAGGGACATGGTGTTCATCGTCGTGGCGAATGTGCCGCCGTTCAATGTGAATGTGATCCAGCTCGATGAGTACTGGAAAGAGATGGGCCTAGAACGGGCGCGAGGTGCTCGACGTCGTTTCCTTGAGTGCTCCGAATCTGGCGTGTGGCCTGGCTATCCACCTGGCGTGAAAACGGCATCGCCGCCGCCCTGGGTAGTCAATAGCTACGAAGACGAATTGAACGAAGAAATGGATGCATCCCGATGAGCGATATCTTGAACCACCAAACACAGGAGAGCCCCGTTCAGGCGGCCAAGAAGGCTGCAAAGCCGGGCCCGCCGCCCGCGCTTGCGACGCGGAAGCCGTCAGGGTTGCCGTCGTGGCCAGTGATCCTTCTCGCCGGCCGCGAGAAGACGGGCAAGAGCTACCATGCGGCGCTCGCGTCGAGCTCCGCGCTTATCGGGCGCACCTTGTGGCTCGGGTTCGGGGAGAAAGACCCCGACGAGTACGGGGCGATCCCCGGGGCTGACTTCGAGATCGTGGAGTACGACGGCACCCTTGCGGGGCTGCAGGCGTTCGCGCGGGCCGCGGTTGCCCAGCCACAAGAGGACGGGAAGCCGAACCTCATCATCGTGGATTCAGGGACCGTCATTTGGGACACGTTGCGGGACAAAGCGACATGGATGGCCCGTCAGCGCGGATCCATCAACCAGAAGACCCAGGAACCCATCGTGGGTATGGACCTGTGGAACCACGTCACGGGGGAGTGGAACGCGCTGCTGCGTACGCTCCGCTCCCACAACGGGCCCGTGATCATCACCGCGCGGATGGACTCCACCACGGTGATGAACGATCGCGGTCAGCCGACCGCGGTGAAGGAAGACAAGGTCAAGGGGCAGCGGAACCTGGCATACGACGTCGACGCGATTATCGAGATGCCGGCCCGCGGGCAAGCGACACTGACCGGTGCCCGGTCGGTGATTCACAAGCTCCCGGAGCGGATGAACATCGAGGACTTCGATACGAAGGGCATCGACTGGTTGTGGCGCTCACTGGGGCTCGACAGGCAGGCCGCTGCGCAGGCTGAGTACACAGAAGCGGCACCTGTCGATGGGTGAGTCGAAGTTCGAACCGTTGCACTCCTGCGACGCATGTTCTGGCTCGGGCTGGGTTGAACCAGCACCGGGCCTTTCTCGTCGGTGCGTGTGCACCACACAACCAGTAACGGAGGCACCATGAGTGACCAACCACACCAGCCGTGCTGTTCATCACACGGAGTGAATATGTCCTGCGCACGGTACCGGCGCACTCACTTTGTCGAGGTGCGGCCCTGCTGCGCTATCGACCGCGAACGCCTCGACGCGGGCCTGCCATCAGAAGAAGGAGAACCCAGTGAGTGACCGTATCGACCACGCTGCAGAAGCGCGACGCCTGCAAGGTGGGGCACGCACGATAGTCCGCGCGATGAACGGCGACCCAGCACTTCAGCCGCACATGGCCGCGATCATCATGCTCGACGATGCGCGCCTCGAAGCTCAGCTTGAGATCGCTGAACAGCTGCGCATCGCGAACGAGCAGGCACGCATTGCCAACTTGATCGCGCTGTGGCATGGCTCCCCAGTAAAAGAGGAGCACATCGGTGAAGGCGAGCAAGCCCTGATGGCAAGCACTGGCGATGTCCTGCGTCCTGAGATCCGTGAGGCGTTGGGGATCCGTGAGTAGGCCGCCTGGTCAGAAGCTCCCGAAGCTCACCAACAAGCAGGAGCGTG